>NZ_JABBDR010000057.1 GCF_018854495.1 Acidithiobacillus ferruginosus
TGGAGGAGGGGGGGGGGCAGCATTTGCAGGTCAGTCATTGGGATGGGAGCTCTGCGCGGGTGATTGCGCTGGGCAGTTGCCATTTTGTCCCCTTGCTAGCGGGAACCGTTTCTGTGGCCCCAGGAGAATGTGCGGATGATAAACGCGATCGGAGACGAGGATGAGGACGGGGGTTTTCCAGATGCATCCTCGATGTCAGAACAGGACGAGGATGCTCCGGAAAAGATCGATGGAGCGGAAGATTTCGGTGAGGCGCCCGACTGGGATGCCACCCGCTGTTATCTTCGGGAGATCGGGCACAGCCCGCTGCTGACAGCGGAGCAGGAAGTGACCCTGGGGCGCCTGGTGCAGGCTGGCGATCAGGCGGCGCGCTGCACCATGATAGAGAGCAATCTCCGCCTGGTAGTAAAGGTGGCGCGACACTACCTCAACCGGGGCCTGCCACTTCTGGACCTGATCGAAGAGGGCAACCTCGGGCTGATCCGGGCGGTGGAGAAATTTGATCCGGAGCGCGGCTTTCGCTTCTCTACCTATGCGACCTGGTGGATTCGTCAGAATATCGAGCGAGCGCTGATGAATCAGACCCGCACCATCCGTCTGCCCATTCACGTGATGAAGGAACTCAGCGCTGTGCTGCGCGTCACCCGCTGTCTCGCACAAACTCTGCAGCGGGACCCGACGCCGGAAGAGGTGGCAGAAGCTTTGGATCGTTCCGTCGACGCGGTCCGCGAGTGCCTGGAGATGGATGGCCGGGTGACAAGCCTGGATATGCCCTACGGCAGGGGGTCGGATCGTTCCCTGGCCGATCTGGTGGCAGATACCAACGCGGTAGGCGTGGAACAGCGGCTGGAGAACCAGAATCTTTCTCGGCAGGTGCACCAGTGGATTGCGACCATGACCGAAAAACATCGCCTCGTGCTGCTCTGGCGCTTCGGTCTGGACGGTACGGACGGGGCGACGTTGGAAGAGGTGGGCTCCCGCCTCGGCATTACCCGGGAGCGGGTGCGCCAGATTCAGGTGGAAGCGCTGCTGGTGTTGCGCCATCGCATCGAAGCGGAAGGGTTGGCACCCGAGGGCCTGTTCGGTTGATGCCTGGCCGATTCCGCAGATTTCAGGCTGCGGGTGGCAACAGTGCAGCGATGACCATGCGATCTTCGGCCAGCAGGATGTTGTAGGTGCGGCAGGCTGCGCTGGTGTCCATCACCTCCACCGCCAGTCCGGCGGCGCGCAGGGCACGCAGCAACTCCAGCGGAAAATGCTGATGCTTGCCGGTGCCCAGCAGCACGATATCGGGCCGGCGTGGCACGACCTCGTCAAAGTGCGCGAGTTCAAGGGCGTCGGCATGTTCCGGCCCCCAGGGACTGTGCAGCCACTCGGCGCCGACCAGCAGCCCCTGTCCGTAATTTTCGCCGTGGATGACGATGCCCTGCGGCCCGTAGGCATGGATCACATTGCGATGGGCGTCGCGTTGCAGATGTAATTTCATGAGATTCTTCCCCTGCGCGGATTGACAGGCCCGCGTCGCCTCTCTATTGTTCATCGGTTTCGGCATTCGCTACAACCCTGAAGGCCCACGCCACATGAACAGTGACTTTGAACGTATCCGTCGTCTGCCCCCCTACGTGTTTAACATCGTTACGGACCTCAAGAATCAGGCCCGCAAGCGGGGCGAGGATATCATCGACTTTGGTATGGGGAACCCCGACCAGCCCACGCCGCAGTACATCGTCGATAAGCTCTGTGAAACGGCACAACGGGGTGACACCCATCGCTACAGCGTGTCGCGCGGCATTCCCCGCCTGCGCCGCGCCATTACGACCTGGTATGAGCGCCGTTACGGTGTGCAGCTCGATCCCGAGTCCGAGGCCATCGTCACCATCGGTTCCAAGGAGGGCATCGCCCACCTGGCACTGGCGACCGTGGGCCCCGGCGATACGGTGCTGGTGCCCAGCCCGACTTACCCCATCCATCCCTACGGTTTCGTGATAGCGGGTGCCGATGTGCGCCATGTACCGATGCTACCGGGGGTGGATTTTTTCGAAGAACTGGAAAAAGCGGTCAGGGCGGCGTGGCCGAAGCCGAAGATGCTGGTGATCAACTTCCCCCACAATCCGACGGCGGCGGTCGTGGATCTGGACTTTTTCGCGCGGATCGTGGCATTTGCCAAGGAGCACCGTATTTGGGTGGTGCATGATCTGGCCTATGCGGATATCGTCTTTGATGGCTATAAAGCGCCGAGCTTTTTGCAGGTGCCAGGGGCCAAGGACGTGGGCGTCGAGTTCTTCACCCTCTCCAAGAGCTACAACATGCCCGGCTGGCGGGTGGGTTTTGCGGTGGGAAACCCGAAACTGGTGGGCGCCCTGGCGCGGATGAAGAGCTATCTGGATTATGGCACCTTTACCCCGATTCAGGTGGCAGCCATCACCGCGCTGGAAGGGCCGCAGGACTGTGTCGAAGACATCCGCCTGATGTACGAGCAGCGCCGCGACGTGCTCTGCGAGGGGCTGGACGCCGCGGGCTGGGCAGTCGACAAGCCCAAGGCGACCATGTTCGTCTGGGCGCGGATTCCTGAATCGCTGCGCCGGATGGGCTCACTGGAATTCTCCAAGCTGGTGCTGGAGCGGGCCAGGGTGGCGGTAAGTCCGGGGATCGGTTTCGGTGACCTGGGCGACGAATATGTGCGGTTCGGGCTGGTGGAGAATGAACACCGCACCCGTCAGGCTATTCGCGGCATTAAACACATGTTTCGTGAGGATCTGTAATGGCGGACGATATGGCGCCGGTACGGATCGGTATTCTTGGCATGGGCACTGTCGGCCAGGGAACGGTGCGGGTGCTGAAGCGCAATGCGGAAGAAATCAGCCGTCGGGTCGGGCGGGAGCTGCGGGTGGTCCATGCGGCGGTGCGTAATCCGACGCGTTTGGAAGGATTGGGGCTGGATGCGCGGATCAGCAGCGATCCCTGGGCGGTGGTGCGTGATCCCGAGGTGGATGTGATCGTCGAAGTGATGGGTGGGCAGGAGCCTGCCCTGAGCCTGCTGATGGCGGCTGTCGCGGCGGGTAAACATGTGGTGACCGCCAACAAGGCTCTGCTGGCCGAGCATGGCAACGAGATTTTCGCGGCGGCGCAGGCGCGAGGGGTGATGGTTGCCTTCGAGGCGGCGGTGGCGGGTGCCATTCCCATCATCAAGGCGATCCGCGAGGGGCTGGCGGGCAACCGGATTCAGTGGCTGGCGGGCATTATCAATGGCACCAGCAACTATATCCTCTCCCAGATGTTCCGCGAGGGCTGGGACTTTCAGCAGGCCCTGGCGGAGGCGCAGCGGCTGGGTTATGCCGAGGCCGATCCGGGGCTGGATGTGGATGGCGGCGATGCCGCGCACAAGATTACCTTGATGGCGTCCATTGCTTTCGGTATTCCGGTGGATTTCGCCCATTGTCATGTGGAAGGCATCCGTGCGCTGGAACGGACCGATGTGGTCTATGCCGCCGAGCTAGGCTATCGCATCAAGTTGCTGGGTATCGCGCGGCGCCGCGCGGATGGCGTCGAGTTGCGGGTACATCCGACCCTGATTCCCCATAGCCATCTGCTGGCCAATGTGGAGGGACCCTTCAACGCGATTCTGGTGGAGAGCGATGCGGCGGGGCAGAGCCTTTATTATGGACGCGGTGCGGGCGGTGATCCCACAGCCAGCGCCGTGGTGGCGGACCTGGTGGATGT
>NZ_JABBDR010000058.1 GCF_018854495.1 Acidithiobacillus ferruginosus
TGAACCCGCAGCGGCAGGATAAAATGGCCGCTTAAAAAATGGGAGACGCGACAACTACCTTGACAGACGCCGGACCCAGCCTCGCGAACGCCCTTGTCCTTCTCCTTGCCTTCGGCTCTGCGAAAACCCGGCCCCAGGACTCGCACCTGGATAGCTATGTGCCATGCCCGGCGCACACGGGTGAATCCAGCGGCACGCTTTAGCGCGTCTGCTGGAATGATGGATTGGACTTGGAAATCAATGGGAACGAAGCGGGGTTGCGGATAGACTCAACCGCAAGGTCGACATCTAGCATGGGCCAATAAAGATGATTGGGGGACAGCAACTCAACCGTGGTGATTTGCTCAACCGTGGCGTGTTTGAACCACGGAAACTCAGCATATGAGACAAAAAGTTCATCGTTGTCCACAAGTAGCCAGAAGCCCTTGCTTGATACCAACGAAACTTCAATTTCCGAAGTGGCTATGCCAGGCATGGATGATCTCCTCGTGATGGGCATGAACCAGAGCCAACGCCTCGCCGACCTGTTTTTGAGAAAGCCCTTGGTTTAATGCCAACTCAATTTCTGGCTCCAACCAAAATTTGGCTTCACCATCGGTATGAGTAACATGGACGTGTATTCTCGGTTCTTCGCGTGAAAAAAAGAAAAAGCGAAATGCCCCTTGACGGAAAATAGTAGGTGCCATGCGTCAAGTTTAGCAGCTAGCCATGAGAATGCCCAACGCCCAAGCTCAGCCGCGGCCCGCGAGCGCCCTTGTCCTTCTCCTTGCCTTCGGCTCTGCGAAAACCCGGCCCCAGGACTCGCACCTATGAAGTAACGCGCCATGCCCGGCACACACGTGTTAGGTGAGCGGCCTCACGCGGCGTTATGCACGAGGTCCGCTCGACCGCAGGGTTGGGCCGCACGATTTTACGCAGCAAGTTCTTGCAGAACTTCGGGGTGGCGTTCTGCGACGCGGAAGAGCGTTTTTGCCGCGCCTGACGGCTCCCGGCGACCCTGTTCCCAGTCTTGGAGTGTGCGCACAGAAACTCCAAGCAGCGCAGCAAAGGCGGTTTGAGAAAGACCAGATGCCAAGCGGGCATGAGCGACTGCAGAAATCTCGGGGCAATGAACACGGGCACGAATGCCCGCCTTCATTTCGCGCACCGACGCTAGCAGTTCAGCACTAATGTCAATTTTGGGCTGGCGGCCCACAGACTTTTGTTTGGCTTTACGCATTTTCAATCTCCTCTTTGATCTGCCGGAGCACATGCGCCGGGATGTTGTCGCGCACAGATTTTCCGTAAACCAGCAGCAACCAGATTTCTCCATCGGCGAGGCGATTGAAGTAAATAACTCGCACCCCACCGCGCTTGCCAGGCCAGCACTTCCCCATCGGACCTTTCTCACACCTCCCGACCCAGGCACGACATCACCAGCATCTGGGTTTCCGGCGATGAACGTGATAAAGGCGGTTCGATTTTCATCGCTCCAACAGTCGTTAGCGAGGCGGACAAACGTAGGAGTTTCGATAACCGTGAACATGTATTCATGTATACGGCATTGCCGTAGTCCGGTCAAACGCTAGAGATATGGCTCATAGTGTGGCCCAACGTTCAAATTATCGGGCGCCGTCAGGCGTCCCGTTGAATGAGAAGTTAGCCACGGCGGACAAAAGCGCTTCGGCCTGTCGCCAAGCGAACCGAAACTTCGGAATAGCACCTCCGTCGGGTGGTATCCATATGTCGCTACCGACGTTTTCCGCACCAAGCCGCTCGTAGAACATTTGGGCACCAAGATTGAGTTTGAGAACCCACAGATAAATTCCGTGGCCGGCATGCGTCTGCGCTGACCAAGATGCCACCGCACGCATGAGCTTTGCACCAACACCTTGACGTTTGTGTGTTTGGCTGACATGAATATTTTCTAGCAGGGTTCCCCAGAGTGGATCATCGCTGCCATAGGCGCAAGCGAAGCCAGCAATTTCACCTGCGGACTCTGCAACGATTACGCGCTGATTCGACGGTAGCTGACTAAAACGCTTACGCCACAGGGTCAAGCGTTCGGCTTCGACTTCTCCATCAAGATAAGCATCACTAAGCATTCCGCGATAGGCGCTGCGCCAACTCGCTGCGTGCAACTGCGCGATATTCTGAGTGTCGGATTCGTATGCTTCCCTGATTCGCATATGAGTAGCTAACATAATTTAGATTCCACAACGCTACCATATGCACATTGCCTAACACAACAGGGGCAACAATCAACATACTGTATCTACACAATACTGACCATTGCCTAAAAATTTAGGACAGCCTAAAATTTTCCGGACGGAAATAGCCAAGCAACTCACAGCACCCCGCCAGACTCTTGGATCAAGTGCGCGCCCGGATGATCCAGCCATAATGGCTACCCATTACCGCCGCCAATAGGGCGCCAATAATAACGCCTCCGGCACCAGCGTTTTAATCGCTGCGGGAATTTCCAGCGTTAAACCAGGACGCGGGCGGATGCTGACCCACAATAAATTCGTGCGCATATTGAGATCGGCAAATACCACCCAGGAGCCGTAATGGTGCAATACGGCATTAATAATACGCAGGGTGTGTTGCTGGCGAATACCGCTTTTCTGGCGGAGTCCGGGGAAGATCATGCGGAAATCGGAGAGGAGATGGCCGGCATCGTCGCGACTGGGGACCCTTTTCCAGAGGGGCTCGTCGGGCTGCAGTCCGGCAAAGGCGGACGGCTTGAGGGACGTCGATAGGGGGGATTTCAGCGCCAGCGGTGATGCAGACATGGGGCTCTCCTGCATAAGCGAGTCGCCCTCAGTCTGCCTGCTTCGCCGCAGGGCGGCAAGACCTTCAGGCGTAGCGCGCGGCGTCCGCTTCGATGATCCTGCGGGCCTCGGCCACGCTGGCCCAGTCCTTGAGTTTGACCCACTTGCCGGGCTCCAGGTCCTTGTAATGCTCGAAGAAATGGCGGATCTGGTTGCACAGTGGCTCGGGCAGATCACTGACATCCCGGATAGCGGAGTAACCGGCGGCGACCTTGTCGTGGGGGACGGCGACGATCTTGGCATCGATGCCCTTCTCGTCTTCCATCATCAGTACGCCGACCGGACGGGCGCGGATCACGGCGCCGGGAGCGACGGGCTGCGGTGCCAGAACCAGACAATCGGTGGGGTCACCATCGTCGGACAGGGTGTTGGGGATGAATCCGTAATTGAGCGGGTAGTGCATGGCGGTGAAAAGGAAACGATCGACCACGATGGCGCCGGATTCTTTGTCCAGTTCATATTTGACGGAGGAACCCTGGGGTACCTCGATCACGACATTGATGTCATCCGGCAGTGACTGGCCGGCCGGGATTTTTTTCAGGTCCATGCAAAAACTCCTTGTGGATGATCAGGGAAAAAGGTCGCGCACGCGGTCAAGGTCGGCGGCGGTGTCCACACCCGCCGCGGGCGCTTCTGCCGCGCAATATACCGCAATCTGCACGCCGCGCTCCAACGCCCGCATCTGCTCCAGCGACTCGATATTTTCCAGAGGACTGGCGGGCCACGCGGCATAGTCCTGCAAAAAGGCATTGCGGTAGGCGTAGAGACCAAGATGCCGCCACCAGATGCCCGGGGTTTGCGGCAAAGTCTGCCCGCTGCTCAGGGGGAAACGGCTGCGATCCCAGGGAATAGGGGCGCGAGAAAAGTACCGGGCGCAGCCTTCGGCATTGAGCACCAGTTTGACCGCGTGGGGATCGGCCAGCTCATCCCAGTGGGTAATGGGGACGGCGGCGGTGGCCATCTGCCGCTGCGGATGATCCAGCAGCAGTTGGGCGGTGGCGTGCAACAGGGCGGGCGTCATGCCCGGCTCGTCACCCTGCAGATTGACGATAATGGCGTCATCGGCCAGTTCCAGCAGACGCGCCGCTTCCGCCAGGCGCTCGGTGCCGCAGACATGCTCCGCGGCGGTCAACAGGGCTTCACCGCCATAGCTGCGGATGCAATCCACCACTTCGGGGTGGTCGGCGGCCACCACCACCTGCGCGGCACCGCTTTCCAGCGCACGCCGCCGCACCTGCTCGATCATGGGGATGCCGCCCACGTCCAGCAACACCTTGCGCGGCAGACGGCTAGAGGCCAGCCGGGCGGGAATCAGGACGCAGAAGCTCACGCGGGCTTGTCCTCGTAGGGCTTGGCCTCGTCAATGAGCAGCACCGGGATGTCGTCGCGGATGGGATATTGCAGATGGCAACGCGGACAGCAGAGGGCCTGACGCTGGGCACAGGGTTGCAGACTGCCCTTGCATTGCGGGCAGGCAAGCAGGTCCAGCAGGCGGTGGTCGATACTCATCAGCTTCTCCAGGGCAGCAATGATTGCTCCAGCCAGGGCGGAAAGGATGGCTCCAGCTCCGCTTCGATGCGCAGGGTCCAGTCTTCGGTCTGCGCGAACTCCCGGCATTTTACGGCATCCTTGGCGGTCATGACGAGGGGGCGGGGCAAATGGGCAATGTCGCTCGCGCAAAAGGGGTGGTGGTCGGGGAAAAATCGGGAGGCGGGAATGGCGCCCAGGCCCTCCAGGCTTGCAACAAAACGCTGCGGGCGGGCGATGCCGGTGACCGCAGTCACCCGCTGCCCTTGCAGGCTGTCGAGGCTGCGGGTACGCGTGGGGTCATTCACCGCTACGAGGTCTTTGGGCTGGATGCGGAAAAGAAAACGGGGGGGCCCGTTGCGCTCCGGGATGGCTGCTGCTGCGGCGGCATCCATGAGCAAGGCATCGGCATGGAGCATGGCGTCCGGGCACTCGCGCAGAGGGCCGGCAGGGAGGCAATGGCCATTACCCAAAGGGCGTGGGCCGGAGAACACCAGCAGACGCAGGCTGGGCTGCAGGGCGAGGTGCTGGAAGCCGTCATCGAGTAGCGCGAGGTTATAACCATCCGCCGCCGCCGCGGTGATGGCGCGATGGCGGTCGGGACATAGGTAGACCGCTTGCGTTCGCTCCTGTTCCTGCGCCAGCAACAAGGGCTCATCCCCTGTCTGTTGGGGGCTGTCGTCGCGTTGCACCCGATAGGGCCAGTGCGGGGGCCGGGCACCGTAGCCACGGCTGATGATGGCCACCCGCCAGCCCGCTACGGTGAGTTGCCGCGCCAGCGCCGCCACCAGGGGCGTTTTGCCGCTGCCCCCTACGGCCAGATTACCGACGACAATGGTGGGGATGCTCGCCGCCCTGCCCCGTATGTGCCGCCGCCGCCATTGCGCCACCTTGCCGGTCAGCGCCCCTAGAGGCCGCAAGGCGGTGGCCAGCGGCCCGCCCTCCTGCCATTGCTGCTCCAGGGTCTGGCGGAGGGTCACCAGTCAAAAACCCGCTGCAAAAACTCCGGCAGGCGTTCGCCCGCGTGACGGCGTTCCTGCCAGAAAATGCGCCGGGTGGTGTCGCCGCGCTGGCGGGCGGCCATCGCATCCCCGCGCAGGGCCTGCCAGTAGTCGAGAATTTTCGCTGGGTCCTCCAGGGTGAGGATAGTGTCCGCGTACACTTGTTCGGCCGCATTCAGGGTCACGCCGGGGCTGACGCTGATGGGCCGGGAGCCTGCATAAACCTGCCACTGCAACATCGGGGAGGCTATCTGCAGATGCACCGCCTGCGCCGCGGCGGACAAGGCCGGATACCAGCGATCATCATCGGCGACGACTACGGCTCCGGCGGGCAAGGGCGTGCGCTGCCAAGCGGACAGCCTGGGCAGATCCGCAGGCGCGCCGGTACCGCCCAGAAACAGTAAGCCGTGCCGGGACAGGGACGAAGCGGCCCAGGCCCGCCGCCATCCGGCCCATTGGGCGGCGCTCAGCCCTTGCGCCCACCACAGCAAGCCCTCGTCGGTACCACTGATCATCGCCCGGAAGTTGGGGTCTACCTGGGCGATGGTGAACAGGGTGGCGAAGTCCACGGGTTCCTGAACGGCTTCGGTAACACCACGCCCGGCCCAGGCCCCGGCCTGGCGCGCATCCCGCGGGTAGACCGCCTCCAGCGGCGCCGGAATCTGCAGTCCGGGATCAGCCGCCATCAGCACGGCGGGTATCTTTCCCCGGCCCAGGGCGGCGGCGAGCCGTGGTCTGGGGGCCCGGCCCAGTGCCAGATAACGCAGGGGCATCAGCCGTTCCAGCATCCGCCCCACCGCCTGGGGATGGTCGCAGGGTCCGAAACCATAGCCGAGCCGCTCGGCACCTTCGGTGTGTTGCTCCAGAAGGGCCGGGTACTCGGTCTCGAAGGTCATCACCATGCGCAGGTCGCGGCGCTTTTCGGCCATGGCTTTCGCCAGCTCGATACCCAGTCTTTGCTGGTCAGCGTCGCTGAAGCTCTGCATCCACAGGATCGGACCGCGCTCGCCAGGGGCCTTGATCCAGCCCCAGCGGGCGTTGGCCTGCGCCGTTCGCCCGGCGCGCGCATCCTGCCAGCTTGCCCAGCGCGCGCGCAGCAGACCGCTTTCGTAATACGTCATGATGTCCCGCCTGTCGGTTCTGTCCGGCCAACCATGGCATCAGCGCGTTGCCGTAGCGCAATCATCTCAGCCTCAAGCGCCTGCTGCAAAGCGATCAGGGTATCCGTATTGGCGTCGCGCGGGATCCGCAGCGGTTCGCCCCAGAGGATCACCCCGCGCGCGCCCGGCAGGGGCAGCAGAAAACCATCCCAACTGGCAAAGCGTTTCGCCCAGCGTGCCGAATAGGTGACCGGCACGATGGGCAGACCGGAAATGCGCGCCAATTCGATAACGCCCTCTTGCAGCACTTCGCGGGGACCGCGCGGACCATCGGGGGAGATGGCCAGGTCGTACCCCGCATGGGCGGCCCGCAGCATCCCTCGTGCGCCCTTGACCGCCCCGCGCCGGGTCGACCCGCGCACCGCACCATAACCCCAGTGTGCCATGGTGGCAGCAATCAGTTCGCCATCCCGATGTTCGCTGACAAGGATTTTTATCTTACGTCCGCCCACTCGCCAGTAGGCATGGGCGACCATAACACCCCGCCCATGCCAGAAGGCCAGCAGGAAAGGCTGTCCGGCCTCGATCAGGGCGCGTACGCTGGCATCCCCCTCCTCGTGCCAGCGCACACTGAGGGCCATACCTTTGATGATATAAGCCGCGAGTGCGGCCACCACGCGTAAGGAACGCCCTTCCAGCCGCACGGATCAGTGATTGCTCAGGGTTGCGAAACTGATCCGGGTCAGGCCCGCTTCCTGCGCCGCGTCCAGTACATCGATGACGTACTGCTGCGTGGTATTTTTGTCCGCGCGCAGGACGATCACCCGTTCCGGATCTTTGGCGGCAAGCGCTTTGAGTTGCCCAGCCAGATCGGACATGGGCACCACCTGCTTGTTCATACGCACCTGCCCCGCCGCGCTGAGGTCGATGGTGATAGGGGTTTTCGGCTCACCGGCGGTGGCCTGCTGGGCTTTGGGCAGTTCCATGGAGAGATGGGACTGATGCACAAAGCTGCTGGTGACCATGAAGAACAGCAGCAGCACCAGCACGATATCGACCATGGAGATCACATTGATCTCCGGCTCTTCGCTCACCCGCTGACGCAGATTCATTTTTCCGCCCCCGCGGCTATCTGATTCACCAGCTTCAGCGCCTCTTTTTCGAGGGACAACACCAGCGTATCGACCTGCCCTTTGAAATAGCGATAGAACATCAGGCTGGGGATGGCGACGATAAGACCGCTGGCGGTGGTGATGAGCGCCTCGGCGATGCCGCTCGCCAACGCCTTGGGATCGCCCGCGCCCACCATGCCGATAGCCGCAAAGGCATGCATGATGCCGAACACGGTTCCAAGCAGACCCAGCAAGGGCGCCACACCGGCGATACTACCCAGAAAGTTGAGGTAACGATCGAGATGCGCCACTTCATGACGGCCGGTCTCTTCCACCGACTCCTTGATCACGTCGCGCGGCTGTCCCGCGCTCTGGAGCGCCACCAACATCATCCTGGCCAGGGGCGTGTCGTTTTCATACAGCACCTTGACGGCCTGTTGCACCTTGCCCGCGTCCACCAGTTCCCCGACCCGTGATGCGAGATCACGCGGTGCGATACGTCCCCGCCGCAAGACCCAGAGACGATTACCGGCGATGGCCAAAGCGACGATTGCCGCCAAAATGAGAATCGGCAGAACAAATCCGCCTAACTTGAACAATCCCAGCAACTCTTGCACATCGCCTCCAGAACCCGTTCGAATGTGACGAAGCCGGAATATAGCATATCACCCAGGAAACGGCAGCGACCGGCCCGTGCAAGCGTCCGCGTTCAGGCGCCGGGTTGCCAGTAGGCGGGCGGTGGCGGCAGGGCATGACGTAAGCGCCCGGCCTGCCAGATCCATGTGCCCGGCTTGCCCTCACCCAGATAAAAGACCCGCGCCTGTGCTGCGGCAGCCGCCAGCGCCGCTCTTTCCGTATTGCCCAGACTGGCAGGGGCGAAGATAGCCTGCGCTCGATGCAACGCGACGCCCTGCTCCGCGACAAGGCGATGGATCGTCGCGGCATCGGCGTCACCCAGAATCAGCACATCGGGTCCGGCGCCCCAGGTCACTATGCAGGGTTGGACAGGTGCGTTCAGGGTCAGGAAGTGCATCTCTGCTGGTGCGACGCCGCCCGCCCGACAGAAGGCCGACATCGGCGGTCCTCCGGGATAATCGCGGGCTCCGGCGGGCCACCACTGACGGGCAGCAACAGGCAGCGGCTGGGGTGCGGAAAT
>NZ_JABBDR010000059.1 GCF_018854495.1 Acidithiobacillus ferruginosus
TCATCATCTACTTACTGGACAACGAAGCTGGAAAAGTAAACGGCAGCAATGGGCGGATTTTTCTCTGTCGGGGGCGATTTCACTACCCCACCGTCAGTCTCCAGCGTATTATTCGCTTGCCGCTTTATCTCTTGCAGCAACTGATCACGCACCGCAGGCTCACTGACCTTGTCAGCATTCTGGGCGCTGAGCAGCATCAAAATACCATTACGAATTTCTGGCATAAAAGATTTTACTGTAGTTTCGACGACAGAATTATAGGTTTTCAGCTGTATCTGTACCTGAATATAATGCGTGCTGCCGTTACTACTCTGCAGATTGGTGACAAAAGAACCGAGATTGATAAATTTGGTATTCTGCAACTTTTCTTTGGCGATTTGTGCAGGCGAGGGTGCAGTTACGGGGCGCAGGATAAACCACCAGGTGCCCCCTGCTCCGGCGATGAGCAACACCACAATCGCAATGATGACGATGATCACCCGCTTGCTTTTCCCCGGCTTCTTTTCTTCTGCCATGGCTTCCTTGCCTGTCGATATCCGAGAGAACTGACCTTGTACCTAACGCTTATATACTCGATCCTTGTCGTTCAGCCAAGTAAAAATCTTGCAAAATCGACTTGGCTCAGTCTGCGCAAATCGTTCCGTTCGGAAGGATGGAAGATTGCCGACCATTCCAAACGCAAGTCGCCAATAATCGGATTACATTCCGCAATCTCCTGCACATCATTGAATAAATTGACATGCGCCAGTTTCAGCAAAAGGTACCGATAGAGACTATCGAGGCGCCGCAGGTGGGGGGATGGGGGATTATCGCCCAGTGTGACCAACAAATGCTGTACGACCTGCTGGACCCTCTCCATCGCGCGCTGCTTCGCGGCGAAGTCCCGACGCTCCAGCGCCCGTCGAATCTGACGTATATATTTTTCTACCCCCTCCAGTCCCAGAAAGACAAGGCCATCGGACGTAACATACGGTACTGCTGTAGAAAAATCCTGTGCTGACTTTTGGGGTACCTGCTGCATAACACTTTTCTCCCGCTTCTTCTTAGAAAGGATAACGACACGTCACAGGGAAAACTGAAATGGTGGATGGTGCAAGGCCAACCACACTACCCTGCC
>NZ_JABBDR010000006.1 GCF_018854495.1 Acidithiobacillus ferruginosus
TGGCGACCGCCGCTGGAATGGCGGTGATGGCGGTGACCCTCATGCGCTCGATGCGGGTGAAGGCGGATGCAGGTAAGTGGTTTTTCATGGGTGTTTCCCCTCTCTGCGCTCCAGCGGTTCAGGCCGGTATTAAAGCAGCCTGATGAGACGGTGCGACGCTCGTTCTCGTTGTAGGGCTATGGCTATTGATTAGGCTTTGCATAATCGAGGGCACCGGAACTAGATGCCCTCTGTTATACATCACAGTTTGTGATGTTTTCTGCTTAGAAGCCGAGAGCATCGAACAAGATGCTCTCTGTTTTACAGTCGCTACATTATCCCGCGATTAACTGATCATTACGGGGCTGCTGTTGTCGAACCATTTACGCCAATAACGACTTTGCAGTCTGTAGTGTTGCAAGCGCCTGGAAATACGGCGTTAATGGCATTCATCATGTCTGTTCCAACAGTGTCTGTTCCTGTAAGAACATTAACTGTTTGTGCCACCTGTGCCGCACCTGGGCCTACAGTTCCCGTGTCCACACCAATACTTCCAGGTGCGGGAGAGGTAACATTTGTGAATGCAAAATTAGCACCCTGTCCGGCAACAGGGTCCACAGTCATCGGATTTAGCACCGGCGCATTAGCGCCTGCTGCTACAGCAGTACCTCCCACTGTTGCAATAATGGTGGTTTGCCCAGCTTCTGATGCTGCCATAGCGGCCTGTGCAGCATGCACAGCACTGGAAAAGTTCTGCTGCACAGCAGTAGCCTGCGATGTTGAGATATATTTTTCATACTGCGGAATAGCGATGGCCGCCAAAATGCCGATGATGGCAATGACGATCATCAGTTCGATGAGGGTGAAACCGGCTTCGGCGCGGGCCTGCGCCTTCTTGACAAGCATGCTCATGATCCTGCTCCTTATGTTTCGAAGAAAAGCGTCGCACCCAGGGGATGCGCACCGCCATCAGCAAAGCATAAGGCGTGCCAGACGCGTTACATTGTTTGACACGCACATCGCAATACTTTGTAACGTTTCATAAAATATATTCACATCCGGATCATTTCTATCACCTACGCGCGACTTCGGCAGGCCGGTTCCACGGGTTTTCAGCCGATGTCTCCGTCCGCACGAGGACGGCCATAAACCGCGTCGTCGCCGTGAGGGAGACATGCCATGGAACATCGCCACAATAACGACGATAGGCTATTTATGTCCGTACAATCACGAAGACATGAGGATTTGCCATCGCCGTAAAGACGGCGACATGCGCATGGGCGGGCGCGATGCTGGCGTGAGCGACGTGGTTGCAACATATGGCATCTGCTTGTGGAATGCAGGTCGCAGACCGAGGTTAAGCATATTGCGTTTGGTTATTAGCTAAACTAGACTAAGTGTGGTCTCGTGGAGAATGTCCACCACTCCGCGCCGAAAATGTGATGGGGTTGCCGAAGCTGGAGAATAGGATGCACTCAGTCAACATGCTACAAGCGAAGTCCTCGCTGTCCCGCCTGGTGGACGCCATCGAGCGGGGGCAGGAGCGTGAAATCGTTATTGCCCGTAACGGCCGTCCAGCAGCTAAGCTCGTGCCCATGGAAACATCGCCAGGGGGTAAGCGCATCGGTGTTGCCAAAGGCAAATTCGATGTGCCGGACAGCATCGATACCCACAATGCCGAAGTGGCCCGCATGTTTTTGGGTGAGCAATCCTGAATCTCTTGCTGGATACCCATGTCGCCCTTTGGGCGATTACCGACAGCCCGAAGCTGTCGAAAAAGGCACGCGAGATGATCGAGTTGCCGAAGTCTTCGATCTGGATCAGCGCCGCGACGATCTGGGAGATCGCCATCAAGCGCAGTCTTGGACGCGGCGACATGCCAGTATCCAGCCAGGAGGCGATGCGCTACTTTGGTGAATCTGGTTACCGTTTCTTGCCGGTCGAGCCCGAGCATGCGGCGGCCGTCGAGGACTTGCCGGCGCATCACGCCGATCCGTTCGACCGAATTCTGGTCGCACAAGCGCTTGTCGAACCTATGCGACTGATCACTCATGACGCGATGGTGGCGTGTTACAGCGATACCATCATAAAAACATAGGGATGGCGGTTTCAAGCTTAGTGTCGCCACGGAAAAGAAACCAGCGCTGGGATACGGAACAAAGTGGGGGCCAGCCATCGGCACCCGCATACCCCAGACAGGTCGGCGCACTGCTGTTTCCTAGCATTCGCGAAGCAGGAAGTCAGCTTTGGACCTGTTTAGGCCGGTTTGAGTAGGTATGACGGAATGGCAAAGGTCTTGGCAAAGCGCTGCTCAGGGACGCCCTGCTGCGCACTGCGCAGGCTGCCGATATTGCCGGCATACGTTGCCTGCTGGTCCATGCCAAGGACGACGCAGCCCGGAAGTGGTATGAGGCCTGAAGGATCTCAACGCATTACTGGCGGGGTGAGAGATTGCATTGACCATAAGCTTTCATCGACGTACCGCCAGCTTCGACCTTAAAAAGTGTGCGGAAACCGTTGTCGTAATGTGCTAATATACGGAGCTATGATTAGCATCAAGCCGGAAGGTTTACTGAGCACGACGACGCGCGCATTGGAGGATGTGATGCCCCCCCTGGATAATCCCGCCATCCGCACCCCCACCGCCGCGATGCTGGCGGGGGTCACGACCCGCTCCATCCTGAGATGGATAGAAGACGGTACCATGACCGGAGAACAATGCGCGGGCCGGCGCGGGGCAACGGACGTCGTCTGGAAGGTGGCCCTGGACAGCCTGAAAGGGCGAATTCCCCTGACGCTGGATGAGCAGATCGTCCAGCACATCATTCATGCCGACGAGGGCGACCCTGCGGCCAAAAACGCCCTGGGCCTGAGCTTCTACGCCGCCGGACAGTATCCCATCGCCGCGGGATGGTTTGAGGCGGCGGCCCGGCAGGGGCATGTGGACGCCATGGACTGGCTGGGCAACTGTTACCTCCAGGGTCAGGGCGTCACCCGGGACAAGGCGCTGGGCTTGAAGTGGCTCTCGGAGGCCGCCGCCCACGGCCACTCCATCGCCCAGCGCCGGGTAGATGCGCTACTGCCGGGGTAAGCGGGCAAACGGGGCACGAGACCCGCGCGTTCAGCCAACCCGGGATGACACCTGGCGGAATCGGGAATGCTGTTGCAGGGCGCCCCGATCAGACCTATAGTGCAATTCACATATGGTTCTCTGATTTACGGAGGAGCAGAGCCATGAAAATCATCAAAAACATGAACACCACCGAGCGCTGGCTGCGTATTTACTTCGGCGCCATCATTTTTCTGGTCTATTTCGTCAATCCCTTCCCTTACAAGGAATGGACCTTTTCCGGATTGCTCCTCATCGCCACCGGCGTGATCGGCTACTGTCCGGTGTATTCCCTGCTCAAAAAGCCCAAAGCCGCACCGGCGCCAGACTCCATAGCCGATCGCTGAGCGCACGGCGGGCGCCACGCCGCGAATGGCGTCCGCAGCGCATCCTGTACAGACCCCGCCG
>NZ_JABBDR010000060.1 GCF_018854495.1 Acidithiobacillus ferruginosus
CCCCTGGCACTACCCGCGAACAGCGTTGGCCGATCAATACCTGAAAACGTTGGCCATCGGACTCAGCAAGAGTCTGGTGCTCTTTGCCCAGCGGCGGATGGGGAAAACGGAATTTCTCCGTAAGGACCTGTTGCCCGCCGCCGAAAAGGCCGGGTATATCACCATTTACGTGTCCCTGTGGGAGTCCAGAGAAGACCCCCAATCGGTATTGCTCGATGCCATCCGAAAGGCCGCGGAGGGGGGGGGCATTATTTCGGGCGTATGGCGCCGGTTGGGCCGACCGGGATCAAAAATAGGTGTCGGAGCCAACGCGAGTACAGTAGGCGCACAAGCATCATGGGAGCAGGGGACGGCAGAGGCCAGCGAACGCATGCTGGATCTCCGGCAGTGGATGAACACGTTGGCGCAAAAGAAAAACCCCACACTGCTGCTCGTGGACGAAATCCAGACGCTGTCGGATGAGAAGCGGTATGGCGCACTAGTAGCCGCCCTGAGGAGCGCCCTCGACAAGCATGGAGACCAAATTAAAGCGATTTTCACTGGGTCAT
>NZ_JABBDR010000061.1 GCF_018854495.1 Acidithiobacillus ferruginosus
GATCTGAACCCGCAGCGGCAGGATAAAATGGCCGCTTAAAAAATGGGAGACGCGACAACTACCTTGACAGACGCCGGAGTACTCGTCCGAATTCATTCCAAAACGTCTGATATTTTTCGGGCTCTTTCCCGGCCATTTCTTCGAGGAGACTCAGTATTCGTTTCACCGAACCGGAGCGCATCTGATCAATGACTCGGTTACCTTGCAGAATCTCGCGGGAGACGTTAAGAGGCAAATCGCTGGAATCGATCACACCGCGCACAAAGCGCAGATAGCGGGGAAGGAGCTGCTCGGCATCGTCCATGATGAAGACGCGCTGCACATAGAGCTTGATACCGTGGGAATGGTTGTGATCCCAGAGATCAAAGGGTGCTTTGGCAGGAATGAAGAGTAAGGAGGTGTATTCCAGCCGTCCTTCAACATGGTTGTGGCTCCAGGTCAGAGGGTCGCCATAGTCGTGGCTGACGTAGCGATAAAACTCCTTGTACTCGTCGTCGCTGATCTCGGACTTGGATCGTTGCCAGAGAGCGGAGGCCTTATTGACCGTTTCCCATTCGTCACCAGGTTTGCCGCCTTCGCCTATTTTACGCATACGGATCGACAGGGGTATGTGATCCGAATATTTGTTGATGATGCCGCGTAAGCGCCATGCGCTGAGCAGGTCCTGGCGTTCTTCGTCGCGCAGGTGCAAGACGATTTCGGTACCGCGCGCGGGCAGATCCAGGGTTTCCAGGGTGTAGGTTCCGGTACCGTCCGACTCCCAGCGAACGCCATGCTCGGCCTCCATGCCGGCGCGACGAGTGTTCAGGCTGACGCGATCTGCAACGATGAACGCCGAATAAAAACCTACTCCGAACTGGCCGATCAGCTTGGCGTCTTTGGTCTGATCGCCGCTGAGGCGTTCAAAGAATTCTCGCGTCCCGGATTTGGCGATAGTGCCGATATTCGCAATCACCTCGTCGCGGTTCATGCCAATACCGTTGTCGCGCACGGTAATGGTGCCGACCTCGGGATCGAAGTCCACCTCTACCTTGAGTTCGCTGTCACCTGTCAAGAGGGCAGGGTCGGCCAAAGCCTCGAAACGTAGCTTGTCGCAAGCGTCAGAGGCATTGGAGATCAACTCGCGCAGAAAGATCTCTTTGTTGGAGTAAAGCGAATGGATCATCAACTGCAATAGCTGATTGATCTCGGTTTGAAATTGCATGGTTTCCTTGGTGGCGGCCATTATCTCTCCTGATGAAGTAACGGGGTTCGCGCAGAGAGCGAACGGTTGAATGTAGCAAGCTGAACGTGGTGCTTGCCAAAGAAAAAATCAAGGCCGCTGGCGGCGTCTGTCAAGGTAGTTGTCGCGTCTCCCATTTTTTAAGCGGCCATTTTATCCTGCCGCTGCGGGTTCAGATCTA
>NZ_JABBDR010000062.1 GCF_018854495.1 Acidithiobacillus ferruginosus
TGAGCCTCCATTACAGGGAAAAACCAATCCTATCAAAGGAATCCTGCCAAATCAGCAGAGGTAACTGCCGAATTTAGGTTTATCGCTGGGTGGGTGGCGGTGGCGTAGTCAGCTACGGTGAAACTCCGCCGCCGGGTGCCAAAGGCGTCGAACAGATTTCGGGGGCGCCACAGGCTTCGGTCAGTACGCCGATGCCTGGGTCGGGGGCCGCCGGCGTCACCTCGACGCCGGAACCACCCGTGCCCACGCCAGCCCGGCCTGCAGCCAACCCGGCATTGAAGCGCCTGCAGGGGGAATTGCTCGCGGCGCGGCTGACCCTGATTCAGGCGACAAAAGACTATGAGCAGGGCAAGGCCATCCGCACCGGAAACGAGCGTAATTATGTGCGTTACCTGGAGCGGGTAAACGGCCTGAAACAGGCGATGGATGCGGCGCAGTTGCGGGTATTGTTGCTGCAGCGGCAGATTCAGCAGGTGCAGAATGAAAATCCGGCACCGGCGGCGTCAGGGCGCGCGGCGCATTAGTCTGCGGCGAGCGGTGCATGCCCGGAGGATAGACCCGGGGGCGCTTCGTAGCTTACTATGGACGCCAAAGTAGTCACTGCCTGACTTTTGGAGACCTGATGCCGCGTTTCTTGCTCAGTAACGACGATGGTTATCTGGCACCGGGACTGGCGGCACTTGCTGAAGCGATAAAGCCTTTGGGCGATCTGGAAGTACTGGCGCCGGAGCAGGACCGGAGCGGCGCCAGCAACTCCCTCACCCTGGACCGGCCTCTGCGGATGCGCACCGGCCTCAACGGCTTTCACTATCTGATCGGCGGTACGCCTACCGACTGCGTTCACCTCGCGGTCACCGGAATTTTCGCGGAAACACCGGATATGGTGATCTCGGGTATCAACCGGGGAGCCAACATGGGGGACGATGTGCTCTACTCAGGCACCGTGGCCGCCGCCACCGAGGGGCGTTTCCTGGGGTTGCCCGCCATGGCGGTTTCCCTGGCCGGGCGCGATTGCACCCACTTTTCGACTGCGGCGCGGGTCGCCGCCAAACTGGTGACCGGGGTGCTGAGTCACGCGCTGCCTGCCGATACCATCCTCAACGTGAATGTGCCGGATTTGCCCTACGATGAAATCCGCGGATTTGAAGTGACGCGTCTGGGGCGTCGTCACAAGAGCGACATGGTGATACCGGCGGCGGATCCCCGCGGCGATCCCGTTTACTGGATTGGCCCTTCCGGGCGGGAAGCAGACGCCGGTCCTGGTACCGACTTTGACGCGGTGCGTCGCGGTTATGTTTCCATCACCCCGCTGGATCTGGATATGACCCGCTACAATTTTCTGGAGGGTTTGAGTCAATGGCTGCTTCGTTGCTAGCCCTGAGTCCTGAAGTCGGCATGATTTCCCCGCGCACGCGGGGAAGAATGGTGCTCCGTCTGCGCGCGGAAGGCATCCGTGATGAGCGGGTGCTGGACGCGATGAACCGGGTTCCGCGTCATCGCTTTGTCGCCCAGGCGCTGGCGGGACGGGCCTATGAGCCGGTATCGCTGCCCATCGGTTACGGACAGACCATCTCCCAGCCCTGGATGGTGGCGCGGATGATGGAAGCGATTCTGGAGGAGCGGGAGGTACCCCGGCGGGTGCTGGAGATCGGTACGGGGTCCGCTTACCAGACCGCCGTGCTGGCGGAACTGGGGGCGGAGGTCTTCAGTATCGAGCGTATCGGCCCGCTGCAGGAAAGGGCGACCGCGTTGCTGGGCAGGCTGGGCTATCGCCAGGTGCACCTGCAGCACGGCGATGGCAGCGGCGGCTGGCCGGAAAAAGCCCCCTTTGACGCAATTGTCATTACCGCTGCCGTGCCCTGCGCACTGGCGCCCCTTTACCGCCAGTTGTGCGCCGGAGGCAGTCTGGTAATGCCGGTGGAGGAGGGGGGGGGGCAGCA
>NZ_JABBDR010000063.1 GCF_018854495.1 Acidithiobacillus ferruginosus
ACTTTATCAGCGTTCATAGGCATGTCAATAAAAGAGCCTAAGTGATAAAACGTGCCACCACAGAAGTTTTAGAAAATAGGCGCTGAAACCCCTATGAATGCTGGGGCGACGTTACGAAATTGACGATTTTTGCCGATGAACTGTCGAACTCGGGGGGGCATGCCGATGTCCAGAAATAGGGGAAAGGTGAACCGTGACACAAGTCTACGCCGGTGCTCTTTCATGGCGCAAACGCGCTTTCCCGGACACACCACCCTCCCGTGCGCTGTCTTTGATCTATACCGGAATAGAGGCTGATCCCGGTTATTCCAGCTTTGCTCTGGCCAGATCCGCCCATCGTGTCGTGTAGGCAGGGGACTTGTTGCCGCGTTTCATGGCCCATCCCCGCGGTTCCTGCAGACCGGCGACGCCCGGCTGCAGGGTGCCGCTGCCAAAACGCGCATTCACCCGGTCCAGCGTGATCATCAATTGATTGGCGCGCGCCTCATCTTCTGCCGACGTAAAAAGGTCGGCCTGCAAGGCATCCGCCGATGTGATCTCCAGGAGATGCACCCCCGCCTTGGCATAAGCCAATCCCGACCGATACATCTCCGCCAGTGCGAGGCGGCCAGCCTGCAGGAACACCCGGGTATCCTGACTGGGATGATTCAGGGCGATGGTTCTCGCTGCATGATATTGCGGTAGATGGGCCTGAAAGGGGCTGGTGTTAATAAACACCCGCAGAGCACCGGCCACTGAACCCTGACGACGCAGTTTATAGGCGGCCTTTACGGTATACAGGCTGATCGCTTCGCCCAATTCCTCTGCGCTGGTTACCGGGCGGCCGAAGGATCGCGAGGATTGAATCTCCTGCCGGGGCGGCGGGATGTCCACCATGGCGATGCAAGGTTCCCCGCGCAGTTCCCGTATGCTCCGTTCCATGAGGATGCTGAAGCGCTTGCGCATCAGCGCGGGATCCGTCTGCCGGAGATCCCAGACCGTCTGAATTCCCGTCTCCTGCAACCGTGTGGTCCACTGGCGACCCACCCCCCAGACTTCGGAAACAGGCAGTTGTTGCAAGAGACGCTGCTGATCCCCTTCAGCCAGATCGTCCCACACGCAGACTCCCGCATATTCAGGCATCTTTTTGGCGACATGGTTGGCGAGCTTGGCGAGCGTCTTGGTCGCTGCGATGCCTACCCCGACCGGCAATCCCACCCATTGCAGGACTCTCTGCCGGGCCGCTTGTCCCATGTGGAATAGCCGGTCTTGCGCAACGCCCCGCAGATCCAGGAAGCATTCGTCGATACTGTAGACTTCCTGAATAGGGCTGAAGGTCGAAAGAATCCCCATCATGCGATTGCTCATATCGGCATATAGGCTGTAATTGCTCGACAGGGCGATGATTCCTTCCCGTTTGGCCAGCTTCTGCAGCTGAAACCACGGTGTCCCCATGACCACACCCAAGGCCTTCACTTCAGCCGAGCGCGCGACAACACAACCATCATTATTGGAGAGCACCACCACGGGCCGCCCTTCCAGATCCGGGCGAAACACCCGTTCGCAGGAAACATAAAAATTATTGGCGTCTACCAGGGCAATGGCCATGCGGGCCTCAGACGCGATGCAGCACCCGGGTCACTACACCCCAGATGCAGAGTTCTTCCCCTTCTTTGAGGATGATCGCGGGAAACTCGGGATTTTCCGCCACCAGATGCACAGCGCTGCCGATCCGGCGCAAGCGTTTGACGGTGAGGTCGCCATTGATGGCCGCCACCACGATTTTGCCATCCACCGGGGTAATGGCCCGGTCCACAATGATCTCGTCGCCATCAAAAATCCCCGCGTCCCGCATGGACCAGCCGGTAACCCGCAGGATGAAAGTCGCTTCCCTGTGCTGGATCAGGTGGGTATTCAGATCAATCTGTTTTTCGACATAGTCATCGGCAGGGGACGGGAAGCCTGCGGCAATCCGGGACACCATGAGTGGAAGCGTACAGGCGCGATGATGGCCGCCCACGGGCTGTGGCGATGAGGCCAGCATGCCTTTGGCGCCCAATGTACCCTGGGATACGGGTATCGGATCACAACGCATAGGATTGCTTCCGATCCTGGTCGTTCCCTTTTTGTTGTGCGGCGGGCGTCACCGTCATTGGGCTGGTGGCAGGCGTCCAGGTGACATGGCGGGCGTCTTGAAATACGCCACCATTCCCGGCCGCATATTGTGGAGACTGATGGCCCAGCCAGCCGGCCAACAAAGGGGCCAGGATCAGGACCAGCAGCCATTGGGATTTCTTGATGGGTTTTGCGTTCGTTGTTTGCATCAGAATGTGCTCCGCAACCGCGTACTATATATTTATACAGTAACCGTTCTACGATGCGCAAGTATCCTCCCAACGCCAGTATTCTCAGCTCATCCCATCAGTCTGGCGCCGTCCCGTTCCAAGGCAAAACCGCCTCTGGTGTATTGTAACGGGTGCTGTTCACCCGCGGAGAGACCGGAAAGCTTTCCCAGGAAAAGTCTGCAGGCTGAAAACAGGGTTCCAGGTGTGTCCGCCGCGCATGAGGATGCCACCAGAGCGGCCAATGGCTGCGATCCAGCACCAAAGGCATACGTTCATGGATGTGCTGCAAGGCAGGTAGGGCGGGCACGGTAATGATAGCGAAGGTCTCCTCGGTCTGACCTTCTGCGGTGGTGTGCTGGTCCCATATCCCGGCAAGCGCCAGAATACGATGATCTTGCGCCCGGATAAGCATGGGATACTTTTCAGAAGGGTCTTCGGGGACAAAGGGCCACTCAAAATACCAGTCCGCAGGCACCAGTGCCCGCCTTGCGCGAAAGGCTTCCCGAAACAGGGGTTGGGTAGCGACGGTTTCGGCCCGTGCATTGATGGGTCGGATGTGGGTACGGGTACTCCAGCCCGGTAAAAATCCCCAGCGCATGGGCACCAACTCCAGGCTGAGATCCGGGGCCTGTCGAACGACGGGGTGTGTCTGACCCGGAGCGCGATTATAACTGGGTGGGTAATCCCCGAGAACGTGCAATCTCCCCCAGGCCTGCTGAAGCGCTTCAGGTCTGTGAATGAAGCCATAGCGACCACACATAACGCCTCCCGACAAATACAGGCTTTGCCGGTCATGCTACCATTTTCCCAGGGTCAGCGGAGATCCGCTGCGTTCAAGAGTCTTTTTCAAATGGCTAAACCGGAGCGCCAGAAGCAGGACACCCCCAATGAACTGCTCGGTGGACTGATCGAACGGGTCACCTTCCATAACGATGGCAGCGGCTTCTGTGTGCTGCGCATCAAAGCCCGTGGCCACAAGGAGTTGGTCACCGTCGTGGGGCATGCGGCAGCCGTCACTGCGGGTGAGTGGATCACGGCTTCGGGCCTCTGGATCACCGATCGCGATCATGGCCTGCAGTTCAAAGCCGCTTTTCTGAAAATCTCCGCGCCGACCAGCCTGGATGGCATCGAAAAATATCTGGGCTCCGGCATGATCCGGGGCATTGGTCCCGTCTATGCCAAAAAGCTCGTTAAAGCTTTTGGGGATCAGGTATTCACCGTCATCGAAGAAACCCCGGAACGCCTGGCGGAAGTGGAAGGTATCGGTCCTATTCGCCGGGAACGCATGGTCAGCGCCTGGGCGGACCAGAAAGTGATTCGTGAGATCATGCTGTTTCTGCACACCCATGGTGTGGGTACCGCCCGGGCGGTGCGCATCTTCAAAACCTACGGCACCGATGCCGTTCGGGTCATGACGGAAAACCCCTATCGGCTGGCCCGGGATATTCATGGCATAGGCTTCAAAACCGCTGACGCCATCGCCATGAAAATGGGTATTGAACCCCATGCGCCCATTCGGGTTCGGGCAGGCATTTCCTATGCCCTCATGGAGGCACGCGACGAGGGGCACTGCGGATTACCACATGAGGCACTGATCCCTCTGGCCGAAAAGTTGCTGGAAGTCCCAACAGACGCCATCGAAAGCGCCATTCAGGAAGAATTACGGGAAGGGGCGATCATCGCAGATCAGGTGCAGGACGCCGATTGTGTCTTCCTGGCCCCCCTTTACCGCAATGAACAGGGCATCGCCAGCCTCCTGAAAGGGCTGCGCGCCGGCAAAGCCCCATGGGCGGGGATTGCGGCCGAAGCGGCTATTGATTGGGTGCAGAAGCGGCTGAACATTGATCTCGCGGACAGTCAGCAATCAGCCATCCGTATGGTGTTGCAGGAAAAAGTGGCACTGATTACCGGCGGTCCCGGTGTGGGAAAGACCACGCTCGTGAATGCAATCCTGAATATCCTCGACGCCAAGAAACTGCGCATCGCACTGGCCGCCCCCACCGGACGTGCGGCCAAACGCATGAGTGAAACCACCGGCAAAGAGGCCAAGACCATCCACCGGCTCCTCGAAATAGATCCCCAGGGCGGTGGGTTCAAACGCAAAGAGGATTATCCCCTCGATATTGATCTTCTGGTCCTGGATGAATGCTCCATGATCGACGTGCCCTTAATGCACGCCGTCCTCAAAGCCCTGCCATCCCAGGCGGGACTGCTGATGGTGGGTGATCCCGATCAGTTGCCCTCCGTAGGCCCAGGGCAGGTGCTGGCTGATCTCATTGCCGCCAAAACCATCCCCGAAGTTCATCTGACGGAAATCTTTCGCCAGGCGGCGCAAAGCCGGATCATTCAGGCGGCCTATCAGATCAATGCAGGGCACACGCCGGACATGCGAAACCCGGAGGGGCTCAGCGATTTTTATTTCATCGCAGCAGATGATCCAGCGGAAGCTGCAGAAAAGCTCGTCAAACTGGTCACCACCCATATCCCACGTCGCTTCGGCCTGGACCCGCTGCATGATATCCAGGTGCTTTGCCCCATGAACCGCAGTGCGCTGGGTGCCCGCGCGCTCAATGAAGCGCTCCAAACGGCACTCAATGGTGAAAGCACACCAACCATCGAAAAGTTCGGTCGCCGCTTCGCACCCGGTGACAAGGTCATGCAGATCCAGAACGATTATGAAAAAGAGGTTTTCAATGGCGACATCGGATTTGTGCAAGGTGTGGACGTGGAAGAAGGCACCCTGACCGTAGACTTTGAGGGCAGAGAGGTCAGCTATGTTTTTGGGGAACTGGATCTCCTGCAACCGGCCTATGCCATCACCGTGCACAAGAGTCAGGGTTCGGAGTATCCTGCCGTGGTCATTCCCATGAGCACGCAACACTACCCCATGCTGCAACGCAATCTGCTCTATACTGCTGTTACCCGGGGCAAGCGTCTTGTCGTGCTTGTGGGTCAGAAAAAGGCTGTGGCCATGGCGGCGCGGAATGGATCCGGGAAACGGCGATGGTCAAAACTGCGGGAGTGGATGCAGTAGCTTGGGACGAGTGAGGCGAATGGTCGCAATAGACTGAAAGCCGTCATTCACTCTGAGGATGCCTCGAAGAGTGGGGCTGGATATCTGGAGGGCAGATCAAAAAACTCTGCATCCAGTCATACCACGTCTTTTATCAATGCGCCATCAAGCTACCCCCCCCCCCCCTTCA
>NZ_JABBDR010000064.1 GCF_018854495.1 Acidithiobacillus ferruginosus
CCAGTGTGGCGGGCGCCTGTACGCCCAAGGGGAGAATGCGCTGTCGGTTCCCCATCATGATTGGCCGGAAGCCCTGTCCTGGGCGATGGCCTTGCGACTCCAGACCCAGACATATTGCCCCCCGGATGCAACAGCCGTAACGAATACCAGGGCAAAGACCGGCAGCAGCGGCATCCGCCAGCGGTAGGCCGCCTCTAACAGCACGAACACAATGACGACAAATTGTAACGCGGTGTTCCATTTCGACAGCAGCGTCGGGTGGATACTGAATTTTCCGATCAGCAGCAGGTAGAGCAGACCGCCACCGACGATCAACAGGTCCCGGGAGATAATGGCGACTGTCAGCCACAATGGAATGCGCTGCAACCAGGTCAGCGTGATAACCGTCGTGACTACAAGCAATTTATCCGCCACCGGGTCGAGAACGGCACCCAGGCGGGTCTGGAGATGGTAACGACGGGCTATCCAGCCATCCAACGCGTCGGTAATCGCTGCTGCGAAAAAAATGACCAGTGCCACGGCGAAAAATCCCCTCGCCAGTGCATAGAAAATTACAGGCACCAGAAAGAGCCGCAGCAAGGTCAACAGATTCGGCAGGTTCATGACCGTGAAGCTAGGCAAGGGGGCGGCGGCTGTCAAGAACAATCGGGGGACAGAACAATCGGGGGCAATACAGGTTCAAGCGACCGGGAGGTCGTTTGCAGATCGAACGCCCACTGACTACAATCAGGGCAGTATTGGTTCAGTTCTAAACTTGAAATCAGGAGAATGACGAATGTCCGAATATAGCGTGCGCGAAGAATTGAAGCCCAGCGGCCTGGATGGCATCTCCGATGCCCAAATTACGGATCACTGGGGCCTTTATGTAGGTTATGTCAACCAGAGCAATGCGTTGCACAAAGAGCTTGCAGAAATGCGGGCGGCGGGTAAAGTCGGCTCCCTCGCCTATGCAGATCGCCGCAGGCGCTTTGGCTTTGAGTATAATGGCATGGTTTTACACGAGTATTATTTTGCGCAGCTGAAGCCGGGCAGCAGCATCGATCAGGCACCAGGCTTCAAGGCAGCGGTCACTGAACAGTTTGGTAGCGCTGAGGTATGGCACGAAGATCTGGTGTCTGCCGCCAAGAGCCGGAGCGTGGGTTGGGCCATCGCCTATTATGATGGTACTACCGGTCAGATCAACAACCACTTCGTTCAACTCCACGAAGACGGTAACGTGGGTGGTTTCGTGCCGCT
The DNA here is from genome assembly GCF_018854495.1 of Acidithiobacillus ferruginosus. Lineage (GTDB taxonomy): Bacteria > Pseudomonadota > Gammaproteobacteria > Acidithiobacillales > Acidithiobacillaceae > Acidithiobacillus > Acidithiobacillus ferruginosus. The sequence goes on from NZ_JABBDR010000064.1 coordinate 1,237, forward strand.
GGTTATTGTCGATGTCTTCGAGCACGCCTACATGGTGGACTGGAAGGCACTTGGCCGCGCGGATTACCTGGCCGCCGTTCACAAAAACATGAACTGGGGCGTGGTGGAAGCGCGCTTCCAGGCAGCCCGGAGTGGTCAGATTTTCAAGCGCTTCTGACCGCCGGCAGGAATCCGGTCCGAAAAGAGCGGTTCGCCGCTCTTTTTTATTGGGACGCGGCCTAGGTGAGGATTCCCCGGTTCTACCTTTGACAGGCGCCAGATGCCCTCATACCATGAGCCAAACCCCATTGAGGAAGTCACCGTGGACACCCCCAAACCTTTGACCTATCGCAGTGCTGGAGTGAATATCGACGCTGGCAACGCATTGGTGGACCGTATCAAACCTCTCGCCAGAAGTACCCACCGCCCCGGTGTACTGGGCGGTATCGGTGGTTTCGGCGGATTATTCGCCCTGCCGGGCGGCTATCGTGAACCGGTACTAGTGTCGGGCACCGATGGGGTGGGTACCAAGCTGTTGCTGGCCTTGGAAGCCAACCGGCATGATCATATCGGTATCGATCTGGTCGCCATGTGTGTCAACGATATCCTTGTTTCCGGTGCCGAACCCCTCTGGTTTCTCGATTACTATGCCTGCGGGCAGTTGGATAATGCCGTGGCTGAAGCGGTTATTTCCGGGGTGGCTGAAGGCTGCCGCCAGGCCGGTTGCGCTCTGCTGGGCGGCGAAACGGCGGAAATGCCCGGCATGTACCCGGCCGGACATTATGATCTTGCGGGCTTTGCGGTGGGTATCGTCGAGAAGTCCGCCATACTAACGGGTGCCGATTGCGAGGAAGGCGATGCGGTAATCGGCATCGCCTCGTCCGGGCCACACAGTAACGGTTATTCGTTGATTCGGGAAATACTGGTACAAAGCGGTGCCCACGCCCATGTCCAGATCAACGGTGAACCGCTGGTGGATCTGCTGCTACAGCCGACCCGAATCTATGTCAAGGCCATTCAGGCGTTGCGTCAGGCGGTTACCATACGCGCCCTCTCCCACATCACCGGCGGCGGACTGGTGGAAAATCTGCCCCGTTCACTGCCTGCGGCACTTGCCGCCCATATCGATCCCAAAACCTGGCAAATGCCGCCCATTTTTCAATGGCTGCAGGAACAGGGGCAGGTCTCTACCGAGGAGATGCGACGGGTCTTCAACGTTGGTATCGGCATGGTGGCGATCGTACCCTGGGACTCCAGGCAGGCGGCTGTAGAGTCTTTGGCAGAGCATGGCGAGCAGGCCTTCGTTGCTGGGCAGTTGGTGTCACGCCGGGACGGTGAGGGAGTACGTTTTCTTGACTAAAAGGCTGGTGATTCTGGTTTCCGGCCGGGGAAGCAATCTGCAGAGCATCCTTGCAGCTTGCCGTAGCGGGCAGATACCGGACACCCAAGTCGTTGCAGTCGTCAGTAACCGGCCAGCCGTCGGCGCGCTGGAGTTGGCGGCGCTGGCAGGCATTCCTGCCCTTACGGTCGACCATCGCGATTATGGGGCCCGGGTGGATTTCGATACCGCACTGCAAAGGCAGATTGACGATTACGCCCCGGATGTGGTGGCGCTGGCGGGGTTCATGCGTCAACTCACGCCCGCCTTCGTTCAGCGCTATGAGGGCAGAATGCTGAATGTTCACCCTTCCCTGCTTCCTGCCTTTCCGGGCTTGCGTACCCATGCCCGGGCGCTGGAGCAGGGTGTGTTATGGCATGGTGCCAGCGTCCATTTTGTGACAGCAGCGCTAGATGCCGGTCCGGCCATCATTCAGGCAGCGGTAGCCGTACTGCCGGAAGACGACGAGCAATCTCTTGCCGCCCGCGTGCTTGACGCGGAACATCGTATTTATCCGCAGGCACTGGCGTGGCTGCTGAGTGGCCGGGTAGCTTACGCCGCGGGGCGCGCCCAGTGGCGAGATCCGCCAGAGACGGCCATGCACGAGGCCATTGCCCCTTCTCTGGAGAGTTTCTCATGAGCGCAGATGTCGGCTTGGTGATCATCGGTACGGAGATACTCTCCGGCAAACGGGAAGACCGTCATGTTGTCCGCAGCCGCCAGCAATTGGCACGACGCGGTTACGGCATAGCGTGGTGCCTGATCGTACCCGATATCCGGAATATCCTGCTGAGCCAGTTGCGCTGGGCCATGGCACAATCCCTGCCGTTTTTCTCCTTCGGAGGTTTGGGGGCAACACCCGATGACCTAACCCGCGATTGCGCCGCGGCGGCGGCCGACGTTACCTTGTCCCGGCACCCGGAAGCGGAAGAATGGATTCGCCGGCAGTATGGCGAAAAGGCAGAGCCGGTACGGATCCGGATGGCCGATCTGCCCGCCGGGGCAAGACTGATCCCCAACCCCATCAATAATGTTCCTGGATTTTCCGTGGGTAACGGGCATTTCTTTCCGGGATTTCCGGAGATGGCAGAACCTATGAGCGATTGGGTGCTCGAGCAGTATTTTCCGCCCATAGTGGCTGACGTAGAGGCCCGGATTCTGTTACCCCATGCGCGGGAGGGCGATCTGGTGCCCCTCATGGAGAGTTTCTGCGTCGCCCATCCGGACGTTCGTTTCTCCAGCCTGCCCAGTTTCAAGGAGGATGGTCCGCAAATCGAGCTGGGTGTGGCAGGACGGGAGTACGATGTTCAGGCCGCCACCTGCGACCTGAAGGCCCGTCTGGAACGGATGGGCCTCGAAATCCGGGATCTGGGCCTCCCGGAATCGTAATCAGACAAAGCAGGGCCTTCTGGTGTTTTGCTGACAGGTAACAGCAAACTCGGGAGACCACCATCATAATGAACTAGACTTTCCCATATGGAGGTGTCCAGTGACCATTCAATACGCTGATCTGTTGACCATCGGTGCCGGAGGCGGCGCTTATCCTGCCGCATTTCGGCTAGCCCGGGCGGGGCGTTCTGTAGTCATGGTGGATCCCAAGGGGGTCATGAGCGGAAACTGCCTTTACGAGGGTTGCGTACCCTCTAAAGCCGTTCGGGAAACCGCCGAAATCTACCAGTCGCAGCGACGCTTTGCCGAACGAGGTCTGCCTGGGACCGTTACCGTCGACTTCGCAAAAATCATGGCGCACAAGGACAGCATCCAGGCGCGGCGCTATCAGCAACACGCCGCAGACCTGGCCGCCACACCGAATATTCAGATGATTCAGGGAGAAGCACGGTTTATCACTCCTCACGAAGTGGCCGTCGATACGGCGGACGGCGGACGGCGATTCCGGTGTGCCCAAGTTATCATTGCCAGCGGCTCCGATGTATTCATTCCCCCGGTCCCGGGATCCGAGTTCTGCCTTACCAGCCACGATCTGTACAAACCTGACGCCGCCCTCAAAACCCTGCCGGAGCGGATGATTGTCATCGGTGGCGGTTATATCGGTCTGGAAACGGCCACGTTCTTCGCCGCCCTGGGCACCAGGGTCACGCTGCTTCAGAAAGGTGGGCAACTTCTCAACGGTATGGATCCGGGTATGGTGGCACTGCTAACGCCGTTGCTGGATCCGTCTATTCGCATTCTCACCGGTGTGGACGTGACGGCGGTCGACGTAACCCCGGAGGGAGGACGGCGCGTACACTACACCCACGGTGAAGAGGACGACACCCTCGATGGCGACGTGGTGCTGATGGCCGTGGGCAGGCGTCCCGTCATTCCTGCGGGCGCTGCCGAAATCGGCATTGCCGTGACACGAAAAGGTGTAGCCGTGGGAGCGGACCTGCAGACGGCCCATCCGCATATTTATGCCTGTGGTGATGTCAATGGCCGCGTGCCTTTATTCCACGCCGCCGTGCGCCAGTCCATGGTGGCTGCACACAACATTCTCGGTGGCAATATTTCCATGGATTATGCGGATTTCCACCATATACCCACCACCATCTTCACCCTCCCGGCGGCCGCCTATGTAGGCATTACCCCTGCCCTGGCGGAAGCGCAGGGTATACCGTTACGGACTGGCCGCTATGACTTTGAGGAAGATTCTCGGGCGCAGATTCTGGAACGCATGGAAGGTGGTATTCAACTGTTTTTCGCCGCGGACAGCCTGCGTCTTCTAGGCGGTTGGGTGGTGGGGATCGATGCCGGTCATCTCATCGGCCAGATCGGGACGGCGGCCGCCCACGGCCTCACCGCCTACGATCTGGCCCGCTTTGCGGACCAGCATCCGATGAGCGCTGAAGGCATCGGCAAGGCGGCGCGCAGCCTTTTTTAAATGCCACGTCATTTCATCATCAAGAGGTACGCGTCATGACCAAGTACAAAGAAGAGAAGATCACGGAAAAACAACGCTACAAAGAAGAGTTACACCAACTGCAAATCGAGCTGGTCAAACTGCAGCGGCACATCATCAGCAAGAATGAAAAAATCCTGGTTATCCTGGAAGGCCGCGACACGGCTGGCAAGGATGGCACCATCAAGCGCATTACACAGCATCTCAGCCCCCGCGAAACACGTATCGTTGCACTAAATAAACCCTCGGACCGTGAAGAAAGTCAGTGGTATTTCCAGCGCTATACCCATTATTTGCCTTCTGCTGCCGAAATCGTTTTTTTCAACCGGAGCTGGTATAACCGTGCGGGCGTGGAAAAGGTCATGGGATTTTGCACCGACGCGCAATATGAGGAATTTTTTTCTGAAGTAACAGATTATGAGGGCATGCTGGTGCGCTCGGGCATCCATTTTTTTAAAATTTACCTGGATATTTCCCGGAACGAGCAAAAAAAGCGCCTGGAGGCACGCAAAGACGATCCGCTCAAGCAGTGGAAAACCAGCCCCATCGATGCGCAGGCGGTGAAGCACTGGAAGGATTACAGCAGTGCGCGCAATGCCATGTTTGCCCGTACCCATACCAGCTTCACGCCCTGGACCGTTGTAGCTGCAGACGACAAGAAAGCCGCGCGCTTGCAGATCATCAAATGGCTGTTGAGCCACCTGGATTATGCGGGCAAGGATGTCGGCCTGACCTTACCCGATCAGACCATCATCTTCGGCTATGACCCGCTCTGCCTGGACAACGGAATGATCAAGGCATAAGCCGGGTACACCTGCTGTTATGCGTCTTTCCGGCTGCGTCGGCTCCGCCGGTTCTTCGCCGTGCCACTACTTTGACCCTCCGGCATCACCCGCTCGAAATCAATCTTACGATCATCCAGATTGACGTTCGCAACCCTGATCTCGATTCCATCCCCCAGTTGGAATGTTTCTTTGGTCCGGTCACCAATGATCCGGTAATGCTGAGCATCGAAGTGAAAGTAGTCTTCACCGAGGGTGCTGATATGGATCAGACCCTCCACGTAGATTTCACGCAGTGCCACAAAGAGACCAAACCCGGTAACGCCCGTAATGATGCCAGTATAGGTCTCCCCTACCTTATCCATCATGAATTCGCACTTGAGCCAATTCACCGCCTCGCGACTGGCCTCGTCAGCCCGCCGCTCGGTCATGGAGCAGTGCTGACCGAGTTCCTGCAATGCCTTTTGGGGGAACCACCGAGGTTCCGCTCCGGCTGCGTCCAGCAAAGCCTGAATGCCACGATGCACGACGAGGTCCGGATAACGACGGATGGGAGAGGTAAAGTGCGTGTAGGCCGGGAAGGCCAGACCAAAATGCATGCCAGTATCCACGGTATAATAGGCCTGGGAAAGGCTGCGCAGAATAACCGTCTGGATCAGACTGGAATCACTGCGCTCACGGGTGTCCTCAATGATGCTGGCCAGATCGGCGCTACGGGGGTGGGTAGGCAGGCGCACCGGCACGCCGAGCTCCCCGAGAAAGCGGCGCAAATCTTCCAGCTTGTCGCCGGATGGCTCCGGATGCACCCGATATAGCATGGGCAGCTCGTGGATACGGAAATATTGCGCCGCGCACACGTTGGCCGCGAGCATGCACTCTTCGATGATCCGGTGGGCTACGTTGCGCGTCACTGCGACGATCTTTTCAATGCGCGCCTGTTCATTGTAGATAATGCGGCTCTCCTGCGAATCGAACTCGATGGTACCCCGTCGCTCACGGGCCTTGGCAAAACTTTCATAAAGTCGGTGCAGCACCTCCAGATGCGGAACCATGGCTGCATCCTGCGTACGCAAATCCTCGTCACCCGCCAATATGGCGGCCACTTCGTCATAGGTAAAGCGGCGCTGGGAGCGCATGACGCCCCGGGCAAAGCGGAAACGCTGTACCTCGCCCGCCATATCCGTCTCCATCTCACAGAGCATGCAGAGGCGGTCCACATGGGGATTGAGGGAGCAAAGTCCGTTGGACAGCACCTCGGGCAGCATGGGGATCACCCGCCGCGGGAAATAGACAGAATTACCACGGGTCGCGGCCTCTTTGTCCAGCGCAGAGTCCGGTCGTACATAAGTGGCCACGTCAGCGATCGCAACGATCAGTCGGAAGCCGTTTTCGATCTCTTCCGCATAGACGGCGTCATCGAAATCTTTGGCATCGGCGCCATCGATGGTCACCAGGGGAAGCGCGCGCAGATCGCGGCGCCCTTCTTTGATCGCTTCTGGGACGGTCTCGGAGAAATGCGTAATTTCCGCAAGCACTTCGTCCGGCCACTGATGGGGCAACCCATAGTTACGGACGGCGATTTCCACTTCCATGCCCGGGGCCATGTGCTCACCCAGAATCTCGACCACGCAGCCTTGGGGCATATTGCGCCCATCCGGGTACTGAGTGATTTCCAGCGTCACGATCTGTCCGTGTACGGGTGCCAGCTCGCCGCCTTCCACCACCGCAAATTCCTGGGGAATGCGACGATCTTCGGGGACGACGTAGCGCACCCCACCTTCCGCGTAGTAACGCCCCACAACCTGTTTGAGCGCGCGTTCCAGAATACGCACAATCGCGCCTTCGATACGGCCGCGCCGATCTTCTCCGACCGCCCGGCCCAGAATCGTATCACCGTGAAATACCTTGCGCATTTCCCGCGGGGAAAGGAAAAGATCCTTCCCGCCTCCCTCTGGGATCAGAAAACCAAAGCCATCGGGGTGGGCACTGACCGTACCGCGCACCAACTCCATCGCCTCAACGATTCCGTAAGCGCCGCGACGGTTACGAACCAATTGCCCATCCCGTTCCATGGCCCGTAGACGCCGCCGCAGGGCTTCCTGGTCCTCTTCCGATACTTCCAGATCGGCGATGATATCCTCCAGAGTCGATGGCTGACCGGCGCTTTCCAGATAGCTGAGAATGTACTCCCGGCTGACGATGGGTCGCTCATATTTTTCCTTTTCCCGGTCGAACATGGGATCGCGGTCACTCAGCGACGAGGGTTCTTGTGTTTCCGGCATTGACAAATGCTCCTTAATAAATGATGATTCCATCCACGCCGAGGTGGCGGAATTGGTAGACGCGCTAGGTTCAGGTCCTAGTGAGCGAAAGCTTGTGCTGGTTCGAATCCAGTCCCCGGTACCAAAAGCAAAGGGTAGACCAAACGGTCTTCCCTTTTTTTATTGCGCTGCTGCGTCACAGGGCCTCGGTACGTAAAATGGTGTCATCCCGATCCGGCCCGGTGGAGATAATCGCCAGAGGCCGTCCGGCGCGTTCTGCAATGGCCTCCAGATAGCGACGAGCCGCCTCGGGAAGATCGTCCCAATGCCGCACGCCGGCCGTCGACTCTGACCAACCTGAAAAACTCTCGTAGATGGGTTCACAGGCCGCCACTGCCTCCGCTCCACCGGGCAGTTCTTCCTGAACCACTCCGTTCACACGGTAACCAACGGCGACGCGAATTTCGCTGAGGCCGTCCAGCACATCCAGCTTGGTGATGCACAGGCCCGTTACCCCGTTGACCCGGCAGGCGGCCCGTAAAGCCACCGCATCAAACCAGCCGCAGCGCCGCGCCCGACCGGTGGTTGCACCCACTTCCGCGCCCCGCTCTGCAAGGAAGACGCCCGTCTCATCAAAGAGCTCCGTAGGAAATGGCCCGGCCCCCACACGCGTCGTGTAGGCCTTGGTAATGCCCAGTACATAGCCCAGTTCCGCCGGCCCTACCCCGCTTCCGGCGGAAGCGCCACCCGCCACCGTATTGGAGGAAGTCACAAAGGGGTACGTGCCATGATCCACGTCCAGCAGCGTACCCTGGGCGCCCTCGAAGAGAATCCTCGCGCCTTCCTCCCGCAAACGCGCCAGACGCACGGAAACGTCCACCACCATAGGCGCCAGACGCTCCGCAAGCCCCAGATACTGTTCCAGGATGGCATGAAAGTCTTGCGGCTCCTGTTTGAAATAGTGTTGGAGCACAAAGTTATGGTAGTCCAGGGCTTCGCCCAGCTTTGCCGCAAACCGTTCGCGATGAAATAGGTCCGCGACACGCAACGCGCGCCGTGCCACCTTGTCCTCATAGGCCGGCCCGATGCCGCGACCGGTAGTGCCGATCTTTGCCGTACCCATCGCCCGCTCGCGCGCCAGATCAAGACTCTTGTGGTAAGGCAGAATGAGCGGGCAGGCATCGGAAACGAACAGGCGCTCATGGGCATCGGACACCACCGGCCACAACTCGTCCAATTCCGAAAACAGAGCGAGAGGATCGAGCACCACACCGTTACCAATGAAACAGGACACCCCGGGCCGAAGAATGCCCGAGGGAATCAGGTGCAGTACCGTTTTCCGCGCTCCGATCACGAGGGTATGGCCAGCATTGTGCCCTCCCTGGAAACGTACCACGGCCTGGCAACGCTCCGTCAGCCAGTCGACGATCTTGCCCTTGCCCTCGTCACCCCACTGGGTGCCGATGATTACAACATTTGAATTTATAGCCACGAACGACTCCGCAAATGGGTCATTGGAAAATGAAATTAAACTTCACGAGTCGAGACGCTGTATTTTCCAACCCGTTGCTTCCTGGATCAGGACGGCGTCAAATCCCTGTGCCTGCAAGCTCTGCGGACTCGGCACATCCTGACGCAGCAGATCCTGTAAAACCACAAAACCAGCCCGGCGGTGTTCCTGTATCGACTGCCACAACAGATCATCCATGCCAGCCGGGGCCCAAACCCGCCCTATTCTGCCCGAATCCGGAAATCCCGGCAGCAGTGGTTTGATATCCAGACTAAAGCCCGTCGCCGCCCGTCGCCGCCCGAAGGCGGCACCGATGTCATCGTAGCGCCCGCCACTGGCCAACGCCTCACCACGCTGCGGACCGAACAACGAAAACAGCAGGCCGGTATGATAGCGATGTCCGTGAATCTCCGAGAGGTCGCATTGAATCGCCAGGTCTGGATAACGTGCCCGTAATACCGACCATACGCATTGCAGGTCATCCAGGGCGACACGAACGGCGGGGTAATGCCCCAGATACCGGCGTGCCTGCTCCAATACGTCGAAATCCCCCTGCAAACCGGACAGGGCATCAAAGTCGGCGGTCAGTTCCATACCGCAATGATGCTCGCGCAGCCATGTCCGTACATCCGACCACGCCTTGCGCTCGACATGCCGCAACAGCTCAGCGCGCAAAGCGCCTTCCAGACCTGCCGCATCGGCCAGCGTTTGGGAAATACCCACGTGGCCGATATCCAGCAACAAATCCGGCACGGCACAGTGGATGAGGCTCTCCACCATCAGGGAAAGAACCTCCAGATCTCCCTCCGGCCCCTCCACCCCGAAGAGTTCGGCGCCTATCTGAAAAGGGGCACGGCTCCCACCGAGCAGATCGGGGCGGGCGCGCAGCACCGTGCCCGCATAAGACAGACGCCGAACCTCCTTTACGGAAGATGTCTGGGCGTCTATGCGGGCCATTTGCGGCGTCATATCCGAACGCAACCCCACCAACCGGCCACTATCCTGATCCAACAGTTTCCAAGTCTGTAAGTCGAGGTCTGCGGCACTTCCGGTGAGCAAACTCTCCAGATGTTCTACGAGGGGGGGAATGACCTGACGGTAACCCCATTGCGCGTAAAGATCGAGCAACGCACGGCGGCAGCGCTCCAGCGCCTCCGTCCGTGCGGGGAGAACATCCTCAAATCCGCTGGGCAGCAACCAGGTCGGGTGGCTTTCGGTACGCGTCATTTGCCTGCTGGCTCCAACGAGTGGCGGAAATACCGGAAGAATGGCGCATCCGGACTGAGCACCAGCACGTCTTTGTCACTCAGACTGTGGCGGTACGCCTCCAGACTGCGATAAAACGAGTAAAATGCCGGGTCCTTGCCATATGCGGCACCATAAATAGATGCCGCCTCGGCGTCTCCCTGCCCCTTCAGCTCTTCCTGCTGGCGGTAGGCACCCGCCATAATCCGGGTTTGGTCCTTATTCGCCTCCGCGCGGATTTTGGCAGCATCCGCAGCCCCCTGGGAGCGGTAGGCATTGGCCTCCTCTGCACGCTCAGCCTCCATCCGTTTATAGACGGCTTGCAGCACTTCCGTGGGCAAACCCACCTGCAGAATACGCAGATCGGCCAGATGCACACCCAGTGGCTGAAGACGCTTATTGGCCTCCGCCAGCACCGGATCCATCATTTCGCTGCGTTGGCCCTGTATCACCGACTTCAGCGTCATCTTGCCGACCTCGGTCCGCAACGCAGAACGCACAACATCGCCAATCCGGCTCTCTGCGGTCCCGTCGTTATGCAGGCGGGCGTAGAAAACCAGTGGATCGGCCACTCGCCATTCGGCAAAAAGGCCGATAAGCACCGGCTTTTTCCCCACCGTCAAGAATGATTCCGGCTGCGTGCTATAGCTGGACAGATTCTTATTGATAAAAGCCACATTCTGCGCAATGGGCCACTTCATATAGAGCCCAGGGGACTCCACCACGCGCACCGCTTTACCAAATTGCAGCACCACGGCGGTCTGGGTCATGGATACGGAATAAAAGCTTGCCGACGCCAGCAGCACCAGCGCCAATACCGCAATAATCACACTCCAGGCCCAGTTCTTCATGAGCTGGCTCCTGACACAGCGGCTGGCAGAGCCACCGGGCTGATCGTCGGTGCAACCGGCGGGACCACAGATACGGTCGGCGCGGTTTCTGCCGCAGAGCTCGTCGGACTACTGACCGCCATGGGAGTCCTGGCGGGCATATGGAGATTTATCACGGGCTGTCCCTTGCTCTCGACAATCACTTTCGGGGTATGGCTCAGAATGTCCTGCATGGTGCGCAAGTACATGCGCTCACTCACCACTTTCGGATTTTTCTGATAGGCCTGGAGAATGTCGGTGAAGCGTGCGCTGTCCCCCTTGGCCCGGTCGACCACCTGCTGTTTATAACCTTCGGCGTTCGTCACCATCGCGGCCGCCTCCCCCGTGGCTTTGGGAACGACTGCGTTCGCATAGGCCCGCGCTTCGTCGCGCGCCCGTTCCATGTCTTCACGCGCCTTTACCACATCCGCAAACGCCGGCTGGACCACCTTGGGAGGCGTCACCTCCAACAACTGGATCGAATCAACGCTGACGCCTGCGTGGTAACGGCTCAGCAGGTTTTGGGTGATTTGCTGCACCTGTTGCTGAATGGCGCCTTTGCCGGAAGTGAGCAGGCCGTCGATTTTGCTGCGTCCCACGACCTCCCGCATGGCGGATTCCGCACAAAAGGAAATCAACTGATCCGGATTCGCGGTAGCAAATAGGTAATGTCCCGCATTGGTGATGCGATACTGCACAGCGAAACGGACATCCACCACGCTTTCGTCCGCGGTCAGCATCATGCCGGGATTCCGTGTGTCGGTAGCACCGCTATAGCCCAGAACCAGACGCCGGCTCTGCGCCACATTGGGCAAGTATACCCTCTCAAAGGGAAAAGGGAGGCGGTAGTGTAAACCGGGTTGGCTGATGCCGACCTCTCTGCCAAAACGCAGTACCACGCCTTCTTCACCCGGTCCCACGACATAAATGCCGGAAGCAATCCAGAACAGGATCAGCACGGCGATCACCAGGAAAGGCAGGAGGTGCAGCCACTTGTAATCCATCTTCGGCCCACCGCTGCGCCCGCCGCCCGAGCCGAAAATACCGCCCAGCTTTTTCAACTCCCGGGTAATTTTCTGGATATCGAAAACCGGCTTTTGCGCACCGGGACGCCGTCCCCAGGGGTTGTTATCGTTTTTGTTTCCGTTCCCGCCCGGATCACTCCACGGCATACTGCTCTCCTTCCTCAGCCATCAGCCGGTATTGTAGGGGGCGCGTCCATCGCCTGACAACCGCTATCGCGCATCTGCGTATGCAGGCGCCGCCAGTTGAGATCATCAATGTCAAAAGTCAGATGTGTCCTGCCCTGCTCATCGAAATGCTCATCGATAACACTGGCCAGACAATGTATCCGCGCACGCAGGGCTCCTTCTTCAGGCATCAGCGTCAGATCAGCGCGCAACATGGAGCGCCCCACACGCTGCGTCACGGCCTGCAGCAGTTCGGGTATGCCGACACCAGAGCGCGCACTGACACGCACCGCTGCCAGTTTGCCAGAGCTCTCATACACGTTTCCCGGCACATCCCCGGTGATATCCACCTTGTTCAGTACCAGCAGGCGGGGAATGTTCTCCGCGCCAATTTCCTTCAACACCTCGTCTACCGCGGCAATCTGGGCATCGCGATCAGGCGCGCTGCCGTCCACCACATGAAGAAGTAATTGCGCTTGGTTTACCTCTTCCAGAGTCGCCCGAAAAGCGGCAATCAAGTCGGTGGGCAAGTCGCGCAAAAAACCGACGGTATCGGCCAGGAGAATGGCTTCATGCCCCCCTATCTGCAAACGTCGGATGGCGGGATCGAGGGTCGCGAAAAGACGGTCTGCAGCGTAGCTGGAACTTTTCGTGAGGGTATTGAAGAGGGAGGATTTGCCGGCATTGGTATAACCGACCAGGGCGACCGTCGGCAGGGGTGCCCGCTGCCGCGCCCGCCGCTGTGTTGCCCGATGTGCAGCCACTTTGATCAGGCGCCCGCGCAGGGAAAGAATGCGTTCGCCGATGAGACGACGGTCCGTTTCCAGTTGCGTTTCACCCGGACCCCGCAATCCGATGCCGCCGCGCTGGCGCTCCAGATGGGTCCAGCCGCGGATAAGGCGGGTACGGAGGCGCGTCAGTTGCGCCAACTCCACCTGCAGTTTGCCTTCATGGGTCCGCGCCCGCCGCGCAAAAATATCGAGGATGAGACCCACCCGGTCGACAACCCGGCAGTGGAGGGCGCCCTCCAGATTGCGCTCCTGCACAGGACTCAAAACCCTGTCGAAAAGAACGAGGTCCACGGATAATGCTGCAACTCGCTCCGCCAGTTCCGCCACCTTGCCACGCCCCAGAAAGGTCGCAGGATCGGGACGTCCGCGCTGAACGGAAAGCAGCTCCAACACATCCGCGCCACTATCGGTGGCCAGATGAAAAAACTCCGCCCCGGCGTCGGGATCCGCCTCACCATGTAATACCACATGGACGAGCAGAATCCTCTCCCGGGGCGCCGCCACAGCGACTGCGGTATTCGCCAGAATCAGGCCTCTTCTTCGGTGCTGCTCTCACCCTCAGCTTCCGGCAAGGGCAAACGCACATCGCGACCAGGAACCACCGTGGAAATGGCGTGTTTATAAATCATCTGACTGACGTTGTTGCGCAGTAGCACGACAAACTGGTCAAAGGACTCCACGAAACCTTGCAGCTTGATACCGTTCACCAGATAGATGGCGACAGGAACATGTTCTTTACGCAAAAGATTGAGAAAAGGATCCTGAAGGATCTGTCCTTTTTGTTGTCCGGCCATTTTTATCTCCTTAAGACTGTCGCTTTATGGCGCTTTTAGGTGTAGTGAAAAAGCCTGCGGGCCTCCTTCCACTGCGAGGCCATCAGCCTACCGCAAAAACAAACCGAATGCCATGCATTGCGCGACATCGGGACGCTGCCTCGGGGCGAGGGTTGCGGAGACCGGCCCTCACTGTGAATTGACCTGTCGCACACTTGCCATTACGTTAGATGCAAAGCCAGCCGTCAAAAGTGATCTCGCGCGTGCCGTTCTGCTCCGCCTGCCCGGAGCCAAAAGCGGCAACAGAGGGTTTGCCAGGCGGTTTCTGGGCAGATCAGCCTCAAAGGAGACGAAATAGGTGGAAAAAAAGGCCCTCAACGGTAAAGCGCTCCGTAACCGCGTCAAGTTGCTCGGCAACCTGCTGGGAGAGGTCCTGCGCGAACAGGCCGGACATCGCGTATTCAACGCGGTGGAGCAACTGCGTCAGGGATACATTCGCCTCCACAAGCGGGAGGATCTTCGCCTCCGGGAGCGACTCGCCCGCTTTATCGACGCCCTTCCCCAGGACGATCTGGTCCTGGTGATCCGTGCGTTTAACACCTATTTCAGCTTGGTCAACATCGCCGAAGAGGAGTTCCAGCACCTGCACCGCCGCCGTCTGCTCCAAAAGGGAAGCATGCTGTGGACAGGGTCCTTCGAGGAAACCTTCCGCGAATTGCAAGGCCAGGGTATCAACCCCGGACAATTGCAATTTCTCCTGGATCAGATCCGTTATCTGCCGGTATTCACGGCACACCCTACGGAGTCCAAGCGCCGGACGGTCCTCCATGGCCTGCGCCGCATTTTCGTGACCAGCAAGATGCTCGACGATTCTGCGCTCAATGACGAAGAAGAACAGGAGGTGATGGATAACCTGCGGGCGCAGATCCAGATACTCTGGGAAACGGAAGAGGTGCGCACCAACAAGCCACAGGTGCAGGACGAGGTGGAAAACGGCCTGTTCTACTTCCGTGACAGCCTGTTCGAGGCGGTACCTCTCACCTATCGGGCCGCGCGCCGGGCGGCGCGCCGGGTTTTCGCAAATGCCGATATCGATATTCCCGCGTTCATCCGCTTTGGTTCCTGGATCGGGGGGGACCGGGACGGCAACCCCAATGTTACCGCGGCCATTACCGGCTGGGCTTTGCGTACCCAGAGCATTGAAGTATTGAAAGAATATCAGCAGCGCCTGAGCGACCTCTATCAGTTGCTCGGACATTCCAGCCGATTCTGTGCCATCTCTCCCGTTCTGCTTGCTTCATTGGAGCGTGATGCAGACGACTTTCCAGAGCTTGCGGAGTGGGTGGACCAACGTTTCCCCAGTGAGCCCTATCGCCGCAAGCTGCGTTACATGATGACCCGTCTCGACTTGCGTCTGCGGCAACTGGAAAACGGTCAGGTCTTGAATGAGTCGGCGGGCCCCGCCTATGCCGCAGCGGAGGATTTCCTTGATGACCTTTTGCTGGTACGCGACTCTCTGCGTGGCCACAATGACGGGTATATCGCCGACAATGAGGTCCAGGAGATCATATGGCTGGTCCAGACCTTCGGCTTTCACCTGGCCAACCTGGATATCCGCCAGGAATCTTCCGTGCACTCCCGCACCATCGCCGAGCTTTTCGCCGGAACTCCAGGCTTCGCCAACTACCTGGAACTTTCCGAAGAAGCGCGCATGCTGGCGCTTTCCGACGCGCTGCGCCGCCCCGGTCCGCTGGTAGAGCAAGCACCTGACCTGTCCCCGATGGCGGCGGAAACCTGCGCGATGTTCCGCTGCATCGCCCAGCTACGGCGTGAAGTCAGTACCGCCGGCTTTGGCAACTACGTCATTTCCATGACCCATGAGGCAAGCCACATTATGGAGGTATTGGTACTTGCCAAGGAGTTTGGCCTGGCCGGATGGTCACGGCAGGGTCTCTACAGCGAGATCGCCATTACCCCGCTGTTTGAAACAATTCACGATCTGGAGCGGATGGATACGGTGATGTCCACCCTGCTGGACAACCCGGTTTACGCCAAGATTCTCAGCAGTCAGGATGACATCCAGGAGGTGATGCTGGGCTATTCCGACTCCTGCAAAGATGGCGGCATACTTTCTTCCAGTTGGTCCCTGTATCAGGCCCAGCTACGGCTGGCAGCGCTGGCAGACAAACGGAAAATACGGATCCGAGTTTTTCACGGTCGCGGCGGCAGCGTGGGCCGCGGCGGTGGGCCCACCTATGAAGCCATTCTGGCACAGCCACCGGATACGGTACGCGGGCAGATCAAAATTACCGAACAGGGAGAGGTGCTTTCCTTCAAGTACGCCAATCTGGAGACTGCGGTATATGAACTGACCGTAGGTACGGCGGGCCTCATCAAGGCGAGCATAGGACTGGTTCGGTCGGCGTCGGGCGACAACCCGGACCATCTGAAAATCATGGCGGAACTCACCCGGACCGGGGAGGCCGTATACCGCGATCTCACGGAAAGCACTCCAGGGTTCATGGATTATTTCTACGAAGCCACCCCCCTCAACGAAATCGCCCACATGAACATCGGCTCGCGCCCCTCCCATCGCCAGCGCGGCGATCGCTCCATGTCTTCCATCCGTGCCATTCCGTGGATATTCGCCTGGGCTCAGTCACGGCATGTTCTTCCGGCATGGTACGGCCTCGGTTCCGCCCTCGCCCGCTGGCGGGAGGACAAGCCGGAACGTTTGCAGGCACTACAGGACATGTACCGGCACTGGCCGTTCTTTCGGGCGCTCATGGGGAATATCGGCATGGCGATGGCCAAGACCGACATGGCGATTGCCGGAGAATACGCAGGCTTACCCAACGATCGGGACGCCGCCACCGCAATCTACCGTAAAATTCAGGCGGAATTTGAAAGCAGCCAGGCGGAGATGCTCGCCATCGTCGGGGCCGACCATTTGCTTGCCGACAACCCAACCCTGGCGTTCTCCCTGCAACGGCGCAATGTGTATATGGAACCTCTGAACCATATTCAACTCGCGTTGCTGCGGCGCTATCGCAACGACGAGACCCCCCCGGAATTCCGGGAGATATGGCTGGATCCCTTGCTGCGCACCATCAACGCCATATCTGCCGGTCAGCGCAACACCGGTTAAGGACGCGTGCGCATGGCCTTACCCGAACTGATTCTGGCCTCCACCAGCCCTTACCGGCGGGACCTCCTGCGCCGGCTGCAGATCCCATTTCGGGTGGAAATCGCAGCGGTGGATGAAACCCCCCTCCCAGACGAAGCCCCTGAAACACTGGTGTGCCGTCTGGCGGATGCCAAGGCGCTGGCCGTCGCCCAACGCTTCCCGCAGGCGGTGGTGATTGGTGCCGATCAGATGGCCGTCTGTGCTGGCCGCATTCTCGGCAAACCAGGAAATATCGAACAGGCAGTTGCGCAACTGACCTGGATGCAGGGCCAGGCGGTGGATTTTTTGAATGGTGTGGCGGTGGTCGCCCCGTCCGGCACGGAAGTGTTTCTGGTGCCATATCGCGTCGTCCTGTACGCACTGACCCATGCGGAGATCCGTCGCTACGTGGAGCGGGACACGCCTTTGGACTGTGCCGGGAGTTTTCGCTCCGAAGGGCTGGGAATCAGCCTGGTGGAACACATGGAAGGCGAGGATCCCAACGCCCTGATGGGTTTACCGCTGATCGCCGTCTGCCGGGCATTGCGCAACCTCGGTTACCTGTTGCCATAATACCCAGAAACGAATTAAAAAGGGGCGTCCAGCGACGCCCCTTCGAGTTTGCAAAACAAGCGGCTTAACCCCAGCCGTCTCCGCCATCATCCATACCGAAATCATCGTTGGACGCTAGTTGATCGTTGCCCCAGGAGTCGTCCGTCAGGCCGAGAGCATTATTGCCGCCGTCACTGCCCACATTGCCCGACTCGCTGCCATGTCCGAAGAGGCTTCCCGCCAGCGCCTGCCCGGCCGCCAGGCCTGCCCCCACCCCTACGCCGGTGGCAATGCCGGATGCCAGACTCGACCCCAACCCGCCGCCTTGCTGCGGCATACCGCCCATGGCACCCCCGCCGGGATACATCGGCCCATTGGGCCCGTAACCATTCGTACCACCGAAAGGTCCGGAAGGCTGTCCGCGGTACAACATCCCGGGCTGTTGGCGCCGCCGCCGGAGCATGGAGATCAGCGCGATCAAGGCTACCAATCCGAGGAAAAAGGCCAGCACAGCGCCCCAGTGACCGGCTTTGCCGACCGGTTTGTCAACATGGCGCTGCAGAGATTGCTTAAAAGTTGCCAGCACCTGCGGTTTGACAAAGGGCATGGCAGGCGCGAGCTGTTCCGCTTTCTGCAAAGCCGCGCCGGCCCCGGCCCAGTCACCCTGACGCGCGAGAATTCGCGCTTCTACATACTGTGCTTCCGCAGATTGCGGATGCGCAGCCAACACCTCCCGCATCATGCCTTGCGCCTGGCTCAGGTGACCCGCCTGCACGGCCTGGGCAACCTGGGCTACGCTGGGCTCGGCCCATGCGGCAGGCGCTGCCAGCAGGCAAAGCATGGCGATGGCTCCAAAAAATTTTGTCTTCATACGCTCCTCCAATCAAAATCCTCGGCTTCCAATATGGGGTGAAACCCTCTCTAATTCAAGAGCTGATATATACTTACTCTAGGGCAGATCATTCCGGCCCCGATGCACCTTTGCGGGCGTCCAACGTGCGCCGACGGAAAAAGGTGGGGTCGGTTTGACAGAAAGGGGGGATTCTCGCCATTATACTGACCAGTCGGTACAGGCCGTTGAGAGGTGTTGTTGTGCAAAAACCACTACCAAGACCCGTCGCTGCGGTACTGGCAACGGCACTTGCGGGAAGCCTGGCGGCCTGCAGCTTTGAGCCACCGTTGCGCGTTCCCCAGGCACCGGCCGACAAAACACCTTACACGGCGGGCATCAGCCCCAAAGAAACCGTGGCTCCGGGCGGCCCTTCCGGTCACGCCCAGGAGATCGCGTATGGCAAAGAGCTGCACGAGGAGTGGTGGAAACTCTTTCACTCCAAGGCGCTCGACGAATTAGTCGCGGTGGGCCTGAAAAACAGCCCGACCATCGCCCAGGCTCAGGCCCAGTTGAAACAGGCCGAGGCCACCGCGCGCGCGAACGCCAGCATCTTCTATCCACAGGTCACCGGCAATCTGCAGGCCAATCGGAGCAAAGCCAGCGGGGCAGCCTTCGGTGGCAGCAGCGGATTTCACTATTCCCTGATTACCGGAAGCGTCGGTGTTTCCTATTACCCGGATATTTTCGGTGTCAACCGTCTGGTTTATCGCAACAGCGAGGCTTTGGTAAAATATCAGCGGTGGGAACTGGAAGCGGCGCGATTGACCCTGACCGGCAACATCGTCACCACTGCCGTCAGCGAGGCGGCGACAGAGGGGCAAATTCGCGCCACCCGGGCCATCGTCGCCCAGGAGCGGCAGCTTCTGGAACTCACCGAGAACCAGTACAAGGCGGGCGCCGTGGGCTATCTCAGTGTCGTCACCCAGCGCAGCCAACTGGCCAGCGAAATGGCGACGTTGCCCCCACTGAAGCAGCAACTCGCCGTCTATCGCCATGAACTGGCCATTCTCGTGGGCGCTTTTCCTGCAGATGCCCGGCGGCAACCCTTTACCCTGACCGAGTTGCAACTACCCCAAGAATTGCCGGTGAGTCTCCCGTCGCAATTGCTCAAACAACGCCCGGATATCCGCGCTGCGCTTTCGCAAATGAAGGCCGCAAATGCGGTCATCGGTGAGGCGAGGGCGCAATTCTACCCTACCGTTCAGCTTACTGCGGCGTTTGGCGATACGGCGAGTCATCCCGAGCTGTTTTTCAACCCTGTCAGCAGCATATGGAGCCTGGTAGGTGCCGTGTCCCAGCCGATTTTCGAGGGCGGCAAACTGGAAGCTCAGAAAGCCGAGGCCCATGCCGCCTATGATGTGGTTTATGCCGCCTACCGCAGCACGGTGCTGAACGCCTTCGACCAAGTGGCCAACGCCTTGCGCGCCGTAGAACATGACGCGCAGACCCTTGCCGCGCAACGCGCGGCGCTACAGGCCTCCGCGGAAGCACTGCGACTGGCGCAGGCGAGTTATCGTGCGGGTGCATCTGACTATCTCACCCTCCTCACAGCAGAAGTGCAGTATGACAACGCCAAAATCGCTGAAATAACCGCCAGATCGCAGCGCTATCAGGATACGGCCGCGCTGCTGGTCGCATTGGGCGGCGGCTGGTGGAACAAAACCGACGGGAAATCACCGCCCGCAAATACACAGGACAAGTCTCATCCATCTGCTGGCGCGTTGCCGGTAACACAGGTAAAGCCATGAGCCATTCAGCATTCAACACAGCCATCCGCCGCGGAGACTGGTCATGAAAAAAGCATTTGTCGTTGTCATTCTTGTATTGCTGATCCTTTTCGGCGGTATTTTCGGCTTCAAGCTCTACGGCAACTATATGATGCACCAGGCCCTGGCGCATATGCCCGTACCGGTCGTCAGCGTCAGCGCCAGCAAGGTGGAGGAGCGGGAGTGGCACCCGGAAGTAACCGCCGTGGGATCGTTTGCCGCCATCCAGGGCGTGGAGGTGACGCCCCAGCTGGGCGGTGCCATTACCGGTATCTATTTTCATTCCGGAGAATACGTCAAGGCCGGTACCCCTCTGATCCAGATCGACAACAGCAACCAGTTGGCGCAGCTGGCCAGCGACGAGGCTCAGCAGCGATTGGCCCAGATCAATCTTCGCCGGACGCGGATGCTGATCGCCACCAAGGCCGCCAGCCAGTCTCAGCTCGATTCCGCGGTGGCCACCTACCAAAGCGCGGTCGCCGCCGTAAAAAATGACCACGCCACTCTCGCAAAGCTCGCCATCCGCGCGCCCTTCAGCGGCTATCTCGGAGTTCGCCAGGTAGACCTGGGGCAATACATCATCCCTGGGACAGCCATGGTCGATCTCCAGTCCTGGGATCCCCTCTTTGTGAACTTTACGGTGCCTCAGAGTGATTTCGCCCGTATCCATGTAGGCACACCCGTTCAGGTGGAGGTGGACAGCTATCCCGGCCAGACCTTCAGCGGCAAGATCACCGCGACGGGTGCGGCCATCAATGCGGCCACGCGCCAGATTGACGTCCAGGCCACGGTACCCAACCCCAAGACCATCCTGCGGCCGGGTATGTTCGGAAATGTCACGGTGATCGAGAAAAGGTTGGAGAAAGTGTTGACCGTACCGGCCAGCGCCATCACCTATAATACCTTTGGTGACTTTGTCTATGTGGTGGAGAAAAAAACCGTCCATGGCAAGGAAAGCCAGATTGTTCTCCAGCGCATCGTCAAGACCGGCATTCAGCGCGGCAGCGAGGTACAGATTCTGTCGGGACTGCAGGCGGGAGAGCTGGTGGTCACCGGGGGGCAGATCAAGCTCCACGAGGGTAGTCCTGTCAAAATCCCCGCCAGCGGCAAAGTCTGAGGACGGCGGCGATGAAATTTACGGATATCTTCATTCATCGACCGGTTCTGGCTACGGCCTTGAGTCTGGTGATCCTCCTTCTCGGGTTGCGGGCTTACACCGAAATGACGGTGCGCGAGTACCCTGCCATCACCAACACCGTGGTGACGGTAACCACGGCCTACCCCGGCGCCAATCCCAACACCATCCAGGGCTTCATCACCACCCGCCTGGAGCGGGTGATCGCCAGCGCCCCCGGCATCGACTACATGACCTCCAACAGCTCCGAGGGCATGTCCACCATCACCGTGTACATGAAACTGAATTACAGCCCCGACGCGGCGGTGGCCAATATCCAGTCGAAGGTCCAGCAGGTGACCAACGAACTGCCCGCCGGCAGCCAGTTGCCGGTGATCAACGTCACTGTGGGCAACACCACTGACCTCATGTACGTCGCCTTTTACAGCGACCAACTGAACCAGCAGCAGATTACCGACTACCTCCTGCGGGTGGTCCAGCCCAAGCTCGCCGCCGTCAGCGGCGTGGGTCAGGCGCAGATCCTGCCGCCCGGCTCCGGGAACGGCAATACGTACTCCATGCGCGTCTGGCTCAACCCCCGAAAGATGGCCGCCCTCGGGATCAGCGCAGCGCAGATATCCCAGGTTCTGGCAGCCAACGACTTCATCTCGGCGGTAGGGAGCACCCGGGGGACCGAGACGGGGGACACCATCGTCGCCACTACCAACCTCCATGACGCGGCGCAGTTCCGCGACCTCGTGGTCAAAAGCGTGGGTAATACCATCATCCGTCTCAAGGATGTCGCCCAGGTAGAACTCGGGGCGCAGAATTATGATTCCAGCGCTTATTTTAATGGCAAGCCGGCGGCTTTCGTCGGTATTCAGGAGGCACCGTCGGCCAACTCGCTGAATGTCGCGGCGGGGGTCAAGGCGGCCCTCGCCGAACTCGGCACCGCCCTTCCGCCGGGCATGCACATGGCCATCCCCTACGACGCCACGGACTACATCAAGGCCTCCATCAACGACGTCCTCATAACGATCGGTATCACGCTGGCAGTGGTGGTTCTGGTGATTTTTCTCTTCCTGGGTTCCTTTCGCTCGGTGCTCATCCCGGCGGTGGCCATTCCCCTGTCCATCATCGGTGCCGGCTTCATCATGTGGTCCATGGGCTTCACCATCAACCTGCTCACCCTGCTGGCCATCGTTCTGGCCATCGGCCTGGTGGTGGATGACGCCATCATCGTGGTGGAAAACGTTCACCGTCACATCGACGAGGGCAAAAGCCCCCTCCAGGCGGCCTTGATGACTGGCCGGGAACTGGGCGCCGCCATCGTGGTGATGTCCACCACGCTGATCGCAGTCTTTGCCCCCATCGGCTTCATGAGCGGGCTGACCGGCAGTCTTTTCAGCGAGTTCGCCTTTACGCTGGTGGCTACCGTGCTGGTTTCCATGATCGTGGCGCTGACCCTGTCGCCCATGCTCAGCAGCAAGATACTCAGAGCCAGCAGCGCACATGGATTCGCCCACTTCATCGATACCCGCTACGAGGAACTGCGCCGTCTGTACGACCGGCTGCTCCGGGGTAGCCTCAACTTCGTGCCCGTGACCCTACTTTTTGCCGCCGTGATCTTCGTGAGCATTTATTTCCTCTTCACCACGAGCAGACAGGAACTGGCGCCGCAGGAAGATCAGGGCATCATTTTCAACATGGGTACGGGCGCGCCCAACATCACCCCAGAACTACTGGGCAAGTACGGCATGAAAATCGTCCATGACCTGGACAGGTATCCGGAGACCAAGGCGGTCTTCATGGTCACGGGGATATCCGTTGGCAGTGGCGGCGGAACGAACAGTCTCATCGCCGGCATGCGGCTGAAAAATTGGGATAAGCGATCGGTAACCGCCATGCAGTTGGCGCCCCAGGTACAACAGCAAATGAACGGAATCACCGGTCTGCAGGTGGCGTCGTTCCAACCGCCGTCCCTGCCAGGGTCCGCCGGTGGTCTGCCGGTTCAATTCGTGCTGCAGTCGAGCGGAGGTTACGACAAGCTGGATCAGGTGGCCAACGATGTCATCGACCGCGCGCAAAAAAGCGGCCTGTTCGTCTACGTGACCAAGGACCTGCGCATCGACAATCCGGAAATCGTCCTTCACATCCACCGCAATATGGCCGCCAACCTCGGTTTGACCATGGCGGATATCGCGCAGGATCTGCAGCCGCTGCTGGGCGGCAATTACGTCAATCGATTTGACCTGAAAGGCCGGAGCTATGAAGTGATCCCGCAGGTGCCGGACCACTTCCGCGCCAACCCGGGCCTGCTCAAGACCTACTATGTAGCTACCGCAACGGGGCAGATGGTGCCGCTATCCACCCTGGTGTCGGTGGAAACGGAGGTGCAACCGCAGTTTCTGCCGCAGTTCCAGCAGCTCAACTCCGCCACCATTCAGGCGGTACCCGCCCCCGGCGTGACCCTCGGCCAAGCTTTGGCTTACCTGAAAACCCAGGCTCAGAACGTCATGCCCAAGGGCTTCTCCCTCGACTACGCCAGCCAGTCGCGGCAGTATATGCAGGAGAAAAGCGGGCTGCTGGTCACCTTTGCCTTGGCCATCCTCCTCATTTATCTGCTCCTCGCCGCGCAATTCGAGAGCTTTCGCGATCCGCTCATCGTGCTCATCACGGTGCCTATGTCCATCAGCGGAGCGTTGATCTTCATCAGTCTGGGGTTGGCCACCATCAACATCTACACCGAGGTGGGCCTCATCACTCTCATCGGGCTCATCGCCAAGCAAGGCATCCTCATCGTCCAGTTCGCCAACCAGATCCAGCGACACGAAGGGCTGGACAAGCGCGCTGCCGTGGAAAAAGCCTCCAGCATCCGTCTGCGGCCCATCCTCATGACTACCGGTGCGATGGTGCTGGGTGTATTGCCCCTCTTGCTGGCGAGTGGAGCCGGGGCGGTCAGCCGCTTCGACATGGGTCTGGTAATCTTTACCGGGCTGGCGATCGGGTCTTTTTTCTCGCTCTTCGTTGTGCCCGCCATGTATATGATACTCGCCAAGGATTTACGGGAGCCTCAAAATTCCCGGGAAGCCTGATACGACGGTTTCATCTTGTTGGACATCATGGACCGGGGTACCCTTCAGTGCCCCGTTTTCGCTTGACAAAAGAAGGGGCCGCCAGAAGAATATCCGGCGAACATGGCTCTCGTTTTCGAGGATGCTCCGTTTTGCCGCCACCTGCCCGGTGGACGCGCCCGCTTTTCACACAGGTAACTTTTTCATGGGTGAGCATTTTTTCCTGAGTAGCGAGACCTCGCCAAAGAGGCCCAAGTGACTGCACGACGCATCGATGGCAAAGCCATTGCGCAAAAAATACATGCCGATATTTCCCTTCGCAGCCATGCCTTTCTCCGCCACTGGGGGCGCTCCCCCGGCCTTGCGGTGGTACTGGTTGGCGCTGATCCGGCCTCCCGGATTTATGTACAGAAAAAGCGAGAAACCTGTGCTTCCGTGGGAATTGCCTCATTCTCCGCCAATTTGCCGGCAGACACTAATCCCCAACAGCTTCTGGCCCACATTGCGGAGCTGAATGCCAACGACGCGGTCGACGGCATCCTGGTGCAACTGCCACTCCCCCCCCATTTTGACCCGGAAGAGATCATCGAAGCCATCGCGGTGGAGAAAGACGTGGATGGTTTCCACCCCTACAATATCGGCCGTCTCGCCTTGCGCGCACCGTTGCTTCGCTCCTGCACACCTGCGGGCATCATGACCCTCCTTCAGGAATCAGGCATCGATATCAAGGGAAAGGAGGCGGTAATCGTTGGTGCCTCCAACATCGTCGGGCGCCCCATGGCGTTGGAACTCCTCCTCGCCGGCGCAACGGTGACCGTCTGTCATCGCTTTACCCGGGACCTGGCGGCCCATGTAGGGCGCGCCGAATTGCTGGTTGCGGCGGCCGGCAAACCGGGATTGATCTCTGGTGCGTGGATTCGTGAGGGCGCGGTGGTGATCGATGTAGGAATCAACCGCCTTCCGGATGGGCGTGTGACCGGCGACGTGGACTTTGCCGGCGCGGAGCAGCGTGCGGCGTGGATCACCCCGGTCCCCGGCGGGGTCGGACCCATGACTGTGGCCACCCTTCTGCAGAACACCCTGATCGCCGCAGAGCACCGCATGGGGGCACCGCATGTCTGAGGTGTCTGCGCCGGAAAAAGCCCGTTCTGCGCCGCCTCTCGACAGCCCCGAGCTGTACTTCAACCGAGACCTCAGCATCCTCGCCTTCAACCAGCGGGTACTGGCTCTGGCTGACGACCAGCGCGTACCGCTGCTGGAACGGTTACGTTACCTGACCATCGTTTCCAGCAATCTGGACGAATTTTTTGAAGTGCGCATGGCCGGACTGCTGCAGCGGCTTAAATTCGGCGCGGGCCCTCTGGGACCGGACATGCTTGGGCCCCATCGTGAAATCGAGGCGGTAGCGAAAAAGGCCCATGAAATCATTTCCGAACAATACCGATGCTTGAATCAGCGCCTACTGCCCGCTCTGGCTAAAGAAGGTATTCGCTTGTTGCGCCGCCGCGAATGGCGGGCGGCGCAGAAGCGCTGGATCGGCAATTATTTCCAGACGGAGGTGCTGCCTCTCCTCACTCCCCTGAGCCTCGACCCCGCCCACCCCTTTCCCAAGGTACAGAACAAAGGGCTGAATTTCGCTATCGTTCTGGAAGGCCAGGATGCTTACGGGCGACACAGCCCCATCGCCATCGTACAGGCGCCACGCATCCTCCCCCGCATCATCTGGATTCCGGAACATCTGGCGGGTCCGAATGATTTTGTGTTTCTCTCCTCCGTCATCCACGAACATGTGCAGGCGCTCTTTCCGGGCCTGACCATCCAGGGTTTTTATCAGTTTCGGGTGACGCGCAACAGTGAACTCTTTGTCGATGAGGAAGAGGTGGATAATCTCCTCGACGCGCTGGCCGATGAACTACCGCTACGCCCCTTTGGCGAAGCGGTACGGCTGGAGGTCGCTAACAATTGTCCGCGGGAAGTGGTTGAATATCTTCTGAAACATTTTGAACTGAGCGAGAGCAATCTGTATTCATTGCAGGGTCCCGTGAATCTGTCACGGCTGGCGGCCATCATCGAAATGGTCCGCCGTCCCGACTTGCTTTATCCACCCTTCGTACCGGGGCTGCCACCGGTTTGTTCACACCCCGAGAACATATTCGCGCAACTGCGGGAGGCGCCCATCCTGCTCCACCACCCGTACCAGAGCTTCAACCCGGTTCTGGATTTCCTCCGCCAGGCGGTCAGCGATCCAAAAGTCATCGGTATCAAGCAGACGCTGTACCGCACTACCCCCGACTCCCCCATCATCGACGCGTTGATAGAAGCGGCCATGGCCGGGAAACAGGTCACGGCCGTGGTCGAACTCAAGGCTCGCTTTGACGAAGCCAATAACATCCGGATGGCCGAGCGTCTGGAAGAAGTGGGTGTGCAGGTGGTATACGGCGTGGTCAATCACAAGGTGCATGCCAAGATGATTCTCATCCTGCGCCGTGAGGAGGACGGGATCCGCCTCTACGGGCACCTGGGTACGGGCAATTATCATCCCCGCAATGCGCGGATTTACACCGATCTCAGCCTGCTCACGGCAAATCCCGATATCACGGCGGACATGAATGACCTGTTCATGCATATCACCGGCATGGGCAAGGCGCCACAATTGCGCTGTCTGCTGCAGAGTCCCTTTACGATGTTCCAGGGAATACAGGATGCCATCGATACGGAGATCCGGCACGGAAGCAAAGGCCGCATCATCGTGCGGGTGAACGCGCTGGTCGACCCCGATCTGATTCGCGCGCTGTACCGGGCCTCCCAGGCCGGGGTAGAAATCGACCTGGTGGTGCGCGGCGCCTGTGCCCTGCGCCCCGGCATACCAGGTGTCTCCGATCATATCCGGGTACGTTCCATTGTCGGCCGTTTCCTCGAACACAGTCGCGTCTATTACTTCGGAAACAACGGGCATCCCCGTCTCTGGATATCGAGCGCCGACTGGATGGGGCGCAATCTTTTCCGCCGTCTGGAAGTCGCGGTACCCATTACCGACCCCGACTTGCGCGCCCGCATACTCACGGAAACCCTTCAGCTATACTTGGAAGATGACTGCAACGCTTGGGCGATGCGTGCGGATGGCGATTATGATTTTTTGCGCAACCCCACGGATTCCCACTGTAAATCTGCACAGGACCGTCTGCTGGAACACTACAACAGGAGCAGTCATTATGGGTGAGAGGCGCGAGCAGTGATCCGGGTGCTGGTGCTCAACAGTAAAGGGGGTGCCGGAAAAACAACCGTCGCTACCAACCTCGCCAGCCTGCTGGCGCTGCGCGGTTCGGTGCTCCTCGCCGACCTGGACCCACAGCGCTCGTCCAGCACCTGGGCCGCGCGGCGATCGGAACACCTGCCGAAGCTGTCCGTCATTACCGATGCAGACCGGGATTTCCGCGATTATCCACCCAGAGATTTCGTGGTCTTTGATGCCCCTGCCGGTCTCAAGAAAGGGCGTCTGGAAGACATGCTGGGCGAGGTGGAAGCGCTGCTGGTGCCTATCGGACCATCTTCTTTCGATATGGACGCCAGCCGCGTCTTCCTGGAACAACTGAAGGAAATAAAACGCTTTCGTAAGGGAAAAGTGCGCATGGGCGTGATTGCCAACCGGGTGAATGCGCGTACCAGGGGCGGACAGCATTTGCAGACCTTTCTTGCGGATTTGCGGTTGCCGGTAGTGGCCACCCTGCGCGACAGCGAACTGTACGTGCGGGCAGCACTACTGGGTGCGGGAGTGGCAGACCTGCGCGCCGCCGAAACCCGGGCCGAGCTGCCGCAATGGGTGCAGATTCTGCGTTTCGTGATGGAGGGGAAATATGGAACAGGAGCTTAAACTGCAAATACTGGACCCCTCCCCTGCCACCTGGGAAAAGATTTGCAAATTCCCTTTGCTCGCACTGGGGAAAGCCCCCGCCCTGAAACTGCATGCGATCTATTATGACAGCCGGGACGGTGCCTTACGGCGCGCGAAGCTCGCGTATCGGGTGCGTCGAGAAGGTAAGGAGTGGGTCGCCACCCTCAAGGCCGAGGGACAGTCCGTGGGCGGATTGCATCAGCGCCCCGAATGGAATGTCACTGTTTTCTCCGCCGCAGCGGACCTCCGGGTGTTTACCGACCCGGACGCTGCGGCATTGCTGGCACCCTTTCTGGATTTGGCTCTGCATGCCATCCTCGAAACCCGTTTTGAGCGACTGGAAAGCCGGGTGGATTGTGCCGATGGCAGTCAGATAGTGGTCGCCCTGGATCGTGGAGAAATCCTTGCCGGCGGCCTGTGCGAACCGATTCTCGAAGTCGAGTTGGAGTTGGCAACCGGGGAGCCTGCTGCGATATTGGAGATGGGCGCGGAGCTATGCGCCCATCTGCCGTTGCTGCCTGATGGGGAGAGCAAGATGTTCCGGGGGTTGCGTCTCGCCGGACTGATACCAGCCGATGCCGTTGCGCTGGGGGACAAAGCACCACCGCTACGCCGACACGAAAATGCCGGGAAGGCACTCAGCCGCCTGTTGATCGGGCAATGTCAGCAGTCTCTCACCGCAGCCAGGCAGCATGCGACCGGTAACAGCCCGGAGACCTTTCATCAGTTGCGCAAAGCCGTCCGCAGCCTGCGCGCATTGCTGCGATTCTGCCGGGCGCTGGATGCCGACAAGCGTCTGGACGGTGTCCGTCAGGAGTTGGCGGACTGGTTTCACCAGCAAAGTATACGGCGTGACCATGAAGTACTGGCCACATACTGGGCGACTTTGGCCGCCGGGACAGGTACAGAGCTCGCGCCCCTGTACACATGGTTGAGCGCGCAGGCCGAAGCCACCCCTGCCGGGCTGGGTCACCTCGCCGCCACGATACTGCAGTTCTGGGCGCTGCTGCTGCGTGCAGCGTTGCCCAGTGACGAAGACCTCCAGCACTACGCGGAAATGCATTTGCGGCGTCAGGACCACAAATTGACGGCAGCGGGTGCTGCGGCTCAAACCCCCGCCGAGCTTCATGCCCTGCGCATTCGCATCAAGAATTGGCGCTATGTAATTCTCGCACTAGGAGATATGTGGCCCAGCAAAGACAGCAAGGCGCTGCTCAAGAGCCTCTCCGCTCTGCAAAAAATCTCCGGCGCAGTGCATGACGCAGATATGGCAGGGCAGCATCTTGCAGGACTGGCTACCAGCCGCAGGCACGGGCTCGCCTTCCATGCGGGGATGCTGGTGGGCTATCTCCATGCCCGGGAGGTCCGGCAACGCAAAAAATTCTCCCGGCACTGGAAACGGCTGGAGAGCATTCCCCGGCCGTGGAACTGATGCGTCGGCACCCCTTCAAACTCCTTGCTTAATGCCGATGTCTACTTTTTGTCTGGATGAGAACGCTGTATGACTTCTGCCAGATCGCGGGAAAGCCCAGGCTTACCAGCCAACATGTTCAAGGCTGCCACCATCCCCTGCTGACGCGGGGCATCGTAGCGCTGCCAGCGACTGAAGGGTGTCGCCAGGCGCGCCGCCGTCTGCGGATTGATGTCATCCAGACGGCGGATCTGTTCGGCAAAGAAAGTATAACCGGAGCCATCCGCCGCATGGAAAACCGTGGGATTGGCGGCAAATGCACCGAGTACCGCGCGCACCCGATTGGGCACCCGCCAGTCGAAGGCGGGATGCACCAGCAGATGTTCCACCTGCCGCAAGGTTTTCGGATGTGGCGCAGCCGCCTGTATGGCAAACCATTTGTCGATCACCAGCGGGTATTCGTGCCACCTTTGGTAAAAGTCGAGGATGACGTCTTCGGCATCGTGATGCCGGTGTTGCACCAGCAACCAGAAAGCCGCCAGGCGGTCCGTCATGTTATCGGCCTGTATATATTGCTGACGGGCGTGCAGGATCGCCCCTTCGCGGCTGCTGCCCTCACTGGCGATGAGATAACCCAGAGCCAGGTTGCGCAGGCGCCGGCGACCGATGGACAGACCGTCGCGCTGGTAGGCGGCAGCAAGATCGTGATACAGACCGGTCCATTCCTTTGCGAAATGTCTGCCGATGGCACGCATCATCCCGTCCCGGGCACGGTGGATGGCCTCGACGGCGACTACAGGCATCTGTTCACCAATATAATCCTCGCCGGGGAGCGTCAACAGTTCGGCACAGAAGGCAGGGTCCACCTGACGGTCCGCCAGTGTCGCTGCGACGGCGTTCCGCAATGTGACGGGCAACGGCGCGACCGACGAATCCGCCACTGCGGCGAGCAAGGCTTTTACAGTAAGGTGCTGCATGCTTTCCCAGCGGTTGAAGGGATCATCATCGTGGCGTGCCAGAAAACCATGGGCGTCGTCATCCAGAGGGTCCTGCAGCCGCACCGGGGCGGAGAAGCCGCGCAGAAGGGAAGGAATCACGGGATCGGGCAAGTTCGCAAAGTTCCAGGATTGCTCCGACTGCTCCAGCAGCAATACCGTTTCGGAGGCACCCCCGACAACCTCCAGAGGCACACGTTGCCCTTGGGTGTTGAGCAGCGCCATACGAACCGGGATCGGCACCGCCTCTTTCACGGGCTGACCGGGGGTTGCCGGGGTTTCCTGATGCAGGGTAAGGGTATAGCTGTGCCGGGCAGGATCGTAGCTACCTGTGGCCCGTAAAATGGGTGTTCCCGCCTGGCCATACCAGCGCCGAAATCCCGAGAGGTCACGCTGGTTGGCGTCTTCCATGGCGGCAACAAAGTCCTCGATGGTTACCGCATGGCCGTCGTGACGCTCGAAATACAGATCCATACCCTTCCGAAATGGCACCTCGCCGAGCAGAGTGTGCATCATCCGCACCAATTCGGCGCCTTTTTCATAGACCGTGGCGGTGTAGAAATTGTTGATCTCGGAATAGGCATCGGGACGCACCGGATGGGCGAGCGGGCCAGCGTCTTCCGGGAACTGGGCGGCACGCAGGCGGCGTACATCGCCGATGCGCTGGACGCCGCGGGAGTTTTGATCGGCACTGAATTCCTGATCGCGAAACACCGTCAGGCCTTCTTTGAGACTGAGCTGAAACCAGTCGCGCAAAGTCACTCGATTGCCGGTCCAGTTGTGGAAATATTCGTGGGCGATAACCGACTCGATACCCTGATAGTCGCTGTCTGTAGCCGTTTCCGGGCTAGCGAGCACATACTTGGCATTAAAAATATTGAGGCCTTTATTCTCCATCGCGCCCATATTGAAGCTGTCGGTAGCGACGATCATATAGCGGTTTAGATCGTATTCCCGGCCATAGACTTCTTCGTCCCAGCGCATGGCGTGTTTGAGGCTGTCCATGGCCTGGGCGCAGGCACCGGTATCGCGTTCGGCCACATAGATTTCCAGGGCTACTTCCCGGCCGGAAGCGGTACGGTACTGGTCGCGGACTACCGCCAGATCACCAGCCACCATGGCGAAGAGATAGGCTGGCTTGGGATAGGGGTCTTCCCAGCGAGCCCAGTGCCAGCCCCCCTCCTCAACACCCGTGGCCATACAGTTGCCATTGGCGAGCAATACCGGGCAACTGTCCTGTAGGGCGTGCAGGGTAACCGTGAAGCGGGCGAGGCAGTCGGGGCGATCCAGGTAATAGGTAATACGCCGGAATCCCTCCGCTTCACATTGGGTCAGGAACTGCCCGCCCGCATGATAGAGACCGGAAAGCGCGGTGTTGGCCCGAGGATGGATACGTACCCTGCTTTCCAGCAGGAAGGCGTCCGGAGGATTCAGCAACAGCAAACCACCCTCGGTCAGCCGATATGCGTTTTCTGCCAGCACCTGGCCATCCCGCTGGAGACCCAACAGTTCCAGAGACTCGCCATCCAGATGCAATTCCGCGACCGGTTCCGGTGCGATGCGATGCAACTGAAGGCGGGTATATACTTCGGTATTGTCTGGATCCAGGCGCACATCCAAGGCGATTTCGGAGACTTGATAGCTGGGAGCCTGGTAGTCTCCACGCCGGATTACCGCCGCTTTCGATCCCGAGATATTCACTTCCGGCACACCCCATTTTGCAGATTACCGATATGCGCAGCAAAATCCGTGAAGCTTTCTTTGCCCAGGCCGTGTGCCAGGGTCGGCTCACCCTTTGAATTACAGTAGATCAAGGTGGGGGTAGCCATTTCACCGCTTTCGCCCAATAGTCTGGTATTGTTTTCTACCGCGCTGAGGGTGGCGGCGGCGGGATTTTGCGCCGGTGCAATCCCCCCCTCTTCCGTCACCGTATCAAAGCCCTTTTCGTTCTTCGCCATGGCGGCAGCGGGGTCTGCGGCACCAAGAATGGCTGTGGCCTTCGGCATGCTGCTCGGCTTGAGAAAAGCCACCACCACATAACGCACCCTGAGCTTGCCGGCGTCAATCAGCGGTTTGGCCTCTTCATAAAACTTGTGGCAGAAAATGCAGTTTGGATCGACGAAAGCAGTGATTTCCGGTCCGCCTGTACCCAGCACAAAGCTATCGGCACCAGCCGCCTTCGCTGCCAAAGCCCCTGCGCTGGCCGGTTTGGGAATCAGGCCAAGCTTCACCATCGCCGTGTGCGCTTCATCCTCACCCTGCTTGTTCAGGACCGGACCGGCAATCAGGTATCGGCCATCTGCAGTGGCAAAGGCGACCGTCGGATGTCCCTGCAGAGTCACTTCGATTCCGGTCAATCCGCCGGGGCCGGGAAACACCTTCTCGGCCTTGGCTTCCCCATGGGTCACGGATTCCAGCAGGCTTGCCGCTGCGCCGAGGCTGATTCCCGATCCCATGCCGGGCATTACCGCAAAACGTTCCACGACGGCGCCGGTGAGGCCTCCGATAATAAAAAGGCCTACGGCCAACGCGATGGATTTTTTCTCCATGAGTGAATACGGTCCTTATGTTTTTGCGAGATGTAACGACGATACGCTTGGATTCTAAACCTGTGGCCGTGGTAAAAGCCAGACGGCCCCATCCTGGTAAAGCTGGACGGACCAGAGGAGCCCGCTGTATGGGCAGGGATTTACTCGTAGCGGGACTAATGAAAATCCCGGGAGCGTGTACTCAGTGTACCCAGCCAGGGGCTGAGATCCTCCATGGCGTCGGCGATAAAATGAACGCTGGCACCCTGGCGCTCCAGCCGGCCGCCGATACCCAGCAGGCGGCCCTGCAGCAGTGCCCGGCGCCAACCTTCGACCCTTTGCGGCCAGACGATGACATTGATCATACCAGACTCGTCTTCCAGGGTCAGGAATACCGTACCATGGGCTGTACCGGGACGCTGCCGGTGGGTGACCAGACCGGCGAGACGATCCGGGCGGCCGTGGTGCTGCATGCGCACCTCGGCGATACTGCGATAGCCACTTTGGGCGATCCACTTGCGCAGAAAATGCAGGGGATGGGGACCAAGGCTCAGGCCCAGTTGCTGATAATCGGCAATACAGGCGGCAGCGGACGTTTCGGCAGGAAGGGCGGGGGCCTGCTCCGGCACCACCGGCATGGGCAATGCGGTGGGCAGGGGCAGGCTGCCCTGCACTGCCCACAGGGCCTGATGTCGGTCCCCGTGCAGGCTGGACAGGGCCCCTGCATGTGCCAGTTGGTGCAGCGCGGCAGCGGACAGACCAAGACCATGGCGAAGCGCCTCGCTGTGCAGCGCACCGCCCTGCGCCCGCCAGTGCAGAAGCCTTTCCGCCTCTTTGGGAGACAGACCCTTGATCAGGCAAAGCCCCAGACGCAGCACCCCATCCTGCACCTGACAATCCCAGTCGCTATGGCAGATATCTACGGACAATACCTCAACGCCACGGCGCTGGGCCTCCTGCACGATCTGGGCGGGGGCATAAAAACCCATGGGCTGACTGTTCAATAGTGCGGCGGTGAATATGGCCGGATGGTGGCACTTGATCCAGGCGGAGGCATAAACCAGCAGAGCGAAGCTTGCGGCATGGGATTCGGGAAAACCATATTCGGCGAAGCCCTGAATCTGCTGGCAAAGACGCTGGGCGAATGCCTCGGAATAGCCGTGCAGACGGAGACCGCGGATGAGGCGGTCGGTGTAAGGGCCGAGATGCCCCTTGCGCCGCCAGGCGGCCATGGCCCGGCGCAGACCATCAGCCTCGTCACCACTGAAACCGGCAGCATCGATGGCAATCTGCATCACCTGCTCCTGAAAAATCGGCACACCCAGGGTCCGTTCCAGCACCTTTTTGACTTCTGGTCCAGGATAGCGCACCGGCTCCAGCCCTTGGCGGCGACGCAGATAGGGATGGACCATATCCCCTTGAATAGGACCGGGGCGGATGATGGCGACTTCGATCACCAGGTCGTAAAAACAGCGGGGTTTGAGGCGCGGCAACATGCTCATCTGCGCCCGCGACTCCACCTGAAAGACGCCCAGACTCTCACCACACTGGAGCATGGCGTAGGTGGCGGGGTCTTCGGCAGGGATGTCGGCGAGGGTCATGCCCAGACTATCGAGGGCACGGTGCAACACGCTCAGCATCCCCAGCGCGAGTATATCGACCTTGAGGATACCAAGGACGTCGAGATCGTCCTTGTCCCACTGAATCACCGTGCGCTCCGCCATGGCGGCTGGTTCGATGGGTACCAGGGCGTTGAGGGGGGTCGCAGAGAGCACCATGCCGCCGACATGCTGGGAGAGATGACGCGGGAAACCGACCAGTGCATTGACTACGGTGATCAGGCGTTGGATGGTCGGGCTGGTGGGATCGAAGCCCTGCTCCTGCAGACGCTCCGGGCAAATCTGGCGGCCATCCCACCAGGCCAGGCCCTGGGTGAGGCGCTGAATCTCGACCGGCGCAAAACCAAGGGCACGGGCGGCATCGCGCATGGCACTGCGCGGCCGGTAATGGATGATGGTGGCGGTCAGCGCGGCATGGTCCCGCCCGTAATGCTGAAACACGTACTGGATGACTTCTTCGCGGCGCTCATGCTCGAAATCCACGTCAATATCCGGCGGCTCCCGGCGATCGCGGGAAATGAATCGCGCGAAAAGCAGTTGCATCCGGCTGGGGTCTACTTCCGTAATGCCGAGGGCATAGCAAATGACCGAATTGGCCGCCGAGCCACGGCCCTGGCAGAGGATGCCGCGCCCCTTGGCGAACTGGACGATATCGTGAACGGTCAGGAAATAGCCGGCGTAATCCAGTTCCCGCACCAGTGCCAGTTCCGCCTCCAGTTGCGTGGCTACCACCGTATCGACGCCTTGGGGATAACGCCGTTGCAGGCCTTGCCTGGCCAGTTCGGCGAGATAATCATCCCGCTGCTGGCCTGCGGGACAGGCTCCATCGGGGTAGCGATAAACGAGACTATCTAGAGAAAATTGACAGCGCTCTGCCACCCGCAGGGTTTCGGCCAGCAGTTCCGGAGGATAGAGTTCCGCCAGTACGGGGCGCGGGCGCAGGTGGCGCTCGCCATTACGGGCCAGTGCCCAACCCAGATCTGCCAGCGGACGCCGCAGGCGGATGGCAGTGAGCACATCCTGCAAAAAACGACGGCTGCGCCGGTCCATGTGGACATCCCCGCAAGCCAGACAGGGGATATCCAGCGCCCTGCCCTGCTCCAACACCTCCCGAAGTTGCGCCGCGTCGTCGCCGCCACGCAGGAGCTCCACGCCAAGCCAGACATTTTCGGCGCCAAGACAATCCCTTACGGCGATGGCGTCGGCAGCATCAAAGCGCAGGCTTTGCGAATCGGGGAGAATGATGGCCAGACAACCCATAAGTTCCGGTAAATCCGCCATGTGGGCCTGATAATGGCCTTTTCCCGCCCGCCCCCGGGCGCGGGTGATGAAGCGGGATAGCGCGACATAACCGTCACGCTCCCGTACCAGCAGGACGATGCGCGGACCATCGGTCAGGGCGATTTCACTGCCCAGTATCAGCGGAAAACCGATATTGCGGGCATGGCTGTGGGCTCGCGCCGCGCTGCCCAGGGAACACTCCTCGGTAATGGCGAGGGCGCGGTATTCCAGAGCCTGGGCACGGTCCAGCAGGTCTTCCACGGCACTGGCACCCCGTAAAAAACTCAGTGCGCTGAGACAGTGGAGCTCGGCATACTCAGGCAAAATAGCCCTGCACATAGAAACGCCCCTGACGCCGGTCCCGATACACCCAGCACAGAGCCCCGCCAGGATGCCGCCAGCGGAAGTAATCCCGGCTCTGATCCCGGCCATCCCACCAGCCGCCTTCGATACGCTCTACCTGCGCCGGCAGGAAGAGCGATGGGGCATGGAGCGGCAATGCCTGCGCCAGCAACCAGAGGGGACGAGCGGCATTGGCCTCTCCCTGCCCAGCTCCCGGCGGCACCCTCTGCCAGGCATAATCCGGGCGATGATCCGCAACCCCGGCGACGGCATGCACCGCAACGTCACCCAGACGCTGACGCAATTGCTCCACCAACTGCCAGCGCGCCTCCTCCGCCCCGTCCTGCCACCAGGTTGCCTGACGCCCGGGCCAGCGTTGCGGCGCTAGTGCCTGCAGGTGCAGGGTATGCACGGCAAAATCCAGGGGCTGTTGTTGTAGCCGCCATTGCCAGAGCGTCAACAGCGTCTCCACATTCGTGGTAGGATCGCGCACTTCCAGCGTGGAGGACCATTGCCGCTCACGACCCTGCAACTGCAGCAGCCAGGAGCGGCTGGCCTGCGCCTGCGTCCGGAGAAGAAGCTGAAGATCCTGTAAAGCACGGTGCAGAGCGAAGCGCAGACCTTCCCAGTGGCGGATTTCACTGTACAGCGGGATGGAAACTTCCGGATCCACCGGAAAAGACAACGCGGGACGCGGATCGCTTGTCCTGCCGCTCAGACGATCCAGCACATGCAAGGATTCTGGACCAAGGCGCCTGATCAGATCAGCACGGTCCAGGGCCTGAAGCTGGGCGCAATGACGAACCCCCAGGGCCAGTAAGGCCGTACGGGTGGCGGCGGCACAGGGCAACAGGGTTATGGGGATTTGCGGCCAGAGCAACGCCCAGTCGGTGGGCTCCAGGCAAAAACCGGAACGGGAACCGGCACCTTGCCACTGCGCCAGCAAAGCGGCCCCCAGAGGGGTCGGAGCCACCCCGACACGCACACTCAGCCGCGTCGCAGCGGCCCATGCCGCCACGACCTGCAACAGTGTGTCGTCCTGCTGCAGGCGGGTGTTACCGGAGATATCCACCGCCAGGGCGGGGGATATCTCCTCCAGCAGCACCACCTGTGGTGCCAGACTATAAAGCAGCCTGGCCCAGTGGCTGAGCGCCTGCACTTCGGCAGCCGGGTCGCGAGTACAGAGTTGCAGTTCCGGGAGCATAGCCAAGGCCCGCGCCGTCGTCATGCCCGTCCGCAGTCCCGCCTGAAGCGCTATCGCATTGACCTGCAACAAGGTTCCAGCACTGCCCTGCATGTCCACCAGCGCCAGCGCGACCGCTTCTGCCTGCACCCGTTCCCGAAGCTCCACGCTCAAACGCGGAAACTGTACCGCCAGCCAGTGCATGGGGTTTCAGAACGCCAGCGCCAGTTGGTCGCTGAGCGCCACCATACCCCGCGTCGGCATGGCACCACGACGTTTACGGACATTCACGTCGACTCCCTGCGGGGCAGGGTGCAGATCCAGACGCAAGGCAATGGGCACCGCGGCGGCGTTGCTTTGACGGAAAAAGAAGAAGGCCAGACTGTTGCCCGCCTCGGCGGCCAATTGCAGGCGACGCCACTGGACATCTTGTAGAGTCGGCGGCCAGGCCAGCACCGCGCTGCAACTGCCGGAACGCAGAGCCAGTTCCAGCGCCCAGAGCGTATTCTGATCCTTGCGTGGATGCAGCACCAGCATCCGCGCAAGATCGACACCCGCAGCCGCCAGCGCTGCCGGATAGGGGATATGCGGAGGCGCGACCCAGAGTATCCAGCGCGCCTCGCGCTGACTCAGTTCCGCCACGGCGGGCAGCACCAGACGCAGTTCTCCGATACCGTCCAGAGCGCTGACCACTTCAGTGATGGCGCCACGTGGCCAGTCACCTATCAACCGCTCCAGATCCGGCCAGTGCGCCGCCACGCCCGGCGTCCGCTGATTATTCAGACCCCGCCACAAGTGCTGGGGGTGGTTGCTCAACAGGGTGTCGACGGCGGTTTTATGTGCGG
>NZ_JABBDR010000065.1 GCF_018854495.1 Acidithiobacillus ferruginosus
GAAATCGCCAACCTCGACCGGATATGGGTCAATGTGGCGCTCTATTCCTACCAGTTACCGTGGGTACATATCGGCGATACCGTGCGCTTGCATCTGCCCGCCTATCCCGGCAAATCCTGGGAGGGACGCCTGAACTTTCTCTACCCGACACTGGACCCCAAAAACCGGACGGTGACGGCCCGGCTGAGTTTTCCCAATCCCGGC
>NZ_JABBDR010000066.1 GCF_018854495.1 Acidithiobacillus ferruginosus
TCGATAATCCACTTTCCGCCCCCACCCTACGCCTGACTCCATTTCAGAGAGGCGACAACTACCCTGACACCGGGGGCCACGGAAAATCCGAAGGACGCTGAATACCGGAAGCAGGCGCAAATCGCCGAGCTTAACGCATTGAACGCTGCGTTGGCGGTCATTCGCTTTAAGCAGTACTTTAAGATGTACGATCGAGCTGACGAATCTGTGTGCTACCTGTTAGAAACTGCTTCGTTCGAAATCAATAGTGAGGGACGGAACGGATGAGATACACCTACGAAGCGGTGGAGCGAATTCCGAAGCAGCTGCGCGACGAGGTGGTCTACCACAACCAAGACTTTGAGCTGGCTGAATTGCTGTGCGCCTGTGGCTGCGGTCATAGAGTAACGCTTCTGGTCCCCGACGGTCATCAGATCTCATCGTACTGCAATATACCAACGATTACGCCATCGATATTAGTGGCAGACGCGCCTTGCAGGTCACACTACTTCATCACGGATGGTGAGGTGCAATGGCTGCCGGCGTTTTCACCAGGCCAGGCTGAATCGGTGATGCGTCGGCAGATCTCTCGCCACGTTGCAGCGGATCGGGCGAGTCGTTCGCGCTGGGAACGATTCCGTCGAGCGGTCTTGAAGACTTGGGCTCGCATTCAGGCACTCGTGCGACTCTGATGAGGTACGCCTGACCACTAGGGGCTGGAGCTGCTGAGTTCGCTGATGCTCAGCATCATAGGCTGCGAGGCTATTTTTCGCGTGCCGCTTAAAGGCGGACAACAAGCTGCATCATACTCAGGATAATGCACGCGAGGATGGTGAGCATATCTTTCTGCCCTAACGTACTGCAGATGCTGTACCGCGCGGACGACATCGGCATAGATATGGCCCCCTCAGACTTCACGCTTGGCCACCGCAAAGGAAATGCTTGAGCAGTACGGGGGTGATATAGATGTCTGCCCATGTAGATGTCCGCTCCTGGCCGATATTACTCCTCCCCAAGCTGGGCGGGAAGGTCCAGTTACGCTGCCCTGCCGCCGTTGAGCCCTGGTGGTCGGCAGCAGACTGGAAGCGGACGTATGAATAGGCTAGAGTTGCCTCATGCTTAACGGGGTCTGAGAGGGAGAATTTAATTGTTTTGTCTCATGTGGACATGCCATCATAAAGGTCATAAATACAAGCAATTAGGCTTTAAAATGAAGGTGCTACATGGGACACAATGATGCATTCTGTCTCATCACAAAAAGGTGGTAGGGCTACGATTTCACCATTAACACCGGCTATGGGACGGGCTCTGTCTTAATCTCTAAGAGTCCTGGAAGCTTGTCAGCATCCACTTTTACACAGATATGCGATATGTCTCCGATATTAATGGTGAGGGCTGAATCCGTTTTACCGCCGGCATCCACGCATAACCGAAATTCACGCTGATAACTGAAGCGTTTTTGCTTCCTGAATGGAATATCTGCCATCGGGATCATCCCGTGAAATACCTCATTGTCGTAATATTCCACCAGCTTCCCAGTCGCTTTATAGTTCTGTATTTTTAGAGCCTTCTTTAGATTATCAAGGAAAGCTGCGGCTGGAGTAATAACGGCGAACTTGCCGAATTTTAAGCATCGTTCGTCAATCTTCACCTGACGTTGCAGATCTTCGACGTCCTCAGGCGCACAATCGATTTTCCCATCTATGGCTTCAAAACCGGTCGTATAGATGGCATACATACAAAACAAGTGTAAATAATTATGATGATCGAACGATAAACAGACTGGTCCGGCTAGATCTTTCTTTGTTATCTCGCAGTCGCCAATTTCCGGTATATTGAGCTTTATCTTGAGGTCATCTGGTTGAAGCCACGCCGCAACCGCTTCTGTCGAGTCTATGCGCCCGTCGCTGTTCTCCGTTTCTACCTTCTTGAAATACTCAAGGGTATTGAGATATAGACCGCCCGTCATGAATTGCTCAGCGTAGCGTTCTTCTGTGAAAAACTTTATTAGATACCAAATAATCGGTGCAGACATGACACTCCATCCATCGTGCCGCATACTATCACACGTCAGCTATCGGGATGCTGTGATAGGTACCAAGAAACGGCCTAACAAATACGCCGTCATGACTGGACGACTCGCACAAGTACCGTATCCAAATAATGTGTTCTAGCGGGCGAAGGATCCTCGCGCCACATGACAGTTCAGAAATCGAAGGTTTAATCGACAGTTGGTTTCTGGACACTTCCGGGGCCATTTCCGGCCCTGAATCTGCCCCATCAACCCGTCTATCTTTCAGAGTCCGGCAAACCTCATTCCACCCGCGTTCCCTGACCCAATCCCTTGGCAATGAGCGTCAAAACCATCGCGTTGAGCGATACCCCCTCCATTCTGGCCCGCGCAGCGAGTTGGGCATGGATAGATTTTGGTACTCTGGCAATGAATTTGCCGGAAGCCACACCTCCACTATTCGGTGCCGGTACCGGCATCCCCTGCTCCTGCAAAGCCCCTATCACTGCTTGCAATGCTTCCCGGCCATTCTGTAATGCTTCTTCCACCGTTTCTCCATCCGCAATGCATTCCGTGAAGTCCGGGTAGGAAATCAGATACCCACCCCCTTCTGAGGGCTTCAGCGGGCGCATCTCGAACGGGTAATCTTCCAGGGCATACATGGTCATTCTCCTGCCACCAGGCGCAAAAACTTTTTGATGTAGACTGGCTTGATCGGTCGATGGGCGGGCACTGGCAGCGTCCGCCCATCGTGCCAGATAAATACGCAATGACTGCCGCCATCGTGTCGCCAGGTGATTCCGTGCTGACGGGCAACCACCTGAAGATC
Source organism: Acidithiobacillus ferruginosus (assembly GCF_018854495.1). Lineage (GTDB taxonomy): Bacteria > Pseudomonadota > Gammaproteobacteria > Acidithiobacillales > Acidithiobacillaceae > Acidithiobacillus > Acidithiobacillus ferruginosus. Next base: position 2,820 of record NZ_JABBDR010000066.1, read on the forward strand.
ATCAATCTGCCACCCCATGGGATGGTTTTTCATGGCCTCACGCAACTTGATCGCTTTATTCATACACGAATGATACTACTTGTAACATCATTTAACATCATAGATGCCCTCTCCCAACCGACCGGTTTCGAGAGGTTTCAACTGGTAATCATTGCCGCACAGTAAATCAATGAGTTGCAATTCTCGAAAACCATTCTCAGTATGTCTTCACGCTTTCAAGTCGCGGTCACGAGTTTTGAGAACACGATGGTCAGTCCGCTGGACGACGGCTTCCGCTGCAATATTGTCATTGGCGTTCCCAGGCTTCGACTTCCCCAGGACACACTTCAAACAGCGGATGTGGTACTGGTGCCTCTGTTCCTTGCCATTTCTCGTAGAGTTTGCAGTTTCGCGTTTTCAGCTTGCTCATCAGATGAGCCCATTCGTAGGCCATTTGACCGGCAGTGACTCTCAATCTTACCGAATACAGGGCCGGCATGATCTTTGATTGATCAAAAGAGTACCCCCTTGTCTCAGCCTCAGTGTGCACGCCCTTCAGATACAGTGAGATAGCGCACCGAGGACATGGATGGATCTTGAAGCGTTCCAACTGTGGATGATTCCGGTAGCCACTTGTCTCATTGCGTAAGACGGCCTGGGCGAGGAGAGCCTCTCTCCAGAGCGCTACCAAACCTTGAGGGTCGAGGTACTTCGGATGCAAAGACCATAACCGCATGTCTTATGGAGCCCAACAGTAAATATAGAGATCGACCGGTTCGGACATTAATGAACGAGGCTAAATCTGGCCGCTTAGCTTGTCAACGCTGACATCGCTGTAGGTAGGCTTGGATGACGGGTCATGGCCGATATTACCGTTCCGTGTGCGGGCAGAAATGGCGGCTCCCGCTGCGACCCGGTCATTCCCATTCGCAGGCCGGGGATGATTAACCACTGGGTAGAGAATTTGATTGCTGTGCCACGACCGCTTGTTCAACCCTGTTCTGCACAGAACGGCACATATTGAGAATGACTCCAGTCAACCACTTCTTGCACACTACAGGCATTTCTCCCTTCACCACCTCATGATCGCTAGTCAACCTCTTTTTGCATATAGCCAAAATCCGCGAGCGCATCAATCGGACACCGGTGACAGCGGTCCACCTGACTCCTGACAGTGCCAAGAGCAAGTGGGTCGAATGGGAGACCACCGAGAGTCTCAAACGTGGCAAGGGCGTGGGTGTCCCTTTGGTTACCTGCCAGGCAAGACCATCCTGTTTCGGATATTGCGATTATTCGTTTATTTCGGTTACACTCCCTGCCATGATGCTGTTTGAAGCTCCCAGGAGGCTGCCATGACCACTCTCTCTCCCACCCATTCGTTGCCGACGGTCGAAGAAGTTGCCATCGCTCGCGAGAGTGGACGGGCGCTATCCGCCTTCCTGCAGACCCGTGCGGAAACCCAGCAGATCGAGATCTTCGACGAGAAGGGCGCGTCTCATCCGGTCCGCGTCCCGGTGTCGGCGCTGCGGCTGCTCGTGGACGTACTGACCGAAATCGGTGAGGGCAACGCGGTCAGTATCATCCCGATCCACGCCGAACTGACAACGCAAGACGCAGCGGACGTACTCAATGTCTCGCGACCGTTCCTCGTCCAGTTGCTGGAGCGCGGCGAGATCCCGTTCCACAAGATCGGTACCCACCGTCGTGTCCGCTACCAGGACGTGATCGCGTACAAGGAGCGGATCGACGCTGAGCGCAGCAAGGCCCTTGATGCACTGGCCGAGCAAGCCCAGGCGCTCAAGATGGGGTACGAATGAATGAGTTCGAACTTCATCGTCATCTACGACGCGTGCGTGCTCTACCCGGCACCGTTGCGCGACCTGCTGATGCGCCTGGCGCTGGCCGATCTGTACCCGGCGCGTTGGACGGACATGATCCACGACGAGTGGACGCGTAACGTTCTGAAGCAGCGGCCAGAGCTGAAGGCTGAAGATCTGGAGCGGACGCGGTCGTTGATGAACGCCCACGTCCGCGACAGCCTGGTCACCGGCTTCGGGCATCTGATCCCGTCCGTCGAGTTGCCGGACGCCGATGACCGGCATGTGGTGGCTGCCGCCATTCACGGCGGCGCCAGCCTGATCGTGACGTTCAACCTGAAGGATTTTCCGCCGGAACGGCTCAAACCCTACAACCTGACCGCCCAGCATCCAGACGACTTCATCTTCGATCTACTGGATCTGCACGCAGCCCGCGTTTGCGAGGCGGCGGCCAACCATCGACGATCGCTGAAGAACCCGCCCAAGACGGTTGACGAGTACCTGGACACGCTGCTCAAGCAGGGACTGACACAGACCGTCGGCCAGTTGCGGGAGTGGAAGGTAGCGATCTGACGGACTTGGGCTTGATTCCGGTTTCGAGAATTGAACGTAAGTCTCCGGTTTACGAAGTTCTTTCCGGAGCCATGAAATTATCCCAAGATTTGTCGCTGAGCTTTTTTCACCCTGGGAGGAAGTGATGAATCGGCATCAGCGGCGGCAGGCGTATTGGCAAGGGAAAATCAGGGAATGGGCACAAAGTGGCCAGCCAGTATCCGCGTGGTGTGCAGAGCACGGCGTCAGCCCAGGATGCTTTTATCTCTGGCGTCGGCGCCTGCAGGAATGCAACGGCAGGCAGCCTGACCTGCCATATCAACCGTCCAGAGCTTATTCCCCCCTTCAGGTTGTCCAAACCATGGGGTCCACCTCAGGCTACCCCATGAGTAGCGCGACGGTCACGCCCCTGATACGCCACTTGAGGAATCCAGCGGGAGTGATCCAGGCGAATCTCCGTGATCAGGCATCGGGATTTTCGGATCAACCAGGATGCTCCGGGCATGTCTGGTCGGCACGGATCGGATATCCCAGTGCCTTGCGGGAAAAGTACTACTCCATGGCCTGCCTCCAGGGTACGCAGAACCACCCGAAGCGCCATGGGTGATCGTTGGTCAAGGGCGACCATGCGCTGGTGGCCATTGACCCGGCCATACCAGGACAGCGCCCTTCGCCAGAAAGGGTGGCGGGCGTAATCCGGATCGACGGCGAAGAGGTAGCTACAGTGTCCGCCAATCTGATGCAGGTAACGGGCAATGACAGGGCCGTCCAGTAAGGACGCATGAGGACGGACAAGGATCAGGTGACCCGGCATGGTAATGCTCCCGTAAGTGCTGATGGGAGGGTATAGATCGGAGTCTGACCTGTGACCCGTGTCGACCCGTGCTACCTTAAATTCCCATCCACGACACGAACTTTGCCCACAATGGTTTATGCCGCTGAAAGAGAAACTGCGACTCCCACACCAGCCGGGCCAAAAAAGAGGATCGGCAGGGACAAACTTCGACACCATTGACCGCCGCGAGCACATCGAAAGACAAATCCACCATCACATAGGCAAAATAGCCCATGGCCACGCCAACCACCGCCGTCAACGCCAGCAAATGGCCATCGGAAACAAAATGGTGATACGCCCACCCTGCCACAGGCAGAAGACCGCGTGCGTATCGCCAGAAAGAATACGGTAGAGGAACCGTCCCGCAAAAGGTCCTCCACTGTGCCAGCAACACCACCTCCCCATGCAGTTCCTCCCGAATCACCCCTGCGGCACTTTTTGCCGACGCAGCCTTGGCCTTTTTGAAGGAAAAGGCAAGAAATCCAAGGCTTGCTATGAAAAGGACGTCCAGGAGAACGGATGCGGCCATTTGAGGGTAGCGGCTATGCGGGAACAGCGCCTCGGCTTCAAACACCAGAAAAGAGCAGAAGGACAACAAGGCGATCAAAAGTCCAACCCAGGCATACCAGGAGGCGGCTTTTCGCCCCCATCTGCTCAACACCCAATCTTCCGCAACGATTCGCGCGTGGATCAAGTAACCCCAGCCGAGATCGGCGGAGCCGTCAGACCACTCCGGAAAACTCTCGTCGTTGATTTTCCGAGGCTCGCGTTTCGGCCATGGCCAAATCATCCCGGTCCCCTTGGAAACGGAAGACAGAGCCAAGACTACCGCAATCACAGCAGCAACCCAAACCCCGACCTTTCCCGAGCCCAGACATACCACTATCAGCACCAGGAAGAGCAACCACATGGGCCATCTCCCGAAGTGCAAAAGCGCTGATGCCAACAATCTGCTACGACACACTCTCCCGGCAAGGATGCGGGAGAACAAACAACGATAGGGATATCCATATCCAACATGACCCGGCTCCAGAAGGGGTGATGCCGGGGTATAGATCGGAGACGGGTCATATCGTGGAGGCATCTTCTGCGGCGCCGATGCTGGTCGCAACGGGCGTGCCAGAGCGAAGCGGCAGGCGCGGGCCGTTGCTAATACTTTGATATTGCGCAGGATGCCTGCACGTTACCCCTTCTTTATCTTGCGTTCCGTTCCGTTCGTTGAAGTGCGTCGCAGCGACGCACTCCCTCCCACAAACCTGCTACCGGAGGCAGCGCTTAACTCGCCGTTCATTAGAATGAGCACTCTAGTCCGTGGACTCATAGTCTGTATTTGGTGAACATACGGCTATGGAAAATGACGTGCTTAAACAGCTGGGGACGCGCATTCGCGAAAAGCGAAAAACGAATGGGTGGACTCAGGAAGACCTTGCGAGTTCAGCTCAGATTGATCGCTCATATATCGGAGGCGTCGAGCGTGGCGAGCGTAACCTTACGTTCACGGTGCTATGTCAAATTTGCACGGCTCTTCACTGTGATGTTGCCGCGCTGACAGCTGATCTACCTGATATTGCGGGACTTCCGAAATGAAGTGGCTCCGCACATTAGTACTTTTCGACCGTGGCGAAGTTGTTTCAAGCCTAGATTGGGATCGCATTCATCAGTCGTTCGTTCGATCAATCGAAAGCATCGGCTCTCCGGAAGGGAGCGGAAAGCTTGTTCTGCGTCGGAAGAGTCAGGACCCTATATCTAAGCAATGGAACCGCAATGGCGTGGGGTACCTTCGGAGCCGATTCCTGGAACATATGGTCAAGATCGAAGGATGGCAAGCCGAAGGTGAAGTGGACCTGCAGCATCTTGAAGAACAGCCTGAATTTCATCTTTATCCATCAATGGAGTCCTATTCCGAACCGATTACGTCGGCATTTGGAGATTTTGATTTTGTCACGACAACAGATGGCGGAATACGCGTGGCTATCGAATGGGAAACTGGAAATATTTCATCCTCTCACCGAAGTCTAAATAAGTTGTCGATTGTTCTGGCGGCAAAGAAAATTCAGGCTGGTGTGCTGATACTTCCGAGCAGAAGTCTCTATGAGCATTTGACAGATCGAATCGGGAACATTGGTGAGTTATCCCCATACCTTGGGATGTGGAAGAGTATGGGGACTGCCGTGGAGCGCGGCATGCTCGCAATCGCCGTTGTTGAGCATGATGAACTTACCGATGATCCGAAATTTCCTTACCTCAAAGTAGGGAAGGATGGCCGCGCAATCGAAGGCAAGGGTAAGAGAATCAATCCGACCACTTAGCACTCACGATGCTTCACTCCCGCGCCACTGCATCGCAAAGGCACGCATTGGTTTCAGTTTCTTTTGGATCTTCAATGCGATAGTCTTGCGATAGTGGTCTCCCCGACTTTGCTCGGCGCTTCAAATCGGCGTCAGTGAACAACCTATTTTTTTGTGCCCATATTTCTTCAATATGCTCGCGGTCGGCCTCCAGGGAATCGAAACGTTCGATGATTGACGAGCACTCCAATTCGCTGCCTATCCACCGCCGACCGGCTAACTCAGCTGCTACATAAGTAGTGCCAGATCCACCGAACGGATCGAGGACAAGCGATCCGGGATCGGTGGACATACTCACAATCCGATCCATCAGTTTTAGCGATAATGCATTCGCATCACGTTTCTTGTATTTGGCGTGGCGAACTGGCGGTATGTCCGTCCATACATCGCTGATATTAACTCCGCTCGGATTCATCTTGTTTTTATAGCCGCCATAGTCTTTCAGTTCGCCACCGCAGTGACGGCAGCAGGCAATTGGAAGTCGATCTGGATGAAATATCGCCGGCTTCGTACCTTTGATGTAGTACAAGAGGGAATAATGCGACGGATAGAGCCGCCCTGAAATGGGTAGGCTGTATTTGATATCGACTGCAATCCAGTGGCGGAAAGTCAATCGCTTCCGAAGAAACGCTCCAAGAGGCAAGTTCCACTTGGGAAGGCTCCAAAGCATAAGGGTTCCGCCCGGCTTCAGAACACGAACCATCTCTAAGAGCCACGACTCGCACCAGGCAAGGTAGTGCTCTTCAGCGAGCGCATCATCGATCTTGGACGCGTACTCTTTACCGAGGTTGAACGGAGGATCGGCGAAAGCGAGATCTACGGTTTCAGGGTCGATTTGGGCGAGCATCTCTAGGCAGTCGCCCTGGTAAAGTTTCCCGGCGCGGGTGGTCAAAATGGGTATCATAGTCTTCATTCTCTCACTTTTTCTGGCCGGACTTCAAGCAAAAAAGCATACGCCTCACTCATGGGTATCCCCTAGAGATAAAGATAGTAGTACTGTCCCCGTACCGGGGATGGTAAATACGGGTGAGTAGACACCTGGACTTGACGCAGCCGGGCCGAGAGCCGGATAGATAGCTCCGTTACCAGAGCACGGGCCTTCCATCGTTCGTCCACATTCTGGGCCGATAGTTCTCCAGCCTGCTGCTCAAGCTTATGTGCATGATTTAGCCTAGCCTGTCGCTCGGCAGGCTCCCTCACCAGATTCTCTGCAGCCAGGCGCTGCACCTGGGCTCGCGCTCGCCGCAGCTCCGGCAGATGATCATGAACATATCCCACTTCGGCGTCCACATCGATTTGCGCAATCTGGGCCGTCCGGCGGAGCAGATTGGCGTATGATGAACATCATTATTGACACTATCTTCATTGATTTTCTCCTTGTTGAATGTCAAAGGGTATGCCGCTTGCTAATAACGAGTCGCACCACCGCACATTGCCGCCAAGTGCCGGCCTTGTTCCCGACGCCCTGCACAATCCACACACTGCACTGCCTGCACCACAATCACACGGGCCTGGGGGATGACTTCCCAACAATCTAGGCAATAGCGGTTGCCTTGATCATCCTCATCAGGCTTTTCTTGAGGCGCGGAGCGTATCCGCGCCAGGGCCAGATCCCGCTGTTCATAATTTGCCGCAATGTCTGCCGTATCGCCGTGCAGCATGGATTTCCCTCCGTGTCTCAGAACCGGACGCGAGCAAGCAGACGACGCGGCTGGCAGATGGTTTCCGCCTTGGTTATTTACCAATCACCAAAAGGTACGGGTCGTAGAGTAGGTCTCTGGTTTGACATAATCTCCCCAGCGACCTCTCGTCAAACCGTGCTTGCAGTTTTCCCGCACACGGCTTTCCGACTGTCTTCCTCCCACAGCGTTACGACGGCACAGGTCGGGCATACCGGCTCCCTTCATCTCCGGTTACGGACAGGCTGTACAGCTTAAATAGCCCGTGGTAATCGTAGAACCAGGACGGCGGGTGGTCCCTCCACCCCTTACCCCGTTTCTTGTGCTTCTTCCGCAACATGATGCAGAGTGTCCATGTCGTGTAATTCGCTATGCTCAAGAAGTGTTTCCTTGAATTGCCTGTCTTGAAGTAATTCCCCCATCCGCGAAGAATCGGGTTTACCTTTTCTTTCACCAATGTGGGCAAGTCCCAGTGCTGCCCTTTTCGGACAACATCACGGATTTTCTGCTTAACAGACTTCATAGCCTTGGGAGCCGGATAGTAAAAGGTCTTCAACTCGCCCGTCACTTTCGATGGTTGAACTGCAAACCTATGACCTAGAAAGTCAAACGGCTCTTTCATGGCATTAACTATCCGCGTTTTCTTGGCATTGAGCGTCAACCCAAGTCGGTCTAAAACTTTCTTGGCCTGTTCCAGATAAAACTCCGGGCGCTTGCTGCACAAAATCACAAAATCGTCGGCATATCGCACGATGTGAGCATCATGCGGACGTTTGCCGAACGCTTTTTTCTCCCACGTCGAATCAAGCCAGTGCAGGTAGAGATTAGCGAGCAAGGGGGAGATCACTCCCCCTTGGGGCGTACCGGTCGTTTCCTTCCGGATTTTCATCTCTTCCATCGCTCCAGCTTTGAGCCACATCTCGATCAGCTTTACAACTGAGCGATCAATGACTCTGGTTCGAACGGACAGCAGCAATTTATCGTGCGGAATTGTGTCAAAGTACGACTTCAAATCCGCATCTACCACCCAATGGCACTTGAAATTCAGCCACTTGTAAATTTCCCGCAATGCTTGTTGCGCATTCTTCCGAGGCCGGAAACCGTACGAGCAATCCTTGAAGGTAGCCTCAAAGAGAGGTTCGATAACAATTTTCACTGCCGCCTGAACGACACGATCTGCGATGACCGGAATGCCAAGAGGTCTTTGCGTACCATCGGCTTTGGGGATGTATACCCGTTTGACCGGCAGTGGCGTGTACCTCTTTTCCATGAGTTCTGTTTGGATTTCAGTCAAGAATGAGGCAACTCCAACTTTCTTTTCAATGACTTCAAAAGTCTGCTGGTCGATGCCTGGAGCACCTTTGTTGGCTCGAACTTGCTTGTAGGCCATCCATAACACATCAATCTGACACACCTTGTCATACAGCACTCCGAATTTCCGTGTTGGATTCGTCTTGGCTGCTAGGTATAACTTTCGTTGCAGTACTTGCACTCTTTCTAACGACGTGTTTTCAGCTTTCGCAATCACGTAGTGCCTCCTACAAAAATAAGTATGACAGAAGCAGAGACCCTTCCCTCCGGCGAGGTTTTTCTGTCCTCACCATCAACAGTACTATGATCTCCTCCGACTCCTCTATCCCGCATCTTTCCGAATTTCGGCGGTCACCTTATATCTTCAATTACGTGGCAGGTTAAGCCACGACGGGTAGAGGTCTCGTTCGTTCCGCTCAGTCCTTTGCATACCCCCCGGTGTCAGGGTAGTTGTCGCCTCTCTGAAATGGAGTCAGGCGTAGGGTGGGGGCGGAAAGTGGATTATCGAGA
>NZ_JABBDR010000067.1 GCF_018854495.1 Acidithiobacillus ferruginosus
GTGCTGGACTACGCCCTGACCCGCCTGCAATACCGCCGCGACCTGGCCATCAGCGCCGCAGAACTGGATTTCCTCACCGCCCAAGGAGAGATGCAACCATGAAGTCACGCAACTGGATCATCGGCATAGGTCTGCTCGTCCTTGGCGTAGTCCTCGGGGCTGGGGTGGTGTGGTGGTTGCGGGCCGCCGCCCCTGCCGCGGCATCGAGCGCCAACGTCGCCGCAACCCATCCTCAGGAAAGTACCCCCAAGGGACGGCACATCCTCTACTGGGCCGCCCCCATGGATCCCAAAATCCATTCGGATCACCCGATGAAGGACAGCATGGGGATGGCATATATCCCGGTCTATGCCTCCAGCCCGAACGCAAAAAAAGAGTCCGGTCTCAGCATCGATCCGCGCCTGGCGCAAAACCTGGGGGTGCGCCTTGTAGCGGTGCAGCGCCGTCAGATGGGGCATGCCATCCATACCGTGGGCACCGTGGCAGTGGACGAGAACCGGGTCTATTCCGTCACGCCGCGTTTCTCCGGCTGGGTGACACGCTTGCACGTCCGTGCCGTGGGTGACCCCGTGCAGCGCGGCCAGGTGCTCGCCGAGATATATTCTCCCGAGCTGTATAGCGCCCAGCAGGAATATCTCATTGCCCGCCGCCAGGGTGGGACGACGGAAGACCCGGCACTGCTGGCGGCCGCCAAGGCGAGATTGCGACTGCTGGGCATGCCGGAAAAGCAGATCGCGGCGCTCGCCCGGCACGGCACGGCGGAGCGGGACGTGCCGCTCATGGCGCCCGCTTCCGGGGTGGTCGAGACCCTCAATGTGCGCCAGGGTGGTTATGTCTCGCCGCAGACGAATCTCTATGAAATCGCCAACCTCGACCGGATATGGGTCAATGTGGCGCTCTATTCC
>NZ_JABBDR010000068.1 GCF_018854495.1 Acidithiobacillus ferruginosus
CGCGGCGGGTGTTTTGTTGCTCGGGGCGCGTATCACCGCCAGGGTCACCCAGATATTTCTGCTCATCGAAATCGTATCCGTCGCCTTCATGGCCATTGTCGGCTATTCCCATTGGGGGCCGCCGGCAGTGGGGGCGGGTTCATTTTCCCTCCGCCATATCCACTGGGCCGGCGTCATCGTCTGCATGGTGGTGGCCGCCACCATCGTGGACGGCTGGGAAATCGACTCCTACGCCTCGGAAGAATCCAGAAAACCGCGTATCACCCCAGGATGGGGAGGAATCATCGGGGCCGTGAGCGTGGTGCTCTACTACCTGCTGATCTGGCCCCTGCTTCTGCATCAGGTGCCCCTCGACCAGTTGCAAAACAGCAGTGATACCCTGAGTCTCTGGGCGGCAACGGTATCCCCGCAATTACTCCCGTGGATGCGCATAGCGATTATCGCGTCAACCGCCGGTGGCCTCTGGCTTACCACCTTCATCCTGTCCCGCGCCCTTTTCGCCATGTCCCGGGATAGGGTGATGCCGGAGTGGCTGGGCCGACTGAATCGCGGACACGTGCCGTACTGGTCCGTCATCCTGCCCATCCTGCTGGCCATGGCGGTTGTCCTCATGCAGGTTTTCTTCCCCAGTATGCGGGACCTCTTCAACCTGGTGCTGAGCGCGGCGGGGTTCTTTCTGGTGGCGGAGTTTTTATTGGATGGGATCAACATGATGGGTTTTTTGTTGCTGCAGCACCGCTCCGTCCGGCACCATTTCAGGGCGCATCATCACGCCGGTCTCCTGCTCGGATCGCTGGTCGTGATCATCAGCCTTTCCGCCGTGGAGGTGCTGTTCTTCATCTATGGCCCGAAATATATTGCGGTCGGCATCGATCAGACCGTTGGGGTGTTTTTGCTGTTGGGTATCCTTTATGTGCTCTGGCTGCGCTGGCGGAAGACGGGGCAAGGCATTTACGTCTTCGATGAGCTGGAGTTGCAGGAAGATTGACCAGGACTGCGGCCTCTGCTATATCGGGCGGACCCTAACCTTCTCAACTTTCCCGGGGTTCTTATGGCAGCACATGGCGAAGTGGTGGTTCTGGGAGCGGGCATCGTCGGGGTTTCCATTGCCCTGCAGTTGCAGTTACGGGGCCGTCCCACCATTCTTCTGGACCAGCAAGGGGCCGGGGAGGGGACATCCTTCGGCAATGCCGGCCTGATTCAGCGCGAGGCGGTCATGCCGCACCCCTTCCCCCGTGCCCTGGCGACGCTGCTCAGCTATGCCCGCAATCAGTCGACCGAGGCCTACTACCGGGGGGCGATGCTGCCGCGTCTGGCCATTCCCTTCCTGCGGTACTGGTATAACTCCCGTGAAGACCGTCACCGGATGATTGCCCGGCATTATGCGGCATTGATCGCGCACTGCCTGGATGATCATCTGGCTCTGGCTGGTGCGGCGGGGGCGATCGACCTGCTCCGTCCCGGTGGCTGGTTGCAGGTACACCAAAATCCCGAGTCTCTGGATCATGCCCTGAAAGAGGCGGCGTATAATGCCGGGAATTTCGAGGTGGCTTACGACGCACTCGACGGCGTGCAGGTGGCGGCGATGGAGTGCAGTCTGCGTCCCGGACTGGCCGGCGGTATCCACTGGACCCAGCCCCTGGCCGTTGTCGATCCCCATGCACTCACTCGCGCATACCTGAACTATTTTACCCGGATGGGCGGCGAGTTTCGCACCAGTGCCGTGCGGAGCATAGAGCGCGGTTCGACGGGGTGGCGCATCGTTACGGTGCACGAGCCGGTGGAGGCCGCCGAGGTGGTGGTGGCTTTGGGCGCCTGGTCGCCGGATGTGACCGGATCTCTGGGCTACCACCCGCCGCTTTTTGTGAAAAGGGGCTATCACATGCACTACGCCCAGCCGGAGGCGACACCGCTCTGTCACCCGGTGCTCGATGCCGATCAGGGCTATATGCTGGCGCCCATGCGGCGTGGTATCCGGCTGACGACCGGTGCGGAGTTTGCACACCGGGATGCACCGCCTTCCGCTATTCCTCTTACCCGGGCGGAGGCGCAGGCTCGGCGGTTATTGCCTGCCCTCGGCGGGCGTCTGGACGCCGACCCCTGGATGGGGGTGCGCCCCTGTACCCCCGACATGCTGCCGATCATCGGTCGGGCGCCGGGGCATCCGGGTGTGTGGTATGCTTTCGGCCATTGTCACCAGGGTCTGACCCTGGGGCCGACCACCGGGCGTTTACTGGCCGAGATGATGTTGGGTGAAACGCCGTTTACGGACCCCGCTCCCTACCGGCCGGAGCGGTTCTGAGCGTCGGATTTTTGGATATTGAACCGCAGTCTGCGAACGCCGGAGCCAATCATGGAACAGGTAAGCCCTCCCAAACGCCGTCTCGAACCCCTTTGCGAAAAGATTACGCTGCCAGTGATCCGTGTCGTGGTGGATGATTTCTACAATCGCATCCAGCATCACCCGACCCTGGCAGAGCCTTTTTCCATCGTCCAGGACTGGGAGTTGCACAAGGACCGTCTCGTTCACTACTGGTGGACCGTGTCCGGCGGACTTCCCTACAAAGATTACCGCTATGCGCTGGGCGACAAGCATGCCCCGGTCGGAATAACCCATCCGCTGGTGGATGACTGGCTCGCGCTTTTTCACGAAACCATGCTGGATCACATGGATGCGGATATTGCCCGTCGCTGGCATGGTATGGCGGCGGGTATCGGCGAGTCTCTGCGCCTGATGTTTGCCCCGCGCGGGGATTAAGCAGAGGCTCGGTGCTGACCCTGATCCAGAAAAAACCGGTAGGCCGGGTTGGCGGTTTCCGCCACGTGCGGGTAATCGAGCCGGGCAAGTAGTGATTCGAATGGTGCCATCTCGCTGTCCGGCACCTCAAAGCCCGCCAGCACCCGGCCCAGGTCGACGCCATTATTGCGATAGTGGAAAAGGCTGATATTCCAGTGCCCGCCCAGTTTGTCGAGAAACTCCATCAGCGCCCCCGGTCGTTCCGGAAACTCAAAGCGATAAATCCGCTCATTCTGCGCGGCCGCCGCATGCCCGCCCACCATATGGCGGATGTGCAGTTTGGCCATTTCGTCGTCACTCAGGTCCAGCGCTTCGTGACCCGTGATTCGTAAGCTCTCCAGCAACGCACTGGCGTCTTCCCGGTCGCGGATGGCCACACCGACAAAAATATGCGCCTGATCCCGGTGGTGCAGGCGGTAATTGAATTCCGTCACGACTCGCTGACCAATCGCCGCACAGAAAGCCCGAAAGGCCCCCGGCCGTTCCGGGATGGTGACCGCAAACAACGCCTCGCGGGCCTCGCCCAGTTCCGCCCGCTCGGCGATGAAGCGCAGGCGATCAAAGTTCATATTGGCGCCGGAGAGGAGGGCGACCCAGGCCCCGCCCCGACCGGGGTCGGTTGCCGCCATCCGTTTGAGACCCGCCAGGGCCAGCGCGCCCGCCGGCTCCATGATGGAACGGGTTTCGTCAAACACATCCTTGATGGCCGCACAGATCTCATCATTAGTCACCCGCACGATCTCATCCACGTATTTGCGGCAGAGGGCAAAGGTGTGTTCTCCCACCTGGCGCACCGCCACGCCGTCGGCGAAAATACCGACCTGGGGCAGTGTAACGCGTTCCCCCGCCTGCAAAGACTGATACATGGCGTCGGCCTCAAAGGGCTCTACGCCGATGATGCGAATCTCGGGCACAATGGATTTCAGGTAAGCCGCCACCCCGGCAATGAGACCGCCGCCACCCACCGGAACAAAAATCGCCTCCAGGCCGGCGCCCCGCTGACGGAGTATCTCTGCGCCTATGGTCCCCTGCCCGGCAATCACCAGCGGATCGTCAAAGGGCGGAATGAAGACCAGGCCCGATTCGGCGATCAGGGCGTCGCAATGCGCCTGCGCATCGGAGTAGCTGTCGCCATGAAGAATGACCTCCGCACCCCGCGCCCGTACCGCGTTGACCTTGATTTCCGGAGTGGTGCCGGGCATGACGATCACCGCACGGATGCCCAGCTTCTGGGCAGCATAGGCGACGCCCTGCGCATGATTGCCGGCGCTGGCGGTGATGACGCCGCGTGCCTTTTCAGCATCCGAAAGCTGGGCGATCTTGTTGTAGGCGCCGCGCAGTTTGAAGCTGAACACCGGTTGCAGGTCTTCGCGCTTGAACAGCACCTCGCGCTGCAGGCGTGCGCTCAATTTGGGCGCGGCTTCCAGGGGCGTTTCCCGGGCCACATCGTAGACCCTGCTGCAGAGCACTTCGCGCAGAAGATTTTTCACGAAGCGTTTTCTTCCGGTTTATGGAGCTGCATGAGTTTGCGGAATTCGGCGATATCGGGCGCCAGGGTCTGGTTTGCCTTGGCTTCCATGGCCTCGTAACGGGTGAGTATTTCTTCGCCCATTTCCGTCAGATGCGCACCGCCGCCGTGGCTGCCCCCGGTGGCGGTGCTCACCACCGGTGCCAGAAAACAGTGATTCATGGTGTCCACCAGCAACCAGGCGCGCCGGTAACTCATATTCATCGCCCGCGCCGCCGCAGAGATGGAGCCTTCTTCGCGAATATGACGAAGCAACTCGGCCTTGCCGGGGCCGATGGCGATGGCTTCCGCCAGCAGGACGCGAAGACGGGGTTGCAGGTGGTCTGTCATGGGATCCTCCTCTCAAAATAGTCCAGCAGCGTGTTTGGCAACCAACGCAGATGGCCTGGAAAGGCGCCATCCACAAAGCCAACATGACCGCCTTGCTCGGTGATGCAACGTGTTACGGCCGGGCTTATCTGAACATTGCGCAGGCTGTCGACGGGTACAATAGGGTCATCCGCGCTGTTCAGAAGCAAAGTGGGCACCTGGATCTGTGGCAACAACGGCGCCGCCGAGCCCTTTTGCCAGAGGTGCCTGGCGCCCGAGAAACCATGTACTGGCGCCGTAAAATATTCATCGAAATCATACACGCTTTTTGCCGAAAAGACCCGTGGCCAGTCCGCCATGTCCGGGTACCTGGCCTCGTAACGGCGGACAGAAGCTTTCATTTTCTGGAGAAAATACCGGTTGTAGAAGCGAAGATGACTGGATTGCAGATATTCCGCCGTCGCGACCAGATCAACAGGGGCGCAGACCGCGGCCGCGGATTCCAGATTTTTATGGGCCTCGTCTCCTGCCTCGCCCAGATATTTGAGCAAGGCGTTGCCGCCGAGGGAAACGCCGACGGCGTGGCGAGGGCGACGTGGAAACAGTGCCGTCGCGCGCTCCAGCATCCAGCGAATCTCGGCACTATCCCCCGCGTGGTAGCTACGGGGCAGTAAGTTGTCCATTCCTCCGCAACCGCGGAAATTGATAAAACAGCCTGCCCAGCCCCTCCGCCGCAGGCCTGCCGCGTGGGCGCGGGCATAATGTCCCCGCGAACTACTGGCCAGGCCATGAAAGAGCATGACCACCGGCGCAGCGGCTGACGCGTCCACCCAGTCTACGGCGACCCGGTCGCCATCGGGCGTTTCCCAAATTTCCCGGCGAAAATCGACAGGATCCGAGCGCGCAAAAAAGGGCGCCCAGATGGTCTGAAAGTCACCACCCCGCGACCACCAGGGCGGATGAAAAGCGCAGGAAGGATTCAATCCTCTAGGTAGGCGTCATGGCTGCGCAAGTAGACTTCGAGATCGCCGATGCAACTGCCGCAACCTGCGCCACAGCCGGCGTGGACCATCAAAAGCTCCATAAAGGGCAGGGGGTTGGCGCGCTGGCGCTCAAGTATTTCCTGAAAAGTGGCGGCCGAACAGCAGCAATAGGGGCTGTCATCGACTTCCTCGGGGACGGCGGACATGGCGGAACTTTCACCTCTAATACAGCGCAAAAAAGCAAAGGCATACAGTAGCCATTGCGGGCGTGCGGTGCAAGAGGCCCACCACGATCCGTTCCAAAAACACCGTGACCGGAGGCGCGGGGCTGCTATTGTCCCTGTCATGATATAAAATACCCGTATCGGCGTTGGCGCCCGATACAACGGCCCCCACAGAGAAGCCAGCGCCCTTTTTATGGTGAAGAAGTTCCCATGTCTGTGAGCGTCAGCGGGTCATTGTCACAAAAAGTTCATAACAGTGCCGCACTATTGTCATATTTATGAGTCATAATGGGTGGAGATTTGCTATCGTTTTTGCACGGAGAACTCTGCATGCTCAGCACTCAGTCTCACGGCAGTATCAGTCACGCCGCCACCAGGAAAGAGCGCTCATTGCGACTCTATCTGGCGCGTCACCAGGATGAGGTAGAAGCGGCGCAGCGCCTGCGCTATGACGTGTTCAGCGCCGAGTATGGCGCGCAGCTCAGCGGTCGTCCCGGGCTGGACCAGGATGAATACGATCCATTTTGTGAGCATCTGATCGTCGAAGATGAGGTCCGTCAGGAGGTGGTTGGTACCTATCGGCTCTTTCTTCCCGAGAAGGTCGCCCGGGTGGGCCGCTATTATGCCGAGACCGAGTTTGATCTCTCCCGTCTGCTGACCCTGAATGCGCGGATTATGGAGTTGGGACGATCCTGCGTACATCCCGGATACCGTCAGGGCGCGGTGATCGCGCTGCTCTGGTCGGGACTCGCCGAGGCAATGACGATGTGGCAGATTGATTACCTCATGGGATGCGCCAGTGTTCATAGCACGGATGGTCAGGCGGTCGGTGCCCTGTATCAGAGTCTCGGCAGCCACCTTACGCCGCTGGAACAACGCGTATTCCCCTTGCGTGCCCTACCCCATTTTGACGCGCAGGCGCAGGTGGAACCGGCGCCACTGCCGGCCTTGCTCAAGGGGTATTTGAGGGCGGGGGTGCGCCTCGGTGGTGAGCCCTTCTGGGATCCGCAATTTCATTGCGCGGATTTTTTCGTCTGGTGCGAGTCGACGCTGATCTCCCCACGCTACCAGCAGCGCTTCCTGGAACCGGTGGATGCGCGTAAATGATGCGTCGTAAAAAGCCTGCCCCGGTATTGGTGCCATACCCGGGGCGGCGCTGGCGTCGTTCGCGGCCCAAGGCTGTGCGGCGCATCTGGCGGCTGCCGGTGCTGGTATTTTATCTGCTTCTGGCCTTTCCGTTGGCGGTGTGGACCTGCGCCCGAAAGCCCGCACCGGATGCCGGTAGCTATCGGGCTTTTGCTTGGTGGAGTCGGCAGGCCCTGCGCATTTTTGGGATTCATCTGCGCGTGGATGGGGTCATCCCGGAAGCGCCGGTGCTAGTCGCCGCCAACCACGTTTCCTACCTCGACATTCTTGCGCTGGCGACCTTGATTCCCAGCCGTTTCGTAGCGAAGAAGGAAATGCGCGCATGGCCCTTTTTCGGGATTATGGGTGCGTGGTTGGGGACGCTTTTTATCGATCGCAGCGATGCCCGCGCCAGCCAGCGCATCCTGCGTCAGGCGGGTGAGATTCTGGCAGCCGGTACCAGCGTGATCATCTTTCCGGAGGGGACCACCAGCGACGGCAGGGAAGTCGGCGAGTTTTTTGCAGCGCCTTTTGAGGCCGCCTGCTGGGCAGGGACGCCCACCATACCGGTTGCACTGCGTTATGAAGACGTACTCCGTCCCGGCCAGCCGGACGCACTTTGCCCCTTTGTCGGTGACGACAGCTTATTTGGCCACCTCTGGCGACTAGCGGCGGCCGCACCCCTGACGCTGCGGCTGGAATTCCTGCCCGCATTGGCCCCCGGACTGGGGCGCCGCGAGTTGGCGACGGCCGCCCGGCAGTCCGTCACCGAGGCCCTGCAGCGGATGGAACAGGGGGCGTCTATCACTTATCTGCGCGACCCGCGCCGTCACTCCCTACGGGATGCCTGGGTGGCGTGGCGGCGGCGGGGACATGGTGGATGAGGAGATATCTACAGGAGAACTAGGCGGTCTTCGGCCGCCAGCTGTGCACGCTTTCGACAAGAATGGCAACATGTTCAACGGGGGTCTGCGGAGTGATGCCGTGGCCGAGGTTGAAGATATGACCAGTCCCTGATCCGTGACTTTCCAGAATGCGCGTCGCTTCCCGGACAATCCCTTCGGGGCTGCCGTAGAGGGCGATGGGGTCCATGTTACCCTGTAGCGCAACGCTGTTACCCAGACGCTGGCGGGCGTCGCCCAATTCCGTCGTCCAATCGAGGCCAAGTGCATCGGCGCCGCTCGCGGCCATGGCCTCGAGCCAGTTGCCTCCGCCTTTGGTGAAGAGTATGACCGGCACTCGGCGGCCTTCGGCTTCGCGCTGCAAAGCGGCGACGATCTCGCTCATATAGGCGAGGGAGAACTCCGCATATGCAGGGGTACTGAGGCTGCCGCCCCAGGTATCAAAAATCATGACCGCCTGGGCGCCCGCGGCAATCTGAGCATTGAGGTAGCTGGTCACCGACTGCGCCAGGTGGCGCAGCAGCCGGTGCAGCAGCGCCGGATCGCTGTACAGCAGCCCTTTGATGTGGATGAAATCGCGGCTGCCGCGCCCTTCGATCATATAGCAGGCGAGGGTCCACGGACTGCCTGCAAAACCGATGAGGGGCACACGTCCGTCGATCTCACGGCGGATGAGCCGCACGGCGTCCATCACAAAGCGCAACTCCGTTTCCGGGTCGGGCTGGCTGAGTGCGGAGATGTCGGCAGCGCTGCGCAAGGGGCGCGCAAAAACCGGACCTTCCCCTTCCTGAAATTCCAGCCCGAGTCCCATGACATAGGGGATGGTCAGAATATCCGAAAAAAGGATGGCGGCATCCAGGGGGAAGCGGTCGATGGGCTGTAAAGTAACCTCGCAGGCCAGTTCCGGCGTGGTGCAGAGGCTGAGAAAATCGCCGGCACGGGCGCGGGTGGCGCGGTACTCGGGCAGGTACCGCCCGGCCTGACGCATCAGCCAGACGGGTACGTGATCCACCGGCTGACGCAGGCAGGCGCGCAGGAAATGGTCATTCTGCAGGGTGGCGGACACCGCTCATACCCCCAGATAGTCGAGGATGCCCTGCGCCGCGCGGCGCCCTTCGTCCACCGCAGTGACCACCAGGTCGGAGCCTCGCCGCATGTCTCCCCCGGCAAAAATGCGCGGGTTGCCGGTCTGGAACTGCGCATTGGTGCTGATCCGCCCCCGGCTGTCCGTAGTGATGTGGTGTTCCGCAAACCAGGGGGCAGGGGAGGGATCAAAGCCGAAGGCGATGATCACGACATCGGCATCCAGCACCTGTTCCGAGCCGGGAATGATTTCCGGGTGACGCCGGCCCCTGGCATCGGGCTCGCCCAGACGGGTCTCCACCAGACGTACGCCCTGCGCTCCCGATGCAGCATCTCCGACCACTTCGACGGGCTGACGATTGAAAAGAAAGTGGACGCCTTCTTCGCGGGCATTGGCGACTTCCCGGCGTGAACCGGGCATGTTCTCTTCATCGCGGCGGTAGACACAGGTCACCTGGCGGGCCCCCTGGCGGATGGCCGTACGCAGACAGTCCATGGCGGTATCGCCGCCACCCAGCACCACAACCCGCTTGCCGGACAGGCTGACATAGGGGAGTGTCGGGTCCGGCAACTGCATCAGGTGACGGGTATTCGCGATCAGGTAGGACAGCGCCTTGAGGACGCCTGGCAGTTTCTCGCCGGGGAAGTCGCCGGTCTTGGCGGTATAGGTGCCCATCCCCAGGAACACGGCGTCAAAATCTTCCAGGAGCTTGCCCAGGGAAATATCTCTGCCGACCTCTGTGTCGAGCTGAAAACGGATACCCATTTCCTGCAGCAGGTTGGCGCGGCGTGCAACCACTGCCTTCTCCAGTTTGAAGGACGGGATGCCGAAGGTGAGCAGACCACCAACCGCCGGATAGCGGTCAAAGACGACCACTTCGGTGCCTGCGCGGTTGAGGATGTCCGCACAGCCGAGGCCCGCCGGACCGGCACCCACTACGGCGACCCGTTTGCCATTGGGGAGGATGTCGGGCATCTGCGGCTGCCAGCCACGGGCCAGCGCTTCTTCGGTGACGAACCTTTCCAGATTGCCGATGGTGACGGCGCCGAAGCCGTCATTGAGGGTACAGGCACCTTCACACAGGCGATCCTGGGGGCAGATGCGGCCACAGATTTCCGGCAGGGTATTGGTCTGATGGGACAGACTGGCCGCTTCTTCCAGACGATTCTCGACAATGAGTTGCAACCAGTTGGGAATATAGTTGTGCACCGGGCACTTCCATTCACAATACGGGTTGCCACAATGCAGGCAGCGGTCGGCCTGAAGCTGGGCACTGCCCAGGTCAAAGCTCTGGTAGATTTCCTTAAAGGCTTCGCGGCGTTCTTCCACGTCCAGCTTTTTGGGGTCCTGCCGCGGGTCTTCGATGAATGAAAAATGACTCATGGTTTTTCCTCAGGGTGACGCGGTCAGCTCGCTTCTTCGAGCAGGACATCCAGTTTGGCGGCCTTGGGCACCACCAGCCAGACATCGCGGATAAAGTGGGTCCAGTCCTTGAGCAGCCCTGCGGCATAACCGCTGCCGGTGGCGGCCACATGGGCCTCGATATGGCGCCGCAGGAGGGCCTCGTAGCCGCGCGTGGATTCGGTTTCGATCCCGTGATAATTCACCAGTTCACCATTCACTTGATCAGGGAACTGGCGGGCCGGATCGCGGACGAAGGCGAGGCCACCGGTCATGCCCGCCCCGAAATTCACGCCGACCGTGCCG
>NZ_JABBDR010000069.1 GCF_018854495.1 Acidithiobacillus ferruginosus
CCTGCCCGATCAGATATCGGACCAGGGGGCGCAGAATCGCCAATACCGCCGTCTTCAATGCTTCGTTCATGGCCTGCCGGGTTCGCCTCAATCAGTGTTCACGTTCAGTATAGCAGCGAGTGGTATATATTCCCACTCATGCGTAGATTGTTTGACGTGGTAAAAAATCCCACTATACTGATCATACGGCAGCGGAATGCCGATGTCGACCGGCCACTGGAAAAGAAGACGTCATGTACCAGACCACCTGTATGTACGAATTCGATGGCCAGGCGGCGCTGTGCCGGGGAGCGGTCTGTAACCCGGATCGGCGAACGGCACGAGTGTCCGGCCCGAGTCTGGGGGGCGTTGACAGTGGGAAAAATTACCACTAAGCTCGTTTCAGGTGCCGCGATCGGTAGCATTTCCCAACAATGGAGAGAGTCAAGGAGGGTGTTATGACAACCACTTATGAACAACAACGAGTACTACACGACGAAGCTCCCCTTATGCTGGGAGGCTGGCAGTTTGCACCCGAGATGAAACAGGTGAGGGATGTCGGCGCTGCTGTCGGCACTATTTGCGGCCATCACAGTCCGCACGCGGTGCGCATTTTTCTCGACGGCGCCTGGACGACGTTCTGTATGGATTGCTGGCGCAGGAATCGCCGTTCCTACCGCCGTCCGCAGGCCGAATCTTCCGCTGAACAAGTCTCACCAGCGACGATTCGGAAAACCTTCAGTAAGCCCTTTCTCCAATCTCTCCGTTCCGGAGGGCGGTGATGAAACCCCTCATACAGCGGGGAACGGAGCGATACCGCCGCCTGCCCGGGGCGCAGGCGGCTCCCATGCCCATCAGCCAACGCTACGCGGGCCGGGAAATCCGGCAGAACCTGTCGTTTTCCGGTGATTCCCCTTCCTCCCCCGGGACTTTCGTAGCAACGGGGCAGCCGATACCCCCGATTGCCTTGCACCAGTGGCCCACCGCAAAGCAGGAGCGATCGGCGCGACGAGTACTCCTCTATTCTCATGACACCTTCGGCCTTGGCCATTTACGGCGGAATCTGGCCATTGTCGAGCACCTTATGCAGCGTAAACCGCCTTTTTCCGGGATGCTGCTGACCGGTTCCCCCATGGCCGGTTCCTGGCCGATGCCGATCGGCCTGGAGGTACGAGCCATCCCTCCCGTCATCAAGGTTGGTGCCGAGGAATATGCGGCCAGGGACCTTTCCTCCAGCTTCGAGGTGGTCAAGGCACAGCGCGAGGCGGCGATCCTGGACGCCATTGCTTCCTACCGGCCCGACTTCTTCCTGGTCGATCATGCCCCGGCGGGAATGAAAGGGGAACTTTTGTCGGCGCTGCGGTTTATCCGGGAGGAGATGCCGGCGACCCGCACCGTGTTGGGGTTGAGAGATGTCATCGACAGCCCTGAGACCGTGCGCCAGGTTTGGCAGGCACAAGGCATCTATGAGTTGCTGGAAAGGGAGTATGACCAGATCCTGGTTTACGGCAGTCGCCACCTGTTCGATGTGGTGAGTGCCTACAAGCTTTCACCAAAGGTGGCGGCCAAAGTGCGCTACTGCGGTTATGTCGCCCGCACGGGCCTGCACGGTGTTCCGGACGTGCTGGTGGCACCGTCTGGTTTGCCGGTGGTTCTCGTTACCGTCGGCGGCGGCGGCGATGGATATGCCTTGGTTGATGCCTATCTTGAGGCCTTGCGCCGGATTCCACAGAACACGGTGCACAGCATTGTCGTTCCCGGGCCGCTCATGCCGCCGGACCAGTATCAGACGCTGGCCAGGATTGCTGCTCAGCGCCCGGACATCCAGATTATCCCCTATACCACCGAACTCGTGGGCTTGCTGCACATTGCCGATCTGGTGGTGGCGATGGGGGGGTACAACACCACCGCAGAGATCCTCGCCGCCAGGAAGTCTGCCATCCTGGTGCCACGCTCGACACCGCGCATGGAGCAATGGCTTCGCGCAACGACGTTGAGCCAGCTCGGGCTGGTGTGGATGATCCAGCCCGAGGAAGATCTGGTCGACCGACTGGTCGAACTGGTGCCGGCCGCCGTTGCCGGCGACCGTCCGTCTGGAAAGCAATGGGATACCGTGGACCTGGGGGGCGTTCATCGCGTTGCCGAGGTACTGGAAGAGATGCTCCATCCCGGCGCGGGCACGGAGGTATCCCTATGACGGCGACAACCCCGACGGTAGGTTATGTACTGAAGCGCTATCCGCGCCTTTCGGAAACTTTCATCCTCAACGAAATGCGCGCATTGGAGCGTCTGGGTACTCCCCTGCACATCTTTTCGCTCCTGCGGCCCGAGGACGCCCCCCGGCATCCCACGGTTTCCGAGGTCCGGGCGACCGTGACCTATCTTCCCCTTACTTGGCCCCGGATCATATTTGCGGTAGCCAGGGGCCATGCCGTCGTGGCGGCCCGGGCACCGCTGCGCTACCTGCACGCCACTAGGCTCGCGTTGTGGTGGTCCCTCCGCACCCGTCGGCCACTGAGCGTCGGGAAACAGTTCCTGCGTTCCGGTTATGTGGCGCATGGTTGTCTGCAAAACAACATTCAACACCTCCACGCCCACTTTGCCAATGCACCCGCCACGGTCGCTCGCCTGGCCGGGGTCATGTGCAATATTCCCTACAGCTTCACGACACATGCCAAGGATCTCTACCTGACCCCCCAGGAGGCCATGCGCCGACGGATCAAGTCGGCGCATTTCGTCCTCACCTGCACCCGCTACAATGTCGAATACCTGCGCGGTTTTCTGCCGCGCCAGGACTGGGATAAAATCCACCTCGTTTACCATGGTATCGATCTCGCGGCCTTTCCTCAGGGTGATTCTTTTGCGGGTTTTCCGCTGGGGGAAAATGCCGATCTGCCCTTGATCCTTTCGGTGGGTCGCCTCGTCCCCAAAAAAGGGATGCGGGACCTGGTTACCGCTTGCCACCTGCTGCACAGCCGAGGGATTGCCTTTCGTTGCGTCATCATCGGTGAAGGCCCGTTGCGCCAGGAACTGGAGAGCCACATCGCCGAGCTGGGCCTGACGGCTATGGTAACCCTGCCGGGTGCCATGGCTCACGACCGCCTCCTGGCATTTTACGGACAAGCAACTGTTTTCGCTCTCGCCCCCCATGTAACGGAGGACGGAGACCGGGACGGCATCCCCAACGTCCTTGCGGAAGCCATGGCGGCTGGCACGCCCGTGGTCTCCACCGCGGTTTCGGGTATCCCCGAATTGATCGAAGACGGCCGTACCGGGCTGCTGGTACCGCCGCGGGACCCGGTAGTGTTGGCCGACACCCTGGAACGGGTGCTTGTCGACGCGCCGCTGCGGCGCCGCCTCGCGGCGGCGAGCCGGGGCAAGATAGAGGAGCGCTTCGAATGCTGGGAGACCGCCAAGGCCCTGCGCGCCCTTTTCGTGCAGAGTGTGCAGCCATGAATATCGTATACCTGTGCGCGGATCGCGGTATCCCCGTCCTCGGGGACAAGGGGGCGTCGGTGCATGTGCGGGAATTTACCACCGCGCTCGCACGCGCAGGGCACGAGGTCACGCTACTCTGCGCCACGCAGGGAAAGGGGAATCCTTACCCACCGGCGCGGCTGATCGAGTTGCCGCCCGACGCCGACCCTGCGGAGATTCGCCGCGAAGGGAAACGGCTGGGAATTGGGCCGGAGGACTGTGACCAGACCGCATGCCGGGAGATCGACAAACTGATCTGCGACCGCCGGATCGCGGCGCGTGCTTTTGATGCCCTGGATGCGGCAGGCGTGCGGCCTGACGCCCTCTATGAACGTTACGCGCTCTTTCATCGCTCTGGCGGCGACCTCGCCAGCGCTTTGGGAGTACCTTACGTGCTGGAAGTGAACGCGCCGCTGGTCTACGAGCAGGAGCGTTTTCGGGGGTTACGATTGAAGGCCATGGCGGAGGAGGCGGAAGTCGCCGCCTTCCACCAGGCCGACCACGTCGTGGCCGTATCAGAGGCGGTTCGCGAGCATGTCCTTTCCCGCCGGGTGCCCGCGAAGCGCGTGACCGTGTTACCCAATGGGGTGGATATCAGCCGTTTCCATCCGCAGGTGGATGGACAGGGGGTTCGGCAACGCCTCGGAATCGATGGGCGATCGGTCATCGGCTTCGTGGGCAGCCTGAAGCCCTGGCATGGCCTGGATTTTCTGCTCGACGCCTTTATGCTGGTCAGCCGACAGTCGCCGGAGGCGGTGCTGTTGGTAGTGGGTGAAGGTCCCGGCAGCGCCGCCCTCCAGTCCCGTGCGACGGAAAACGGTCTCGGTGGCAAGGTCATCATGACCGGGCGCGTACCCCACGAAGATATCCCCGGCTACCTTGCCGCCATGGACCTTACGGTAGCGCCCTACCTCCCCCAGGACGGGTTCTATTTCTCGCCCCTCAAAGTGGTGGAATCGCTGGCGGTCGGACGGCCCGTGGTGGCGCCTCGAATCGGCCAGTTACCCAGCCTGATCGAGGATGGCGTGACCGGTCTGCTCTTCCCGCCGGGGGACCTTGCGGCCTGTGTCGGCTGCATCCTCACCCTGCTGAACGAGCCGTCGCAGCGGCAGGCCATGGGGCACCGTGCCGGCGAGGCGGCAGGGGGGATCTTCGGCTGGGACAAAACCGCCCGGCAGGTGACGGATATCATCGCCGCCATGCGACCCGGGCCGATGTGATGGATGCGGCGATGGACCAGAGGCAACCCCCCTTCTCCCTTTGGGAACTGCGCCGGTTTCTGCGCCCGCACTGGGCGGCGCTGTCCGGTGCCGCTCTGGCGATGACGGTGCGGGCCATGGTGTTGCTGGTCATTCCATGGCCCTTGAAGTTCGTCATCGACAGCGTGATTTCCCAGAAACCTTTGCCCGTCTGGCTTGCCGGTTTCCTGCCGGACCCCCTCGGCCATCGCGTGGCGCTGCTGGATGTCCTGGGGATTGTCATGCTCCTGTTCGCCGTGGCCGACTCTGCGCTGGCCTACGCCGGGGGCCGCCTGCTGTTGCGTGTGGGACAACGCGCCGTTTTCGACATCCGACGCAGCCTCTTCGCCCATCTGCAGCGGCTTTCGCTGGCTTTTCATCGCCGTCAGAAGAGCGGGGATCTCATGGCCCGGCTCGGCGGCGATATTCAGACCCTTCAGGACTTTGTCGTGTCGGTGGGAACGGGGCTCTTTGCCCACCTGCTCACCATCGTCGGCATGGCCGGGATCATGCTCGCCATCGACTGGCGCTACGCCCTGGTCGTGATAGCTTCCGTCCCCTTGCTGCTGGTGATCACCCAGCGTCACACGCGGCGCCTCAAACAGGCGTTCCGCCTGGCGCGGCGGAAAGAAGGCGAATTGTGGAGCATGGCGCAGGAAAGCATCGCCGGCATCCCTGTCGTCCAGGCGTATGGTCGGGAATCCTTTGAGGAAAACCGCTTTCGCGAACGCGCCGAACGGAGCCTGGATGCGGCACTGGAAGCCAACGAACTGCAAATGCGTTTTACCCCCCTGGTGGGCGGCCTGGTGGCCGCAGCCGTGGGGATAGCCGTCTGGTACGGCGCCTCCCAGGTGTTGGCTGGGCGCATCACGACGGGCGAATTGCTGGTTTTTCTCGCCTACCTGCGCGGCATGGCGGCGCCCCTGCGCCAGTTCGCCAAGATGGCCGGAACCGTCAGCAAGGCGACGGTGGCGGCCGAACGCCTCGGGGATATCTTCGCCGAAGAGCCCGATATCCGGGACGCCCCGAACGCCGTGCCTCTGCCATCCTGTACCGGGGCGCTGGAATTTCGCTCCGTTTCCTTCGGTTACCAGACCGGTGAACCGGTGCTGAAGGATATCTCCTTCTGTGTGGATTCCGGCCGGACGGTGGCCCTGGTGGGCACTACGGGCGCCGGTAAAAGCACGCTGGTGAGCCTCATTCCCCGCTTCCACGATCCCGTAGAAGGGCGAGTCCTGCTGGATGGACGAGATCTGCGCGATCTGAAAGTCGCCTCTGTCCGCGACCAAATCGCCCTGGTCCTGCAGGAACCGCTCCTCTTCCACGGTACCATCTGGGAGAACATCGCCTACGGTCGCGCTGGTGCGGGCCGCGAAGAGGCCATTGCCGCAGCGCTGGCGGTTGGCCTCCATGACCTCATCGGGGGCCTGCGCGATGGCTACGACACCCTGGTCGGAGAGCGGGGGGCATCGCTGTCCGGCGGGCAGCGGCAATGTGTCTCCATTGCCCGGGCCATGTTACGGGATGCGCCTATCGTCATCCTCGACGAGCCTACCAGTGGGCTGGATACCTTCTCCGAGCGTCGCGTGCTGGAGGCATTGAATCGCCTCACCACTGGCCGCACCACCCTGGTCATCGCCCACCGTCTGGCGACTATCGCCGCCGCCGATCGAATACTGGTTCTCGAACACGGCTGCATCATTCAGGACGGCACTCATGAGCAGCTTCTCGCTCAAGGGGGCCAATATGCCCGACTCTGGCAGCAGGGTTACTACAAATCATCCATGAGCATCACGCAGGAGGCAGTATGAAGCACATCGTAGTCATTGGTGTCGGGTATGTAGGGTTGACGACCGCGGCCTGCCTGGCCGAGTTAGGGCACCACGTCACGGGAGTGGACATGGACGAAGGGAAGATCGTCCTGCTGCGTCAGGGCCAGATCCCCTTCATTGAACCAGAGCTTCCCGAACTGGTGGAACGGAACGTCCGGGCCGGTCGCCTCAATTTCACTACGTCTTGCCAGAAAGCCATGCAGCATGCAGATATGGCCTTCATCTGCGTCGGCACGCCACCGACCCCCAGCGGACATGCCGACATGAGCCAGGTGGAAGCGGCCGCCCGGCAGGTTGCCCTCGCGGCGACGCAGCCCCTCATCGTCGTCCTCAAGAGCACTACCCCTCCCGGCGGGAATGCCGAGCGCGTGGCCGCCATCCTGGCAAGCCATCTGTCGCCGGGAATGGATGCCCCGCTGGTCGTCAACCCCGAATTTCTCCGCGAAGGGTCGGCGGTATATGACACCTTCCACCCGGATCGTGCCGTGATCGGTGCCTGGGACAGTGCGGCGGCGGAAGAAGTGGCGGCGTTATATGCCCCCTTGGGCTGCCCGGTCCTGTTGACGGACCCGGCCAGCGCCCAACTCACCAAATACGCCTCCAACGCCTTCCTCGCCACCAAAATCTCTTTTATCAACGAGATATCCCGTATTGCCGAGCGGGTAGGGGCCAATATCCACGCCATTGCCCAGGGCATGGGGTTCGACGAGCGCATTGGCGCCGAATTCCTGGAGTCCGGCCTTGGCTACGGAGGCTCCTGCTTCCCCAAGGACGTCCTGGCCCTCTCCGCCATTGCGGAACAGCAGGGGTATTATTCGCAATTTCTGCATGCGGTTACCGACATCAACGCGGGCCAGTGCAGCCTCGCCGTCGAAAAACTCGGCGACGCACTGGGGGGCTTCCACGGCAAGGCGGTATGCGTTCTCGGGCTGGCTTTCAAACCACAGACCGACGACGTGCGCGAGTCACCTGCCTTGTCCGTGATTTCCATGCTTTGCCAGCAGGGCGCTGTTGTCCAGGCCTATGACCCGGCCGCCATATCTACCGCGCAAAAAGTGCTGCCGCCCCATGCTGCCCTGGAATATTGCGCCGATGCCTATGCTGCGGCACGGGGTTGTCATGCCGTCCTGATCGCCACCAACTGGCCAGAATTTCGCAGCCTCGACTGGTCGCGCGTCCACGCTTCGATGGCGGGCAAGGCGGTCATGGACGGTCGTGGGCTGCTTTCACCGGATGAGATGCGCGGCATGGGGTTCGAATACCTGGCCTTTGCCAACTAAACACATACCAATGTTATCATTCAGTTAGGAGAGGCCCAACCCATGCATATCCGCCGCAGGAAGCTCCCGGCCCTAGTCATGCTGGTCGTCTGTTACGCGGGATGGGGCCAGTCCGCGTATGCCCAGCCGTGGATTCCCCCGGCGGGGTCCGGGAAAATCAAGACCACGGTGAGATTTTATCACTCCGACCGCCTCTTTCCCCAGACTTCATTCAGCAGCAGCACCACCCCGACCCATTCAAAGCTTTCGGAGACGCAATTCCGCATCGACGGCGAGCAAGGAATCGGGCAGGGCTGGGCGCTGGTTTACCAACTGCGCGCCGCCCTGCTCACCAAATCCAAACCGAAGGCGTCCTATTCTGCGGGGGGGCTGCAGGATCAACAGATCGGCCTCTCCTACGGATTGCGACAGCGTGCGCACTTCGCCGACGCCATTACCGTCAACGTGATCATTCCCACCGGGCGGACATCGACCACCCCCCAACTCGGGACCGGCGCCCTGGCCGTCGAACCGGATTACGAAGTGGGAGTAGAGCATAATTTCGGGTCCCGGCTGGCCTACGCCGGCCTTTCAGTCGGCCCGCGCATCTACGTCAGGGATGGTGTGACGCAGGTGCGGGCCTCGGCAGTGGTGGGCGTCGGTGTCATCCGGCGCCTCACCGTCATCGGTACGCTGTTTTTTTCCAAAACGCTGGCCAGTAACGCGCTCGCCATCAGCACAACCCCCAACGCCTCAGAATTCTACAATATATTGCGAGGTGGTGTCGGACTCGAATACGCCGTTACCAAAAACGTGCGGCCGGTCATCGCCTACCAGATGGATCTGGCTGGTCAGAGCATCCATGCCGGCAGCAGGCTGGTGGCCGGTGTTTCCTGGCGTTATTAAAAGCCCCGGCCATGGAGACCATCCTGTTTTTGTTGCGGCACGGTGAGACCGAATGGAATCGCAGCGGACGTTATCAGGGCCGCAGCGACCCGGAACTCACGCCCAACGGCGAAACGCAGGCGCGACGGGTTGCGGAACACCTTGCGCGCCTGAACCTCGCCGCCATTGTGGTTAGTCCGCTGCGGCGGGCGTATGTCACTGCAAGTATCGTCGCAGAACGCCTGGGCCTACCCATCACCACGGATGAGCGGCTGGTGGAGATGGGCTACGGCGACTGGGAAGGCTTGCAGCAAGCAGAGATCAAGACGCGGTGGCCCGAGTTGTTGCGCCGCTGGAAAAAGGCCCCCGACGAGGTGGCCCCTCCGGGTGGGGAGCCCCTTTCCGATCTTCAGCGCCGCGTACGCTCCTTTCTCCAGGACACCGCCGCAGGACCTGGACCGATCCTGGCCGTTACCCATGCAGGGGTGATCAGGACCGCGGTCCTTGAAGCCCGGCGCGAACCGCTTGGCAAATTCCGCCAAGTGCAAATCGCGAACGGCTCCCTCACTGCCATCCATTGGCAGGACGGCCGCCTCAGCCTCGCCGATGGTCCGTGGGGCGGCGAAGATGGTATTTATTCAAGAAGCTGCACGGATCCAGAAAGATCCAGAAACCAGTTAAAAGACGACCTGAGCGCCTAGGCCAACACCATAATTCGCGCTGCCGTTAGATAATCCTTTGTCTGCGTAGAGCTGAATACCACTACCGGCGCGCGTGACGTTGTAGTTCCAGGCAAAAACGATGTCTGCCGGTCCAGCATAACCCGGCTGCTCGGATTCGGAACCAGAAAACATCGCTGTAAGGATGTTGCGCGGCGTGGCAACAAAGCTGGAGCCCATATCATAGGTCCAGATATTGTGCAGATTACCACCAGCAGGATTGCCCACGAAACGGTAGCCCAGATGGGCGAATGGAAAGATGCGGGTGCCAATCGTCTCGTCCAGACCTACGCCGATCTCGTAATCGTTGCGCCCGGTGCCCAATCCATTGGTGGCCGAGGCCGTACCAAACTTGACCTTGGCATAGGGCACCACTGCGGGCAAAAGACCGGTTCTCTGGTAAACCGTGTAGTGTGCGGATAACCAGATGTCACCCAGACCGCTGGCGTTATTCCGGGTTTGTGTCGTGCCAGGGCGGTGGACAATACCCCCACCCGTAAGCCGCGCCCCTTGGGGCAATCCGGAAACGGAGATGTAGGGAACCATCAACTTGAGACGCAGATCCCGATTTCGAAACTGGAAATAGGTAGCATCGTAAAAAATGTTGATATGGCTGCCCGTTCCGAAAGTCCCCTGGTAGTACGAGGGCACATTGCCCAAAGTGAAACGGGGAGCCGCATGCGCAACTGCCACTACTGCCCACGAGGACAGAATGCCCATTCCTACCAATGATCGAAACCGCATGCAATCCTCCTATTCCTCTGAAATTGGGTGCGAATGAATCATCTGGAGATCATTTTTTGAATATGCGGGAATTATGCCCACAAGTTTGGCGAGGGACAAGAATGGGTATTGTAGGGCGCAGAGGGCGCACCGCGACAAAGCTGGTGCGCCAGAAATCGCTGGTTCCTATTCCGGCAGCAGGATGACCAGCTTGAGATCGGTGCTGGTCGCTGGCAACAACGTACTCTGCTCATAGACCACCTGCCCGTGCTGTGGATGCTGAAAAACCCGCCTGCCACCCTCCCGTTCGACGACGTCCTGTGCAGCCCAGAGCTGAGCAAAAATCGGACTGTTTTGCTGAAGATGCTCGATTTGGCGGGCCATTTGCGGATCGTCCAGGTGCTTGCCCACATCCGCGCGAAATTCCGCGATGATCCGCCGGGTGCGGCCTTCCCAGTCGGCGACAAAACTGCGCGCCGTGGGATTCAGCAGGAGGAATTCCAGCAAGTTAGGGGGAGGGTTGCCCGGTGTCGGGGGTTGGTCCATCCAGCCGACAAAATGCGCCGCCGCGGCCGTGTTCCAGGCGATCGCATTCCAATAGCGATCCAGTACATAGGCAGGGGTGTCCAGGGCTTGCACAATCCGCAGTACGGCATGCGGGGGCTGGGTATGGGCTTTGTCGGCAGTGGGATCAGCACGACCGGCCAGATCGAACAGGTAGGCGCGTTCCGCTTCGGAGAGTTGCAATGTTTGACTCAGGCGGTTCAATACGGCAGTGGAGGGCTGTACGGGGCGGCCTTGCTCTATCCAGGTAACCCAGGTGCTGCTGATTCCGCAGAGGAGAGCCAGTTCCTCACGGCGCAGACCTTGGGTGCGTCGTCGTCCCTGTATGCTGAGGCCCGCCTGCTGCGGGGTGACTTTTCCGCGGTGACGGCGAATGAAGTCGCCGAGAAGGGGCGCGTTGCCGGTCATGGATAGAAGATCAGCGGATCAAAGCGATCCCGACGTTCGCGGGGCGTCAGGTGGTTTGCCGGAACCGGCTCGACGACGTCCCTGCCTGTTTCCTCCCGCAGCGTCACTTTCTGACCCCAGACCATTCCTCCACTTCCTGACCGGCAGTCTGGTTTCCATGCTTTCTCCTGGATGCAATACAAGTTCTTATGGTAGAAAATATACCAGTATAAGTTGTCATATTGTACCAGTTTAACAAGAATCGTAGGATGCACTCACGCCGTTAAAAACGACAGTGTAAGGATTGATCATGGACCAACAAAAATTGGTAGATGCACAATTTGGTGTCGCCGCAATGGATTACCTGCAGAGCCCCACCCATGCGCAGGGGGCTGATCTGCAGCGGTTGCGTGCGTTGGCTGATGGTCAGCGCGATTGGCGGGTACTGGACCTCGGTTGCGGTGCCGGACACGCGAGCTTTGCGCTGGCTGGCGAGGTCATGGAGGTAACGGCTTATGATCTCTCGGCAGAGATGCTGGTGGTGGTGGCGGCCGAGGCGCTGCGGCGCAAGCTGGCGAATGTGCGGACACAGCAAGGCGTGGTGGAAACTTTGCCTTTCGCCGATGCCTGCTTTGATCTGGTGGTGACCCGTTTCTCGGCGCACCACTGGGCGGATGTGCCGCGTGCCCTGAGGGAAGTGCGGCGGGTGCTCCAACCGGAGGGCAGGCTGGTGGTGATTGATGTTATCGCACCGGAAACACCGCTGCTGGATACCCTGCTGCAAAGCATGGAAGTCTTGCGGGATGCCTCCCATGTGCGCGATTATCGGTGCTCTGAATGGGAAGGCATGCTGGTCGGGGCGGGTTTTGTTGTCAGCGACCACCAGGCCTGGAAATTGCCTTTGCGCTTTGAGAGTTGGATTGCGCGCATGCGGACCCCGGAGCTGCGGGTCGCCGCGATCCGCAGTCTTTGCGCGCATGCCGCCACCGAGGTGCGGGACTATTTCGCCATTCAGCCGAACAACGACTGTGCCATAGATGCGGCCTGGATAGAGGCGGTATCCCCGTCCGCTTGACGCGGTCCGTCGCTGGACCGGAAACGACAACTTTCTGAGGAGACAACGAGGTGTCTGCAAAAACGCTCTACGATAAATTATGGGAAAGCCATGTGGTCCATACGGAGCAGGACGGCGGGGTATTGCTCTATATCGACCGTCAATTGTTGCACGAAGTGACCAGCCCGCAGGCCTTTTCCGGGCTGCGGGCGGCGGGCCGCAAGGTGTGGCGCACGGACGCCAATATCGCAACGGCCGACCACAACGTGCCGACCACGGATCGCGCTGCAG
Organism: Acidithiobacillus ferruginosus; assembly: GCF_018854495.1. Lineage (GTDB taxonomy): Bacteria > Pseudomonadota > Gammaproteobacteria > Acidithiobacillales > Acidithiobacillaceae > Acidithiobacillus > Acidithiobacillus ferruginosus. Next base: position 12,409 of record NZ_JABBDR010000069.1, read on the forward strand.
GGATTGCCGATGCCACTTCACGCTTGCAGGTGGATACCCTTGACCGGAACTGTGCGGAGTTCGGCATTGAAGAATTTGGTATGCACGATAAGCGTCAGGGCATTGTTCACGTCATTGCGCCGGAACAGGGCTTGACCCTGCCGGGCATGACGGTGGTCTGTGGGGACTCCCACACGGCGACCCATGGGGCGTTGGGGGCGCTGGCCTTCGGGATCGGCACCACCGAAGTGGAGCACGTGCTGGCGACCCAGTGCCTGTGGGCGCGCAAATCCAAATCCATGCGCATCTGGGTGGGGGGTGAGCTGGGCAATGGGGTGACCGCGAAAGATCTGGTGCTGGCCATCATCGGGCGAATCGGTACGGCGGGTGGCACCGGCTACGCCATCGAGTTTGCCGGACCTGCGGTGCATGCGCTGTCGGTGGAAGGCCGTATGACCTTGTGCAATATGGCCATTGAAGCAGGTGCGCGCTCGGGTATGGTGGGCGTAGATGCCGTCACCATCGATTATCTGCGTGGCCGCCCCTATGCCCCGGTCGGCAAGATCTGGGATCAGGCGGTTGCGGCCTGGGGCGAGCTCCACAGCGACCCGGATGCGCAGTTCGACGCGGAGATTCGTCTGGAGGCCACGGACGTGGCCCCCCAGGTCACTTGGGGCACCAGCCCGGAGATGGTGGTGGATATCTCTGCGCAGGTCCCTGACCCTGCACTGGAAAAGGACCCGGTGCGGCGCAAGGGCTGGAGTGATGCGCTGGCTTATATGGATCTGGCGGCTGCAACCCCCATCTCTTCGATAGCACTGGACAAGGTATTCATCGGCTCCTGCACCAATGCCCGCATTGAAGATTTGCGTGCGGCGGCGGCGGTTGCCAGAGGTCATCACAAGGCTGCGTCGGTCAAGGCGGTGCTGGTAGTGCCGGGTTCCGGTCTGGTCAAGGCGCAGGCGGAAGCCGAAGGCCTGGACCGCATCTTCCGGGATGCCGGTTTTGAATGGCGGGAGCCGGGCTGCTCCATGTGTCTGGCCATGAACGCCGATCGCCTGGAGCCGGGGGAGCGTTGCGCGAGCACCAGTAATCGCAATTTTGAAGGGCGTCAGGGTGCTGGAGGACGGACCCACCTGGTGAGCCCCGCCATGGCCGCAGCGGCTGCCATTGCCGGCCATTTTGTGGATGTGCGTGACTGGGTCATGCACTAAAAAACGCGCGCGGTCCTGGTTACTGCGCCTCGCCTTGGGCTTGTGCAGTCTGGGCATGGTGGAGATCGGTGTTTTTGCGGCAATCCGTGGCTGGTCAGCAGAATGTGCCGCCCTGGAGTATGTCATACAGCGTCGGATGGAGAGATAATGGAAGCCTTTACCGTAGTAGAAGCGGTGGTTGCGCCGCTGGATCGTCCCAACGTGGACACCGATGCGATTATCCCCAAGCAATTCCTCAAGACCATCGAACGCAAGGGGCTGGGTAAACACCTCTTTGACGCCTGGCGTTATCTGGAACGGGATGGAAAGCAGGTAAACAACCCGGATTTCGTGCTCAATCAGCCCGCCTATGCGGGTGCACAGATCCTGTTGGCTCGGGAAAACTTCGGCTGTGGTTCCAGCCGGGAACACGCACCCTGGGCCTTGGCGGATTATGGCTTTCGGGCAGTGATTGCCCCGAGTTTCGCCGATATTTTCGCCAATAATTGCGTACAGAATGGCATCCTGCTGGTACGCCTGCCCATGGATGTGGTAGATCATCTCTTCCATGAAGTGGCGGCGAACCCCGGCTACCGTCTGCGCATCGACCTGCCCGCGCAGGAGGTACAGACCATGGGCGATAGCCGCTACGCCTTCCCCATGGATGCGGGCCACAAGCACAAACTGATGCATGGTCTGGATGACATTCAGCTCACCCTGCAGCAGGACAACGCCATCCGGGTCTATGAGGCACGGCGACGGCAAATGGCACCTTGGTTATTTCGGGATTGAGGACTCAGGAGCGGGAAAACATGGTTCAGGAATCACCGATAGTGGAAGAGAATGGTTTGCCACCCCTGTGTTCCGGTGCGGTCATCCTGGAGGGTATGACCAAACGGGGTAAGCCGTGCAGGTTGATCGACAATACCGCCTCGGCACCCCGGGAGGAGTTGGTGGCACTGCTCAATGACCTCATCGAGCAGGAGCACTTCGGGCCCTCGGGATTGAGTGTGGCGGGGGGTAACACCATCCGTATCGGTGCCCCGCAGTCCGCCCATGTGCAACTGGGGGAGCACATCTACCGGATGATCGTGGTGGACTACTCGGCGCGGCTGGAGTCGTTTTAGCGCCGCGCCGCTTTCTTCAGGGCATCAGCCGCTGAATCACCCACGCACCGCCGGTATCGGCCGGACGGCTGTAACGGAAACGGTCGTGCAACCGGCTGCGGCGCCCTTGCCAGAACTCGAAGTGTTCCGGCTGCAGACGGTAGCCGCCCCAGGCGGGGTTGCGCGGGACGTCCCCGGCGGGATAACGGGCCCGTAAGGCCGCTACGCGCTGCTCCAGTGCTGCGCGACTGGCGATGGGCTGACTCTGCTCGGAAGCGGCAGCGGCAAAGCGGCTGCCTTCGGGACGTTGCTGAAAATAGGCATCCGCCTCGACATCGCTGAGTTTTTCGACGGCGCCGTGCACCCGCACCTGCCGGTCGTTTTCCGGCCAGTAAAACACCGCGGCTGCCTGCGGGTTGGCCGCGAGTTGCTGTCCCATGGGGCTGCGCTGATCGGTGTACCAGCACAGACCGCTTTCGTCAAAATGCTTGAGAAGCACGATTCGCACGTCGGGATGCCCCTCCGCATCGCTTGTCGCCAGTGCCATCGCTGTTGCATCAAAGTTGTGTGCCGCGATCGCTGCCGCCAGCCAGGCGGAAAACTGATGAAAAGGATCGGGATTCAGATCCTTGCGATGCAGTTCGCTGTGCACGAAGTCTCGGCGGGTACTGCGGTGGTCTATTTCGCCTTCCATACTATCCCTCCATTCAGGATCCGCTGGCGCTTACGCCTTGCGTTCGATGACGCCGCCGGCGCTGCCGAACAGCATCACATCCGCACGCCGATGGGCAAAGATGCCATTGTCCAGCACCCCCGGGATCGCATTGATGGTTTCTTCCATCCGCAATGGATCGGAGAAATCGAGTCCGGTGACGTCGAGGATGACATTGCCGTTGTCCGTGGTGATACCGCTACGCAGGGTGGGGCTGCCGCCGATCTTCACCAGTTGCCGGGCGACAAAGCTGCGGGCAAATGGAATCACTTCCACAGGCAGGGGGAATTTGCCGAGCATGGGTTTATCCTTGCCATCATCCGCAATGCACACGAAGAGCCGGGCGGCACTGGCAACGATCTTTTCGCGGGTAAGGGCACCGCCGCCGCCCTTGATGAGGCGGAAATGGGGGTCGGCTTCGTCAGCGCCGTCAATATAGACCGGAATATCGCCCGTGGCGTTCAGTTCGAGTACACGGAGGCCCTGTGCCTTGAGGCGGTTTTCGGTGGCGATGCTGGACGCGACGTAGCCGTCCACATGAATCTTGGCGGCGCCCAGTGCTTCGATGAAGAAGTTGGTGGTGGAGCCAGTGCCCACCCCGACGACCATGCCGGGCTGGATATAGCGCAGAGCGGCTTCGGCCGCCATTTTTTTGAGTGCATCAGTATTCATGTGCTTTTCCTTTCTGTGTTGGGGTGGAGGTGAGGCGTTGCATGAAAGCATGGGTAAGTGCGGCCCCAGAGGCCGGATTCTGGCCGCTGAGGATGAGGTGGTCCGTGACCACATGGCTTTGCCACGGAACGCTGACGCTGACCAGGAAGCCTTCCTGCCGGAGCCGGTCTTCGAGGGTATAAGGCCAACGCCCGGCCAGCGCTGTTGCCGATTCTTCTGCCGCACTGAAGCAGGTTACCCGTTGCCCCAGGAAAGGCGAACGGTCGGCCCCGCCGCAGGTGGCGAGGAGTGCTGCGCTGCCGTGGCAGAGGGTGGCGACGGGCTTTGCCGTCGCCAGGCAGTAGCGCAGCAAGCGGTCCATCGCCGGTGCCCGGCAGAGGTCCATGAGCGGCCCATTGCCGCCGGGAATGAAAACACCGGCCAAGGCATCCAGATCCTCGCCCGTCAGCGCATTCAAATCAGCAGGTGTGGTGAAGTCCGTTATCTGCGCCACGGCGTCGCATAACCGGGCGGCCTTTCGGGTATCGCCCCCAAGAGCGGCGGGCTCGAGACTCTCGGCATCGACCGACGGCCGCACCCCGCCCGGAGTGGCGATGTGCGGTTGCCATCCTGCTTCGCGCAGTATCTGCCAGGGTGTCACCAGCTCTTCGGCCCAGAATCCGGTAGCAACCTCGGTGCCGTCATCGAGGCGAAGACGTCGCGCCGCGCTGAGCAGAATAAGGACGAAAGGCCGGGTAGTCATGGCCAGAGTTTAGCATGGCCAGCAGGCAAGAAAAGGGCGACTTCTGCCGGGGCGCCGGCTGTTTTCGTGCAGAAATGCGCAGATACGGAGAGACCCGGCTTTATCCGTACGGTGCCGGGTCATCCTCGGATTTTCGATTGCAGGAGGACGGAGTGGATATTTTCGGGGAAACAAGCGCCGTTCTGCAGAGATATGAAACATGGTTTTTTACGTTAAAAATACTCACAGATGGTTTTATATTTTTAAAAATTATCCGGGGGAAATTTCTTTGTGAGCTTCCAGTAATGAATATTAAATTATTCTAATAAACAAACATAGAGTTTGTAGTAGTGTTATATTTCATGAGTGAACATTAACCAACTGTTTGTTCCATCAGTGGTTTGCGGCTGCATATTCATAAGATAACGGTAATATTATAATTTATCTTTTGGGCGCGTGCGCATCACTAATACTATTTACATAAGCCCAAAAATATTTGAGGCAAATCTCTATTGCTTTGCGCCCCTGCCTGCACTAGTTTTACTGCCAGGTAATCAATAGGCAGTAATAGTACAAATTTATATGATTTATGAAAGTGGTGAAAACTGGTGCCAATGTCGGCCTGCCGCGGAATCGCCGGAGTCCGGGCACCGTGGTTCGGTGGCCGCTGTGCCATGGAAGCCCATAGAAATTCTGATCTGCATGCAGTGTCGGGAAAGGTAATCGGATAGTGATCGCTATCCTGTCATATCGCGGATGGTCTGAAGTCCGTCAGGGAGAAATATCAATGCAAGTGAAGTGGAGGAATAACCTCAAAAACGGGTGCCGCCATGCCGCCCTCGCGCCGATTCTGTTGCTCAGTGGCTGCGCGGGTACCCCCTTTTGGATATTTGATCCCAAAGGGTTGATGGCCGATACCAACCTGTTTTATCTGCTGGTGGATGTCGGGATCATGGGCGGCATCGTCGGCCTGACGGCGCTCCTGGTGATCTGGTTCATGTGGCGCTACCAGAAGGGCAAAAACCGGGGGAAATATGACCCTACCTGGTCCCATTCCAACACCATTGAAGTGGTTGTCTGGGGTATCCCCATCATTGCCGTCGGCTTTTTGTCCTATTTTGCGGTAACCGGCACCTTCGAGATAAATCCATATAATCCGACGGTCATTACCAACCATCTGAAACCCGTAAGTGATCCGGTCGAGGTGGATGTCATCGCGACCGACTGGCAGTGGCTTTTTGTATACCCGCAGTATCATATGGCCGTGGCCAACGATCTGGTGCTGCCCGCGCATACCCCGGTATTTTTCCGTCTGACCTCCTCTGCGGTGACCACGACATTCTTCATTCCGCAACTGGTGGGCATGATCGACGTAATGCCCGGCATGCGTACGAAAAACGCCCTGGAAAGCAACCATGTCGGGGAATACCAGGGCATCGCTTCGGACTATGCCGGCGCGGGTACCTCCTGGATGACTTTCAAGACCAAGATAGTGAAGTCGGCCGACTTCCGCGAGTGGGTGCGGAAGGTGCAGCAATCTCCGACATCCATGACCTACGCCAGCTTCAATGACTACGCCGACCCTTATATCAATGTGCATCATAAGGTGGCCTATTTCTCGTCGGTGCCGGACGGCTTGTTCGACCATGTCGTCGACGAGGTCATGAAGGGTAAAACCTGGCCCATCCCGCCGATGATGACGGAAAACATGGTGGCGTATATGCAGAAGCAGAACGCCGAACACCGCGACTAACAACAGGAGAATTGACAGATGCTCGTAGATTTAGCCGGGGGCTGGAACCCCATGCTGGGGCGCCTTGCCTGGTCTCAGATTCCATACGACAACCCCATCCTGGCGCCGCTATTTGTCGCGGTGGTCATCGGGGCCGTTCTGGTGCTGGGTCTGATCACGTACTACGGGAAATGGACCTACCTGTGGAAGGAATGGCTGACCACCGTGGATCACAAAAAACTGGGGGTGATGTACATCCTCATCGGTCTGGTGATGCTGTTCCGGGGTTTCATTGATGGTCTGATGATCCGGACGCAGCAGGCCTGGGCGGTAGGCCCGCATTCCTCGGGAGTATTCGGTGCGACGCACGGTTATCTGACTCCGTTCCATTTCGGGCAGGTCTACAGTGCCCACGGGGTGATCATGATTCTGCTGGCGGCCACGCCGTTGCTCGTCGGCTTCATGAACATCATCGTGCCCATTCAGATCGGCGCCCGGGACATGGCCTACCCCTACCTGAATGCGTTGGGGCTGTGGTTCACCGCGGCAGCCGGGGCGTTGATCATGATTTCCCTGTTCGTGGGTGATTTCGCGCACAACGGCTGGTTCGGTTATGCACCGATCTTCGAGTTGCAATACAGCCCGGGCGTGGGTGTGGACTACTGGATATGGACCATGGAGTTGCTGGCGCTGGGGACCACCTTGGGCGGCATCAACATTCTGGCGACCATCATCAAGATGCGCGCGCCGGGCATGACCTGGGGTCGTTTGCCGATCTTTGTCTGGGCTTCGCTGGCGTCGAACGTGATTGCCCTGACTTCTTTCCCGGCACTGCAGGTGGCACTTGCGTTGGTTGCTGCAGACCGGTATCTGGGCGCGCATTTCTTCACGGCGGGTCTGGGTGGCAATCTGATGCTCTATACCAATCTATTCTGGATATGGGGCCATCCGGAAGTCTATTTCGTGATTCTTCCGGCCTTCGGCATGATGTCGGAAATCTTTCCGACCTTTTCCGAAAAACCATTGTTTGGCTACATGACCATGGTGCTCGCCAGTATGGCCATTGCCGGCGTTTCCTGGCTGGTCTGGCTGCATCACTTCTTTACCATGGGCGCCGGGCCCTACGTCAACAGCGCCTTCAGTGTGGCCACCATGCTGGTCGGCATTCCTACGGGTGTGAAGGTGTTCAACTGGGCATTCACCATGTATCGCGGGCGCCTGACTTTCAACGCCGCCATGCTGTGGGCCATCGGCGCGCTTTTCCTGCTGCTGGTAGGCGGATTGACGGGTATGATGCTGGCGGTTCCGGCCATCAATTACATGGTCCACAACAGCGTTTTCGTGGTCGCGCATTTCCACTCCATGCTGCTGACGATTGTGTACGCCATTTTTGCTTCGGTGATCTACTGGTTTCCCAAGGTCTTCGGTTTCAAGCTGAATGAGTTCTGGGCAAAGACCATGTTCTGGCTCTTTTCTGCCGGTACGGCGCTGGTGTTCGTGCCGATGTACATGCTCGGTTTCATGGGTATGACCCGGCGTCTGGATTATGTGTTCAACACCGCTTGGCATCCTTATCTGCTGGTGATGGAATTCGGCATCGTGGTGTATACGCTCTCCGTCCTCGCATTTTTTGCGCTGCTTTATGTCAGTGTCCGCGATCATGCGAGCAACCAGGTTGGCGCGGATGCCTGGGGTACCTCCCGCTCGCTGGAATGGCTTACCCATTCTCCCGTGCCATTTTATAACTTTGCCGTACTGCCGCACGTCAATGCGCGTGATGAAGTGGCCTGGCGGCGTGACAATGGCATCGATCACGTCCAGCCCGATCACTATGAAGATATCCATATGCCCAATAATACCGGTGTGGCCATTGTCCTCGGCGGCCTAACCTTTGTGCTGGGTTTCGCCCTGGTATGGCGTATCTGGTGGCTTTGTGCCTTCTCTCTGCTGGCTATCATTGCACTCGTCATCTACCGCTCCTTCAAGGGTGATCCGGGTTACATCATTACCGCGGCAGAACTGGAACAAATGGAAAAAGCCGCCATGCGCCGGGAAGCACGGATAGGTAAACAGCAGCATCGGGTAGGCAGCGGCGTACTGGGCGAGGCGATCGCCTATGCGCGCTCCGATCTGCCGTCACTGGCTTCGCAGCCTGGTTCAACGGGGGGGTTGGATCACCGCAGTTGATGACACAACACACCGACAGGTGGTGGCTGGGATATCGGCCACCGTCAAGGAATGACAGATCGAGGAGTTTTTATGAGTTCTCATGGCAGTAATGTGGATCCGAAAACGGCTGAATTATGGGATAAAAGTCACTATCAGCACGACGTGATCTCGACCCGTACTTTTGGTTATTTCATGTATCTGCTGAGTGACGGCATGCTGTTCGCGACACTTTTTGCCGCTTATGGCGTACTGAGCTACCAGCACAGTTATTCCGGCGGGCCCACCCCCGCCGACTTTGTAAAGCCTTGGTACACCTTTGCCCAGACCATGGCGCTGTTTGTCAGCGTGCTGTCTTATGGTTTGGCGATGAATGCACTCAAGCACAAGAACAAAAGCGGGGTGATCAACGGATTGCTCGCGGCCTTCGTGTTGGGTGTGCTGTTTCTGGCGCTGGATATCCATGACATGACCCATCTCGCGTCATCGGGTATCACCGTGGCGACCAGTGGCGGTATGTCGGCATTTATCATCCTGACCCAGGTGCATGCCGCCCATGTTTTCTTCGGGTTGATCTGGATTCTGGTGATGATGGCTCAGGTGCTGGCCAAAGGCTTCACCACGGATGTGGTGGGTCGTTTGCTGACGTTGCGCATGTTCTGGCATTTGCAGGCGATTATTTGGGTATTTGTGTTTGTGTTCGTTTATTTGTGGGGATATATGTCATGAGTCACGGTCACGATGATCCGACATTGCATCCGGAAGTACAGATGTCCACTTCCCGGGGATATTTTTCAGGGTTCGCGATTTCCAGCATCCTGATGTTCGTCGCTACTTTTTTGGTGGCATCGCATGCCGTGCCGCCATTCGGTCTGCTGATGGTCATCGCGGTCTGCGCGGGCATAGCGATTATTGCGCAGATCTACTTCCTGCTGCATATCGATGTTTCCGAACACAACATCTGGAATACCGTGGCGCTGGTGCTGTTCATGCCGCTTTTTCTGATTACCATCGGGTTGACCTGGTGGATGTTCTCGCAATTGTATCTGCGCACGATGATTATGCCTGGCATGATGCACTGACCGCACGAATTCCGGAGGTCCTAGCGTCATGTTAAAAGAAGGATTACACAGCGACGGCATTGGCGATCTTTCTGGTCCCCGGGCACGGCCGTCTTTTCTTCGCGACCTCTGGGTTCTGGCCAAGGCGCGGGTGGTTTCGCTGCTGGTAT
>NZ_JABBDR010000007.1 GCF_018854495.1 Acidithiobacillus ferruginosus
CGCCGAAGCCATGGCGCGTCAGGGGGCGGAGGTTACGGGGATCGATCTCGCGGAGGACGGCCTGGACGTGGCGCGCGCCCATGCGGATGCCAACCATCTCCACATCGACTACCGGCAGATCGCCGTCGAGGATCTGGCTACGGAAAAACCGGAGTATTACGACGTGGTGACCTGCATGGAAATGCTGGAGCATGTGCCGGACCCCGCCGCCGTGGTGGATGCTTGCGCCCGCATGCTACGTCCCGGCGGAGATGCCTTTTTTGCCACCCTCAATCGCGGCCCAAAAAGCTATCTGATGGCCATAGTCGGTGCCGAATACGTGCTTGGGCTGCTCCCGCGCGGAACCCACGACTATCGGAAGTTCATCCGGCCCAGCGAGTTGTTGGCCATGACCCACCAAAGTCACCTGCAGACCATGGCCCTCAAGGGCATGCACTTTGATCCGATCCGCCACCGCGGGCGTCTGAGCGATGATGTCAGCGTCAACTACCTGAGTCAGGCGCGCAAAGCAGTCCCGGATGTCTGAACAGGCGGCCGTACTTTTCGATCTCGATGGCACCCTGGTGGATACGGCTCCCGATCTCGGTGCCGCAGCCAACCGGATGCGTATCGAACGCGGGTTGCCGGCTCTACCCCTGGAAATGCTCCGCCCGGTCGCTTCCCAGGGCGCCCGCGGCCTTTTGCGGGTAGCTTTTCAGGTGCAGCCGGAGGACCCGGATTTTGCGCCCCTGCGAGCGGAGTTTCTGGAAATTTATGCCGCCCATATCTGCGAACGGAGCACCCTTTTCCCGGGTATGGCAAAAGCACTGACGACCCTGTCGGAGCGCGGCATGGCATGGGGTGTTGTAACCAATAAACCGGGGTTTCTGACCCTGCCTTTGCTGAGCGCGCTCAAACTGCCCGTTGCCCCCGCCGCCATCGTCAGCGGCGACACGACGATGCACGCCAAGCCTGATCCACTGCCGGTCACCCGCGCCCTCGCCGAGATGGGGGCCAGCGCGGCCCGCAGCCTCATGATCGGCGACGATCCGCGCGATATGGCAGCAGGTAGGGGCGCGGGAACCCGCTGCTGGGCAGCAGCCTGGGGCTACCTCGAGGCCGGTAACGACCCGCAGCACTGGGGTGCCGACCAAATCATCCAGCGCAGTGAACAGTTAGCGTTCGCCCTTCTCCATTTCGACGCCCCCGAGTAAAACCGGATGCCCCTGGCTGCGGGTAATCTGCAGAAGCGCCGCCGTCAGTATCAGCACACCCCCGAACGATTCGAGGAGCGTCGGTGCTTCCCCGGCTAACCACCAGGCCGATAGTGCACCCACGATGACCTCAAAAGGCATAATCACCGCCGAAACGCTCACCGGCATCCGCGCGACACCGAATTGCACCGCCACCGTCGCCCCGGCAATCCACAGCCAGGAAAAGGCCAGCAGATAACCATATTCCGGCAGGGGTAGTGCCGGTAACCGCTGAAAAAGCGCAAAAGGCAAGGCAAGCAGCACACAGCCCCACCATACTGCAGTGGCGCGATGCACATCACCGAGTGCCGTATCCGCACGCAGAATGACGTTGCTCAGGGCGAAGGCGAGGCCCGATGATATGGCAAGCAAGTCATTCATATCGAGGTCCGCAAAAGAAAACCCCCCGCCATTGCTGACCACCAGAGCCGACCCGGCTACCGCCAGCAGAGCCGCAAGGACGCCGCGCCAGCCGATCGCCTCCTTCAAAAAAATCCGTGCGGAAAAAATGGCCCACACCGGTGATAGATAAAAGAGCAGCAAAATACGGACGACCTCGCCATGCACCAGCGCCAGCATGAAAGCCACATTGGTCCAGCCACCAAGCAGGAACAGTCCGACCAGAGTGCGTCCGTGCTGCCGCAGCTCATGACGACGGCGCCAGGACCACAACCCGGCTGGAAGCGCCAGCAGTAGGTAAACGGTAAAAATCAGCCACGCGCCATGCAGTCCTGCTCCATGAAAATAGCGGAGCGGCCACCAGAGTACGCCCCATAGGCTGGAACCGAGCAGCAGGGCTATGGCGGGAAAGCTCTGGCGGAGCGCAGAGGCAGGCTGACTGTTCTGGTGAATATCGGTGGTCCCATCCGGAAAAAGGCGATTTCAATCCCGCCGCATTGTCCTGCATAACCCGGCAAAATCCCAGCCCTTTAGCGTCATGCGGAATCCGGCGGCTGCTCCGGGAAAGTTTCGGGGCTTGTCATCACCGCCGTCCTTGCCCCAGAATCGCATCCTATGACGACAGATTCCATGAATCCCCTGCTGGAGACCTTGCAGGCCTACCCTTTCGAGCGCTTGCGCGCGCTGCTGACGGGAACAACACCGCCAGCAAAGGAGCCCATCGACTTCTCCATCGGGGAACCACGCCACCCGGCGCCAGCCATAGTCAGTGAAGCGATCATCGAGCACCTGCATGGTCTCGCCGAGTATCCCAAGGTGCTGGGCGATCTGCGTTTGCGCCGGGCCCTCGCGGACTGGGCAACCCGGCGCTTTGCCTTGCCCGCCGGTTTTCTGGATCCGGAGCGGCACATCATCCCCGCCAACGGCAGCCGCGAGGCCCTGTTCAGTATCGCGCAGGCGGTGCTGCCGCCTTGTCAGGCCCCCAAGCCCCTGGTCTTGTTACCCAATCCCTTCTACCAGATCTATGAAGGCGCCGCCCTGCTGGCGGGGGCGCAACCCTATTATCTGAACTGCGATGCGAGCGGGCAGCCGAACTTTCTCGCGATAGAGGAATCGGTCTGGGCACGCTGCGCGTTGCTCTACATCAACTCGCCCCATAACCCCACCGGGGCGACCCTGTCACTGGAGACCCTGGGCTGGCTGATCCGCAAAGCCCGGCAACATGGCTTCGTGCTCGCCGCCGATGAGTGCTATAGCGAACTGTATCCCGAAGGCCAGGCACCCGCCGGCATTCTGGAAGCGGCGGCAGCGACGGGCAGCCTGGCGCAGGTGCTGGCTTTTCATAGTCTCTCCAAGCGCTCCAGCATTCCCGGTGCGCGCAGTGGCTTTGTGGCGGGTGATGCCGATATTCTTCAGGCCTTCATTCGTTACCGCACCTATCTGGGTGCGGCCACCCCACCCTTCATCCAGGCCGCAGCCATCGTCGCCTGGCAGGACGAGCAGCACGTGCAGCACACTCGCGCCGATTATGCCCGCAAATTCGCCGCCGCCCATGACATTCTCGGTGGGCTATTACCCATCGAGACACCCGCCGGTGGCTTTTATCTCTGGCCGCGGGTCGGCGATGGCGAAGCCTTCGTGCGCGCCCTCTATGCGGCGGAACATGTGCGCTGTCTGCCCGGCGCTTATCTCGCGAGAGATGCCCACGGCGTCCACCCTGGCCAGGATAGGGTCCGCATCGCGCTGGTTGGCAGCCTGGAAGATTGTGTCGAGGGTCTGCAGCGCATACGTCGCTTTATGGAACAGCATCCCATTTCCACTATTAACAACCATTAATCAAGGAGTTCGTGTGAGCCAGAGTCTTGCCACCATAATCGACGCCGCGTGGGAAAATCGTGCGGAGATTTCCCCCAAACAGGCCCCCGCAGAGCTTCGGGAAGCCGTGCATCAGACCATCGAAGGACTGGACAAGGGCGTCCTGCGGGTCGCCGAAAAGCGCGATGGCCAATGGATCACCCATCAGTGGATCAAGAAGGCGGTGCTGCTCTCCTTCCGTTTGCAGGATAATGCACGGATTCCGGGGGCCGAGACCAATTTTTACGACAAGGTGCCGGGCAAGTTCGCCGATTATAACAGCAACGATTTCCGCACCGGTGGTTTTCGGGTGGTGCCCCCTGCCACGGCGCGGCGCGGCGCCTTTATCGGTCGTAACTGCGTGCTGATGCCGTCTTTTGTCAATATCGGTGCCTATGTGGATGAGGGTACCATGGTGGACACTTGGGCGACGGTCGGCTCCTGCGCCCAGATCGGCAAACATGTGCATCTGTCTGGCGGTGTCGGCATCGGTGGCGTGCTGGAGCCCTTACAGGCCAACCCCACCATCATCGAGGACAACTGTTTCATCGGTGCCCGCTCGGAAGTGGTGGAAGGCGTGATCGTTGAAGAGGGTTCGGTCATCTCCATGGGCGTCTTTATCGGCTCCAGCACGCGCATTTATGATCGTGCAACCGGCGAAATCACCTATGGACGGGTGCCCGCCGGTTCGGTGGTGGTTTCCGGCAGCCTGCCCTCCAATGACGGCAGCTACAGCCTCTACTGCGCGGTCATCGTCAAGCAGGTGGATGCCAAGACTCTTGGCAAAGTGGGCATCAACGCCATTCTCCGCGATATCTGAGGGAGTGCCCCGTGGGCAAGAGCGCCGTGCTGGAACTGGCTGAAGACCTGATTTCCCGCCCTTCGGTGACCCCGGAGGATGCAGGCTGTCAGGATCTGATGATCGCCCGGCTGAAGGCTGTGGGTTTTCGGGTGACGCGTCTGCCTGCCAACGGGGTGGAGAACTTCTGGGCGGAGCGAGGTGGCGCCGGTCCACGACTTTGTTTTGCGGGGCATACGGATGTAGTCCCCAGCGGCCCACTCGCGGAATGGCAAAGCGACCCCTTTCAGCCGGTCATCCGCGACGGCATGCTCTATGGGCGTGGTGCTGCCGACATGAAGGGCAGTCTCGCCGCCATGGTGGTCGCCGCAGAGCGTTTTGTCGCCCTGCATCCGGGGCATTCCGGTCGTCTGGCCTTTCTGATCACCTCCGATGAAGAAGGCATCGCCACCCACGGCACCCGTCATGTGGTGGACTGGCTGCGGGAGCATGGGGAGACCATCGACTGGTGCGTGGTAGGCGAGCCCTCCTCCGAAAAGGTGCTGGGGGACGTCATCAAAAATGGTCGGCGCGGTTCGCTCAACGGGCGCCTGACGGTACACGGCATACAGGGCCATGTGGCTTACCCTGACAAGGCCGATAATCCCATCCACCGCGCCTTCCGCCCACTCGCGGATCTCGTGGATCAGTCCTGGGATGCGGGGAATGATTTTTTCCCGCCTACCCGCTTGCAGTTCTCCAATATCCACGCGGGTACCGGGGCTAACAACGTCATTCCCGGCCAGTTGCAGGCGGATTTTAATTTTCGTTTTTCCACGGAGTCCACGCCGGAATCTTTGCAGGCAGGGGTCCACAAAATCCTTGACGCCTCCGCCATGCGCTACACCATCGACTGGCAATTGTCCGGTCCGCCATTCTTTACGGCGCCGGGTCCCTTGGTAGCTGCTACCCAAAAGGCCATACAAGCCGTAGAACAGCGCGTGGCCCAACTGTCCACCGGCGGTGG
>NZ_JABBDR010000070.1 GCF_018854495.1 Acidithiobacillus ferruginosus
TATCACAGCCTCTGGGGGCATATCGAAACCATGGCCGGGGCCATTGCCGAAGGCGCACGGGACGTCTCCGGCGTGACGGTGGATATCAAGCGGGTGCCGGAAAGCCTGCCGGCGGAAACCTTGGCTGCTGTTCACGCCAAAACCGACCAAGCCGCGCCGGAGGCGCACCCCGATGATCTCGCAGACTATGATGCAATCATTTTCGGCACCCCTACACGCTTCGGCAACATGAGCGGGCAAATGCG
>NZ_JABBDR010000071.1 GCF_018854495.1 Acidithiobacillus ferruginosus
CCCTTATATGGATGCCTCCGTTTGTGCAAGTGATATCTGATGTCTGGCATGTTGAGGTCGAGTTGCAGCCTTATATCCGGTCTTTAATGCAGGTTTATTCCTGCTGACCCTGATGAAATCCGCCGGGAAAGTCCTTATCTCTGAAACGTTCTCAAGGAACAAAGGGATTCCAGGTTCTCTTTCTCGCGGTCTGACCTGTTTTGCCATCAATCGTGTATCAGCCTGCGCAACTCCTTATGTTGAAGTTCAACAATTCTGTAATACCGTACTATGCGGCGGTTTTTATCGTCGCGTGATTCGCGTCGTAGGTACTGTCTCGCACCAATAGCGCCCAAATCGTTCTGGCCATCTTATTGGCCTGTGCCACGACGACCACGTTGTGGGGCCGTCGGCAGAGCAGCTTGTCCATCCAGGGGTTCCGGTTCTTGATCTGGCGACTCACGACTGCCCGTGCCCCGTGGGTGAGCAGCTTTCGCAGATAGCTGTCTCCGCGTTTACTGATGCCCAGCAACCGAACCTTGCCACCGGTTCCACTCTGGCGGGGAACCAATCCCAGAAACGCCGCAAACTCCCGCCCTGACCGAAAGGATTTCATATCGCCTACGGTGGCGATAATGGCGGTTGCCGTCAGGAACCCCACGCCAGGAATCGCCATCAATCGCGTCACCACTTCCTGGTTTTTCTTCCACAGGGTCAATCGCTTTTCGATATCGGCAATATCCTTGTCCATCTCTTCAAGCCGTTTTAATTGCTGGCGAACGGTGTCCAGAAGCAGGGGCGATAGGGATTCTTCCAAGTCGGCCAAAGCATCCGGCACTTCTTTCAGGCCCTTCTGGCGACCTTGCGGCAGATCAGCGCCAAATTCATAGAGCAAGCCCCGGATCTGGTTCACCTGCATTGTGCGGATCTTGATGAGTTGCTCCCGGATACGGTGGAGCGACAAGATGGATTGCTGCTCTTCACTCTTGACCGCCACAAAGCGCATATCAGGCCGCTGTACGGTTTCCCAGATGGCTGCTGCATCCGCTGCATCGGTCTTGTTGGTCTTCACGAAAGGCCGCACAAACTGGGCAGCAATCAAGCGGACCTCATGCCCCAGCTTACGCAATTCCCGTCCCCAATAGTGGGCGCTACCGCAAGCCTCCATCGCCACGATTCCCGGTTGGCGGTTGGCGAAAAACTCCAGGAGTGCACGGCGCTTCAACTGTTTGCGGTGAATCTCGCCGGTCTCCAGGTTTACCCAGTGCAGTTGCATGACCCTTTTTGCCAAATCCAATCCGTATGTTGTAACCTGCATGACGAGTCCTCCTTGTCCTTACCGTGGATAAATTTCCACCTTGGCACCTTGATGCCGTCCGGATCAAGCGGTGACTCCCTTCTGAAGCACCCCGCTGCCGGTCCTGTAGGGGGAGGCATCCATTACATCTCT
>NZ_JABBDR010000072.1 GCF_018854495.1 Acidithiobacillus ferruginosus
GCGGTTCATGCGGCGCACTCCGTCTATACTATGTCGTTATCCACCGGTCACAGGGAGTCTGCATCACCATGGCAGCACCCGGCTTTCTTCCCCGCCCCGACTTCCAGCACCTGCTGACCGCCCTGACTGCGGCGGGCTATCTCTGTCTGGGTCCCAAGGTGCGGGACGGCGCCATCACCTATGAAGAACTAGGCAGCACCGACGATCTGCCGCGGGGAGTCCACGACCATCAGCAGCCGGGCGTGTACCGGCTCCAACGCGACGAGAGCCCGCGCTGTTTCGCCTGGGCCAATGGTCCCCAGGCCCTCAAACCGCTACTCTTCGCCCCTCACGAGGTCCTCTGGACCAGCGCTGCGGGGAGTGACGGAGGCATCACCTTTCACCCCAAGAAACCGGAAGCCCTGCCCACCGCCGTCATCGGCGTGCGCGCCTGCGATCTCGCGGCACTGCGTCTGCAGGACCAACACTTCCTGGAAGGGCCTTTCCCGGATCCCCATTACGGAGCCCGGCGCAGGAACCTTTTTTTGGTGGCGGTGCATTGCACCCGTCCCGCGGCCACCTGCTTCTGCGCCTCCACCGGCGACGGGCCGCGGGCGGAGTCGGGTTTCGACCTGGCGCTGGCGGAACTCGATGAGGGCTTCATGGTGACGGCGGGGAGCCCCAAGGGCGAGATACTGGTCGGACAACTGCCCATCCAGGCCCTGGATCCCGCCCAGCAGGCTACCGCTGACGGAGAGATCGTCGCTGCCGCCCTGGCGCAGCAACGCGCCCTACCTTCCCGCAACCTGCGGGACAGCCTCTTTGCCAATCTGCACCATCCCCGCTGGGAGGATGTGGCCCAGCGCTGCCTGTCTTGCACCAACTGCAGCTCCGTCTGTCCTACCTGTTTCTGCCACGCCGAGACGGAGGAGCCCGCCCTGGACGGCCTGAGCAGTACCCATTCCCGGCAATGGGACTCCTGTTTCACCGAAGGGCACAGCGCCATTCACGGCATCGTCATCCGCGCCGATACCCGCCTGCGCTATCGCCAGTGGCTGACCCACAAGCTCGGGAGTTGGCACGACCAGTATGGTCGCTCCGGTTGCGTGGGCTGCGGACGCTGCATCGCCTGGTGCCCGGCGGGCATCGACATCACCGCGGAAGCGGCGGCCGTCTGCGGAGGGGATCATGCCTGATCCTTACCTTCCCCACGAGGTCCAGGTCCTGGAGCGCACTCAGGAATCCCCCACCATCTTCACCCTGCGCCTCGCCTTCACCGACCCGGAAATGCAGGCCCGCTATCGCTTTCAGGCGGGCCAGTTCAACATGGTTTATCTGTACGGGGTGGGCGAGGTACCCATTTCCATCATCTCCGATCCCGAAGACGCGCACCGCATCGACCATACCATCCGTGCCGTAGGCCGAGTCACCCAGGGGCTGGCGCGCCTGGAGAAAGGCGCCCGCCTGGGCCTGCGCGGGCCTTACGGCCGGGGCTGGCCCCTGAAACAGGCCGAAGGGCGGGACATCGTGCTCCTCACCGGGGGGCTGGGCTGTGCGCCGGTGGTTTCGGTCATCCACTACGTTCTGCGGCGGCGGGAACGTTTCGGGCGGCTCACCATCCTGCAGGGGGTCAAACATACCGACGACCTCATCTGGCGCGACCAGTACGAAACCTGGAACCGGCTGCCCGATGTGCAGGTGGGGCTGGCGGCGGACGTGGCCGGCCCCGGCTGGTTTGGACAGGTGGGGCCGGTGACGATTCTTTTCGACCGGGTGCAGTTTGATCCCGGCGCGCTGGTGATGATGTGCGGCCCCGAGCCCATGATGCGGGCGTCGGTGCAAGAGCTGCTGCGGCGCGGCGTGGTGGGGGAGGACTTGTGGCTGAGCATGGAGCGCAGCATGCACTGCGCCATCGGTCATTGCGGCCATTGTCAGATGGGGGGAAGCTTCGTCTGCCGGGATGGCCCGGTCTTCCCCTACCCGGAAATCCAGGCCCTGCTGGGCGAGCGGGGGTTTTGACGTCATGACCACCGCCAAAGCGCGCCTCGCGGTGCATAAGTTCAGCTCCTGCGACGGTTGTCAGTTGGCCTTCCTGAATCTGGGGGAAGACCTGCTGCGGCTTGCCGAACTGGTGGAGATCGTCCACTTCGCCGAGGCCGGACCCGTGGACCCGGATGCGGTCGTGGATATTGCCTTCATGGAGGGGAGCATCTCCACGCCCGAAGATGAGGAGCGCATCCAGAAAATCCGCAAAAACAGCCGGTGGCTCATCACCATCGGCGCCTGTGCCACCGCCGGCGGCCTCCAGGCCTTGCGCAACCTGGCCGACGGCCCCGGCTGGATTGCGGAGATCTACGCCCAGCCCGAACACATCCATAGCCTGGCCACCTCCACCCCCATCGCTGCCCACGTGCCGGTAGATTTGGAACTGTGGGGCTGTCCAGTGAACGGGCGCCAGGTCCTGGGGGCGGTGCGGGCCCTCCTCTTCGGGGTCATCCCAGCGCTCGAAAAGGACAAAGTCTGCCTGGAGTGTAAACGCCGTCAAGCGGTCTGCGTACTGGTGGCCAAGGGCCTGCCATGCATGGGGCCGGTGACGCTCACCGGCTGCGGGGCGCTGTGCCCCCTTTTCGGGCGCGATTGCTATGCCTGCTACGGGCCGGCGGAGAACCCCAACGCCCCGGCGCTGGGGCGGCGCCTGGAAGGGCTCGGTCTGGTACCGGAGGCCGTCGCGCGGCGATTCCTTTTCATCAACAGCGGTGCCCCGGCCTTTGCCGAGGCCGGCCGCCATTGGCGGGAGCAGGTCCATGACCCAAAGCCGTGAGATCAGCCTTTGCGTGCCGGTCCTGGCGCGGGTGGAGGGGGAAGGCGCCCTGGATCTGGAAGTGCACGACGGGCGCATTCAAACCCTGCGTCTGCGCATTTTCGAGCCGCCTCGACTCTTCGAGAAGTTCCTGGAAGGCCGGGAATACCAGGAGATACCGGACATGGTGGCACGCATCTGCGGCATCTGCCCGGTGGCCTATCAGATGAGCGCCGTGCATGCCATCGAGGGCGTCTTCGGCCTGGCACCCGGTCCCTGGGTGCGGGCCATGCGCCGCGTGTTCTACTGCGGCGAATGGATACAGAGCCACAGCCTGCACATCCATCTGCTGGCAGCGCCCGATTTCCTGGGTTGCAGCAGCGTCTCCGAGATGGCGCGCGCGCATCCCGACGTCGTGCGCCGGGGGCTCGCCCTCCAGGCATTGGGCAATGAGATCATCCGCTTTTTCGGCGGTCGCTCGGTGCATCCCGTGGGCGCCCGGGTGGGGGGCTTTCACCGTGCGCCCAGCCGGGCGGAGGTGGCGGCACTCCGGGAGCAGGTACGGGCCGCCCTGCCGGGGGCCGAGGCCCTGGTGGCCTGGACCGCCGCGCTGAACCTGCCCGACGACCCTCAGGACTTTGTCAGTGTCGCCCTGCGCCACCAGGATGAGTACCCCATGAACGAGGGGCGCATCGTCTCCAGTGACGGCCTGGACATTCCCATCGCCGACTACGAAAGCCATTTCCGGGAGCATCAGGAACCCCACTCCACCGCCCTCTATGCTGCGCTGGACGGACGCCCCTACCTAGTGGGTCCCCTTGCGCGGCTCAACCTCAATCTGGATCGCATGCATACGCCCGTCCGGGAGGCCCTGGGGCGTACCGGCATCGCTTTTCCCAGCCGCAACATGTTCCACAGCATTGTCGCGCGGGCGGCAGAGATCCATTATGCCCTTCTGGAGGCCAACCGCCTGCTGGAAGATTACACCGAGCCAGAGGCGCCCTTCGTCCCCGCCGTACCGCGCGTCGGCATCGGTTATGGGTGCACGGAGGCCCCTCGCGGCCTGCTCTGGCACCGCTACGATCTGGATGCCGCAGGTCAGGTGCTGCATGCCCGCATCGTCCCGCCCACCAGCCAGAACCAGGCGCGTATGGAGGCGGACCTGCGTCACTCCCTGGAGACCCTGGGTCTGGACCGGGATGACGAGACCCTGCGCCAGCAAGCCGAAATGGTGATCCGCAACTACGATCCCTGCATCTCTTGCGCCACCCATTTCCTGAAGGTTCGGGTGGAACGGCGGTGAACCCGGTCCGCATCCTCGGCATCGGTTCGCCCGTCGCGGGCGACGATCTGGGTTGGCGGCTCGCGGAGGCCCTGGAACAGGCGGGCCTGCCCAGGTATTTTCCCGCGGGAGTGGTCCACGTCACGATCTGCGATCGCCCCGGCAGCCTCCTGCTCCCGGCCATGCGCGGCGCGCGCCTGGCCATTCTCCTGGACGCCATGCGTAGCGGCGCGCTGCCCGGCACGGTGCGGCGCCTGGATATGCTGGAACTGGACGACAGCACCGGGCTGCTGTCGAGCCATGGCTTCGGTGTGGCCGAGGCCCTGGCCTTGGGCCGCGCCCTGGAGGATCTGCCGCCCCGGGTACTTATTTACGGGATCGAAACGGGCCATGTATCCTCCCTTCCGCCGCCTGGCGACCTGGCGGCCCTTCTTTGGCCGACGATCATCGACGATATCCGGGTGTGCATGAAGGAACCCGGGGTGGTACCTTTAGCGATGGAATCCAAACAAAAGTCTGGAGGAGCATCCTTATGAACGGGAAACAGCGTCACATCGCTTGGTTGGTATCCGGCGCCATCCTGTATGCCGGAACGGCAGTCACCGGGGCTAGCGCATCCCCCGTAGACATACAGTTGAACGTCGGGACACCACCCATCTATGCGGCACCGGGTTATCCGCCGATGGCGATCGCCACGCCACCCCTGATGGTCTGGTTGAGCAACCTCGGAGTTTATGCCGCCTATGGCGTATCTCAGCCCATTTTCTATCTGGGCTCAAGCTACTATTACTATTATGGTAACCGCTGGTGGGCCGGGCCGGGCTATCGCGGACCATGGCGCCCCATCGCCGCGCCGCCACCCGCGCTCCGTCACTGGAATTACCGCGACTGGCAAAACGTCCAGCGCGATGCCCGTCGTCATTATCGCGACCCCCAGTGGCGCCATTTCCGTCCGGCGGAACGTCCGCAACCAGAGTATCGTGGGCCGGAGCAGCGGGCACCCGGCGCCTTTCGGGGGCCGGAAGGCCACGGACCTGCGCAGCGACCGGAGGATCGTGGTGGACCGGGTCGGGGACATAACGGTCATGACCAAGGCCACGGTCCTCACTGACAAGGATCGCGGCAGGGTCAAAACTAACCGAGTTTGCCTCTGACCCAGTCGCGGGCGGCGGCGAGGGCGGCATCCAAGGCCGCCGGATTGCCGGCCCCGGCCTGCGCCAGTTCCGGACGCCCACCTCCCTTGCCGCCCAACGGTTGAGCCACGGTATTTACCAGCTCTCCGGCGTGAACCCGCCCAGTCAATCCTTTACCGACTCCGGCAATCAACGCCACTTTCTCCCCTTCCACACCCGCAAGGACGATGACGCCATCCGGTAACTGACTGCGCAGGCGATCCAGGGCATCGCGCAAGGCTTTGCCATCCATCCCCTCCAGGCGCCTGATCAATACCGGTACTCCGCCCACATCCTCGGCCTCTGCGGCAAGATCGGCACCTGCTCTGGCGGCTTCATCCCGCTTGACCTTTTCCAGCTCCTTTTCTAACTGGCGCAGGCGCTCCAGGGTTTGCGCCAGACGTTGGTCCAGTTCTGCAGGGGCCACTTTCAACAGTCCGGCCGCCGCTTGCAGGCGTTCTTCATCACGCTGAATAGCCTCCAGCGCCACCGCGCCGGTGACTGCTTCGATACGCCGGATACCCGCTGCCACGCCGCTTTCGCTAAGGATCTTGAAAACACCGATATCGCCCAGCGCCTCCACATGGGTGCCACCACAGAGTTCCATGGAGAAGTCACCCATGCGCACCACCCGCACCTCGTCTCCGTACTTCTCGCCGAAGAGGGCCATGGCACCCATGGCCTGTGCCTCGGCAACAGGCAGGATCCGGGTTTCGGCGCCGACATTATTACGGATAGCGGCGTTGACCACGCGCTCGATTTCCCGCAACTGTGCGGCCGTCACCGGCTCCGGCTGACTGAAGTCGAAACGCAGCCGCTCCGGATTGACCAGCGAACCCTTCTGCTGCACATGACTGCCGAGAATGTCGCGCAGGGCGGCATGGAGCAGGTGGGTCGCGGAGTGATGTGCAGCCGTCGCCCGTCTGGCCACTTCGTCGACGCTGGCAACCACCATATCGCCGACCTGCAGGCGCCCGGATTCCACGCGCCCCAAATGCACATGCAGATGACCCATGGGCTTTTGGGTATCCGTCACGGCGAACAGGGCATCATCCGACTGGAGCTCGCCACGGTCTCCCGCCTGCCCGCCGGACTCCCCGTAAAAGGGCGTCCGGTCGAGAATAACCGCACCCATGTCCCCCGCTTCGAGGAAGGCCACCTCTTCACCATCGCGGATCAGCGCCACAACCTTCCCCTCATCGGCACAGGCCGAATAGCCGGTGAACCCGGTAACCGGCAGCCGCATGGCCAGATCGTGGTATACCCGCTCGGTTTTGACCTCACCGCTGCCCGCCCAGGCGGCACGGGAGCGGCTGCGCTGTTCCGCCATAGCCGCCTCGTAGCCCTCCATATCCATGATCAGACCGCGCTCGCGGGCGATATCAGCGGTCAGATCGACGGGGAAGCCAAAGGTATCCGCGAGCCGGAAAATGATCTCGCCGGGAATGGCGGCACCCGCCGCCATTCCCGCAAACGCCTCTTCCAGCAAACTGAGTCCGCGTTCCAGCGTTTCCCGGAATCGGGTTTCCTCACGCTCCAGAGCACGCTCGACTTCGCGCTGTGCCCGCGTGAGTTCAGGGAAAGCGCTGCCCATCTCCGCCACCAGCGGCGCCACCAGTTGATGGAAAAATGCCGTCTCCATGCCCAGCTTGCGGCCATGACGCACGGCGCGGCGGATGATGCGGCGCAGCACATAGCCGCGGCCTTCGTTGGCGGGCAGGACGCCATCGGTGATGAGAAAGCTGCAGGCGCGGATGTGATCCGCCAGCACCCGCAAACTGATGTCCGTCGCCGCATCGCTCCCATACGTTTTGCCGCTAATGGCGGCTGCTGCGGCAATCAGCGGCTTGAAGAGGTCGGTGTCATAGTTGTTATGTACGCCCTGGAGCACGGCCGCGAGACGCTCCAGACCCATGCCGGTATCGACGGAGGGTTTTGGCAAAGGAGTCAGGGTGCCGCTGCTGTCCCGGTCAAACTGCATGAAGACCAGATTCCAGATTTCGATATAGCGATCGCCATCTTCCTCCGGACTGCCGGGAGGGCCTCCGGGAATGTGGGGGCCGTGGTCATAGAAAATCTCCGAGCAGGGGCCGCAGGGGCCAGTGTCGCCCATGCTCCAGAAGTTGTCCTTCTCGCCACAGCGGGAGAGGCGCGCGGGATCGATACCGATCTCATCAATCCATATGGCTGCGGCCTCCTCATCCTCTTGGTAGACCGTAATCCAGAGCTTTTCCGGCGGCAGACCCAGACGTTCGGTGAGGAAACGCCAGGCAAAACCGATCACTTCACGCTTGAAGTAATCGCCAAAAGAGAAGTTGCCCAGCATCTCGAAGAAGGTATGGTGCCGCGCCGTATAGCCGACATTTTCCAGATCGTTGTGCTTGCCCCCCGCGCGCATGCAACGCTGCGAGGAAACGGCGCGCCGGTAGGGACGGGTTTCCAGGCCAAGAAACACGTCCTTGAAGGGCACCATACCGGCATTGGTAAACAGCAGGGTCGGATCGTTACGGGGAATCAGGGGGCTGGAGGGCACGATCTGATGCCCCTGTTCCACAAAATACTCCAGAAAAGCTTGGCGAATGGCTTGCGCTTGCATCGGTCTTCCGTTGTTAAAGATAAAGTGTTTTTGTCTCCGGGCGGGGTTTCTCCGCCCCCTCACCCACTGTCAATCCGCAGAGAAATCCCTTTCTCTGCCGGCGGCCAGCACCCGGCGAATCGTCTCTCCGGTAAACCCCCGCCCCGCCAGAAAGCGGGCACGCTTGGCATAATCTTTGGCGTCCGTCGGCGGCGAGTTGCCGAAACGCTTCCGACAGACGGCTTGCGCTTGCTGCAGCCAGTCAATCTCCGGGGCTGCGGTAGCCTCCACCCCTGCCCGCTGCAAGTCCTGACGCAGGCGCAACGGCCCATGCCCCTGACGCACGCGGGCACGAGTGAGCATTTCCGCATAACGCGCATCGTCCTGAGCACCGGCGGCGACCAGCGCGTCCAGCGCCAGCGCCACGTCCCCCGCATCACATCCCGCACGAAGCAGTTTGTCACGCAACTCCAGGCGTCCATACTCCCGGCGCGCCAGCAACCGTAGCGCCAGCGCGGTGGGATCGCCGCGTTCTGCCGTCAACTAGCCGACCGCTGCGGGCTCTACCACGTCTTCGGCAAAGGCCAGGGGGTGTCCTGCTGCCGCTGCCCGTATCCGCTGCTCGATATTGACCGCCAGTTCCGGATGCTCCTTGAGGTACTGGCGGGCATTGTCCTTGCCCTGGCCAATGCGCTCGCTCTGGTAACTGTACCAGGCGCCGCTTTTTTCGACGATGTCGAACTTCACGCCGAGGTCCACCAGTTCGGACAATCGGGAGATGCCTTCACCGTAGTAGATGGCAAATTCGGCTTCGCGGAAAGGTGGTGCAACCTTATTCTTGACCACCTTGACGCGAGTATCGTTACCTACCACTTCGTCGCCCTTTTTGATCGCGCCGATGCGGCGGATATCAAGACGCACGGAGGCGTAGAACTTTAGGGCGTTACCACCGGTGGTGGTTTCCGGACTGCCGTACATCACCCCGATTTTCATGCGAATCTGGTTGATGAAGATGACCAGGGTGTTGGTCCGGGAAATGTTGGCGGTGAGCTTGCGCAGTGCCTGACTCATCAGACGCGCCTGCAGACCGACGTGGGAATCGCCCATGTCGCCTTCGATTTCCGCTTTGGGGGTCAGCGCGGCCACGGAGTCGATGACGATGAGGTCCACCGCGCCGGAGCGCACCAGCATGTCGGCGATTTCCAGGGCCTGCTCGCCGGTATCGGGCTGGGAGATCAGGAGGTTTTCCAGATCGACGCCGAGCTTGTGGGCATAGCCTGGGTCGAGCGCGTGCTCGGCATCGATAAAGGCGGCGGTGCCGCCTGCAGCCTGACAACTGGCTATGGCATGCAGGGTAAGAGTCGTTTTACCGGAAGATTCCGGCCCGTAGATCTCTACCACCCGGCCGCGGGGCAGGCCGCCAACACCCAGCGCCAGATCCAGGCCCAGCGAGCCGGTGGAGTAGACCTCGATGTCCTTGATGGCGTTATGATCACCGAGACGCATGACGGCGCCTTTACCAAACTGTTTGTCAATCTGTGACAGGGCCGCCGAAAGGGCCTTGCTGCGCTGTTCATCCATAATATTTTCCTTCTCCAGAATCGAGGGGTAACCCATCCTTGCAAAACACCTTGTTGTAGTGGCGCGCGGCAGGGCCTGATGATCCGGTACTGCGGGGGTCATCGGAACAACCTTTTCCGGCATTCTACCTGAGCGGGCGGGCGGGGCAAACGGCCGATGCTTATACGACCGATGGTTACCGCAACAACCCCAGCAATCCGCCCAGGGCTACCGAACCCGCCGCATACTGCACCGACCAACGGTCTCCGTGAAAGTGACAGGTCCGCACCTGCGGTTCCATGCCCCGTGCGCCCCAGGCAATACAGACGGTACCCACCGGCTTGCCGGGCACGGCGCCTCCCGGCCCGGCGACGCCGGTGATAGCTGCGGCGATGTCCGCTTCGTGCAATGCGCCGGCGAGCATTTCCAGGGCGGTTTCCTCCGCTACGGCCCCGACCCGCGAGAGGGTCGCTTCCTGCACCTTCAGCAACTGAATTTTCGCTTCGTTACTGTAGGTGACAAACCCGTGGCGCAGCAGCACCGAGGAGCCTGGCAGGGCGGTGATCCGCGCGGCCAGGTCACCGCCGGTACAAGATTCCGCCAGGGCGAGTCGGGTGTCCCGCGCACGGGCGCGCTGGAGTAAGGACCATTCCGGCGGCGCCATGTGCAGCGACATGGCGCACGGCGTTCCGTCCTCGACCCAATACTCGCCCGGCAAAACTTCCGGCGTGCTGCCGTTATCGTTGAATAGGCTCAAAGGCACGTCGCAAACGGGCAGGTGCGCGTTTGCCCAATCACGCAACGAGGCCCAGTCGCCGGCCGGCAGATGGGTGCGACATGATGATGTGATCCATCCCGCGGCGTTCGCAAACTCGCCAATGGCCAACGCCGTGGCGGAACTATCGGGCAAGGTGGCGACAAGTTCCACCCGGACATCCATCCCGGACCGCCTGGCCCAGGCCGCCAGACGCTGGGCATCGGGCAGGGCGGCGGGGCGCATGGGCAAGAATATCCGCAGACGGTCCCTAGGGTTATCCATCATAACCAACCTGCCCACAGCATCAGTCGCAGAAGAACCAGTGCCGGGATCGCCGCAGCCACATCATCGAGCATGATTCCCGTGCCTCCATGAATATGTTTATCCAGCCAGGAAATCGGCCAGGGTTTGAGCATGTCAAAAAAGCGGAAGAGCAGGAACCCGACGAGCAGCGTCCACCAGCCGAAAGGCACCAGCCAGAGGGTGAGCAACAGACCCGCCCATTCATCCCAGACGATGGCCGGCGGGTC
>NZ_JABBDR010000073.1 GCF_018854495.1 Acidithiobacillus ferruginosus
GGGGTGTCTTCCATCCAGGAATGTCAAAGCGAGGTTCTGCATGCCCTCCGGGTAAAAAAACCAGCCGCGTCTCAGCAATTGACGCTGTTGTAGTGGAGCGTTTTGAAATCGCTATTTTCAATATCAAGGAGTTGCGAGATTAACTGTCGAACTCGGGTGCCCCCATTACGATTTCCTGCGCTGGTGTTGACGCCACCGGCACAGACCGACACCCCGCTGTCGCCGGAACAAAAGACTTTTAACCGCCTCTCCCAGCAGATTGCCAAAGCCCGCCAGCAGATGAGCGATTGGGAATCTGCTATGGAGGCGACGCGACAGCGTGTGCTCAAAGACCTTCTGCCGTTGCGGGATCAGCATCTGCAATTGCGTATTCAGCTGCTGGCACAGCTGGACACCATCAGTCTGACCCAGAAACTGGGGAAAGCGGATAGCGAGACCCTATCCCATATGATTGCCCGTTTGGCCGAGAACCTCATGACGGAATCCTCCGATCCACAGTTGCAAGAAATACATGATCGGCATGGCGGCCCCGACGCAGAAGAACAGGCCATGTTCGCCGAGATGAAAGCGTCCATGGAGGATTTTTTCAACCTAAACCCTGAAGCTGCGGGTGATGGGAAAGGGTCTTCAGAAAACCCAAAGGCATGGACGGAAGAGAAAACGCCACAAACGCAGTCACAGCGAGAAAGCCAACGTACCAGACCCAAAACGGCCCGGCAAAAGGCGCAAGAAGCGCGTCAGGCAGAACAGGCTGGGCAGATCCACCAGTCCCTGCAGGGCATTTATCGGCGTTTGGTCAGCGCCGTGCATCCCGACCGGGAGGCGGATCCGGTCATACGTGCCCAGAAAACGGCGCTGATGCAACGGATCAATCAGGCCTATGGGGAAAATGATCTCTTGCAACTGCTGGCTCTCCAGCACGAGTTGGGCCTGATGGACGCGCAAGCGGTCCATAAGCTGGGCGATGCGCATTTGAAAAAGTATAACCAGGCTCTCAAGGAACATCTGGCCACTTTAAAAGGTAAAATGCAGGCACTTCAGCAGCATCTGGCCGGCAGTCTCGGGATACCCCTTTTTGCGATACACTCACCGCATGGTCTGTCGCGGGATATTCAGGAAACCATTCAGGCAACCAGACAGGACATTAGCGGATTACGGCAGGAGATGAAACGACTTGCGCAACCCGCCTACCTCAAACGCTGGATAAAGACTGCACGACGCGAATTGGCCTCGGAAGATTATATCGACGATGATTTTTTCTGATGCGAGGGCCAAAGCCACTAAAAATAGCGACCGTATAGTTGGGTGAATGGGCGGAATGCAGCTGCCGACCAACAGACTTCAACGGCGGCAGGGCAGCGGGAGCGGACATTCCCCTCTGGGCACAGAATGAGTAATATCGACCAGAGGTGGACGTTCGGTGATGGCACCACGAACTACCGGAGTTCGGCCTAAGCGACATTTGTCTAACTAGGTTGAATGAGTCAGAATTGCTTTTATAACCGTAATGCCAAAAGTGTACCATCAGCCCACATTCTCTAGTAACAGCAAGAATCTTACGCGGTCACTCGTCGATTTATAGATAAATGTCGGTCGTCCAAAGACGCAGCTAAAACCAAAAAGGTACGCACTAGCATGAAAGTCGCACGCGTCAAGATCGCCAATTTTCGGAGTATCAAGAGTGCCGAGCTACACTTTGACGGGCATTGCCTCATCGTGGGCCCGAACAATGTCGGGAAGAGCACGATCTGCGAAGCCCTTGACCTGGTACTCGGGCCTGACCGGATTTCGAAGTTCCCGCCGGTCGAGGAGTTCGACTTCCACAACGCGCACTACCTAGCTCCGGCGGAGGTAGAGGGCGAAGAGCCGACGCCCGTGCCGATCAAGATCGAGGTCGTTCTCACGGACATCAATGCCGAGGTCGAGAACCGATGTGGTCAGCACCTTGAGTTCTGGCACACGGCTGAGAAGCGGCTCCTCAATGAAGGCGAGGCCGACGCCGCGAACCCACCTTTGGTTGTGAGCTGCTTGCGGTTGGAAACAGAGGCCGTTTATAACCCGGAAGAAGACGAGTTTGAGGCGAAGACTTGCTATTCGCACAGCCCGAACTCCGAGCCCGGAGAGATGGACAAGGTCAGCAAGGAGGTCAAGCGCCTTTTCGGATTCCTGTACCTGCGGGCGGTTCGCACAGGTTCTCGCGCCTTGAGCCTAGAGCGTGGCTCGCTCCTTGATGTCATCCTGCGCCTCCGGGGGTCACGAGCTGGCTTGTGGGAGAAGGCGATTGAGCGCCTGCGCGCTCTAGACATCGAGAACGATGCGACTCACCTCCAGCCGGTGCTGAAATCAATCGAAGCACGGCTTGGACACTACATCGCATCCGACGTGGCCGGCAGGACCACAAAGCTGCACGTATCCCAGCTGACACGCGAGCATCTGCGTAAGACCATGGCGTTCTTCTTGGCGATGTCCAAGGATCAGACGCCGGTACCGTTCCAGCAAGTCGGCACAGGCACGCTAAATGTGTTAGTTCTTGCCCTCCTGTCGTTCATCGCCGAGCTAAAACCAGCATCAGTCATCTTCGCTATGGAAGAGCCGGAGATTGCGGTGCCACCTCACACACAGCGACGGATCGCGGACTATCTGCTTCACAACACGACGCAGGCGTTCGCGACCTCGCACTCTCCTTATGTCATCGAGCGCTTCGAGCCAGAGCAAACGCTGCTGCTTTCACGTGGATCGGACTCCAGCGTTACCGCCAAGAAGGTGTCGGATGCAGGCGGCCTCAAGGGCAACGACTTTAAACGGTTTGCCAGGCGCGGCCTGACTGAATGCATGCTCGGCAGGGGGGCCATCATCGTGGAAGGATTAACGGAATTCCACGCCTTGCCGGTGGCAGCAAGAAAGTTGGAAGAAAGTGATGCCTCGCTCCAACCCCTCGACATTGCGGGCGCAGCTTTCTTCGACGCCGAGACCGAAAGCTCCATGCCGAAGTTCGGCACATTCTTCAAGGCCCTCGGCCTCAAGACGTTCTCGTTTTACGACTTCATCCAGCGCCCACCAGACAAGAAAAAGCTGTTCACAGATGCGTTCGACGTGGATTTTGAGCATGTACATGCGGGTTTCGAGGCGCTGATCGTGAGCGAAATGTCCCTTGACCGGCTCTGGGCCTTCCTTGACGACTTACGTTCCTCTGGGGACAGCGGCCACTTCGAGATTCCTGCTATGCGACCCGTAGACGCGGACCTGAAGAAGCTTGCACTGTCAGCGCTGAAAAGCAGCAAAGGCGCCGGTTGGGCGGCCAGGCTTTTCGAGGGCAGTGCGGTGGCCGAATTGCCGGCTACGGTGACGGACTTTCTCAAGCAGGTCTACGCCGCGTTCCCGAAGCCTGTCGACATCCCAGTTGAAATTGCCGCCGGGGTTGTAACCGCTGAAGTTGCCGCAGCGCCGCCAGCTGCGGCAACTTGATCACAACCCAATGGAAGTCTGCAACCTTCGCCAACAGCTCTTAGATTGCGTGGGGCACGCCCTCGTGATCGGAGGGCCGGGGAGTGGCAAAACCACGATCGCCCTCAAGAAGGCGGTTATCCGCATCGGAGACGGGCTCGCCCCTGGTCAATCGGTGTTGTTTCTGAGTTTCTCCAGGGCTGCTGTGGCCCGGGTTGGCGAGGCAACACGACTGGAGGTTCCAAGGGCCCAGCGCGGGATGCTGAGCATGCAGACCTTTCACTCATTCTTCTGGTCGTTGCTCTCGGCACACGCATATCTGCTCGGTGCACCTAAGTCACTTCGCATCTTGCTGCCACAAGACGAGCAAGAGCGCTACGGGACGATCAAGTCGAGGGACCGCAACGAAGAGAACCCCGCATGGCTTGCATGGTTGGCTGAACGGGAACGATTGTTCAGGGAGGACGGACGGATCGCCTTCGACCTCTTCCCCGCCAATGCCGCGCAGTTGCTTGAGCGGAGCGAGCATGTGCGCAGACTCATCGCGCAGCGCCACCCACTCATCATCGTGGACGAGGCACAGGACACGAACGAACATGCTTGGCGCTGCATCGAATTGCTGGCACCGGCCGCCCAGGTAATCTGCCTAGCGGACCTTGAGCAGCAGATATTCGACCATCTCCCCGGTATCGGGCCCGAGCGTATTAGTGCAATCAAGAGGTCATTGAACCCTCTGGAAATTGACCTCGGGTCCCAGAACCATCGCAGCGGTGGCACTGAGATCGCCACGTTCGGTCAAGACATTCTGCTGGGGAATGTTCGCGGATCGTCGTATGTAGGCGTCTCCTCCTTCTCGTACAATCCGAAGGTGCAAACTCAGAGCGCGGTGATGCGCATGTCGCTTGGAATGCTGCAGCGTGCCATCAGGAAGGCAACTGGGAAGTACGGCAAGAGTGTTGCGATCCTAACCCATTCAGGAGCGTCGGCCGCCAAAATATCGGCGGCACTGAACGCGGAACCGAAGCCTGTTCGTCACAAGCTGTCCTTCGATGAGGCGGAAGCGATGTTGACGGCTCGATTTGCTGCGTTCTTGCTAGAGCCGAAGCCAGCAGAAGATCGTCTACACGACCTCGCGACATCGCTTGAGTTGTTGGCGATGGCGAAGCGCGCAAGTGGCCTGGCGGTCGCCAAACAGTGGCAGGCGTGGGCTTTGAAAGTGCGTAGCGGCAATGTGCCTACTGCGCATCTCGTTCAATCGCTGTTGAGCGTGATGGACAATGTGCGCTCGCAAGGGTTCTCAGGCGATCCAGGGAAGGACTGGAACCGAATTAAGCGCTTACTGCGAGACGCTGTTGGCCAGGACTTGACGGATGTGGCGAAGAATCTCGACTACCTAGTGGCGTTCAATCGCGGAAAACGCATTAGCAGTGGACTTGGTGCGGCGTGGATGCGTGACGGACAGTACACAGCGGCTCGTGAGGTACTCGACCTCGCCCTTGCGCAGGACCAGATTCTTGGCGGTATCGACGACCCGCCAGGCGTGCAAGTTATGACAGTGCACAAATCCAAGGGAAAGCAGTTTGATGGCGTCATCGTGGTTCGTGAGGGTCGGCACGATGGGCAGCAATTGGTTTCGTCGTTCGTTTGGTGGGGAGACAGACCTCCGTACCACAGAAGTCGCAAGATACTTCGGGTGGCTATCACTAGAGCAAAAGCCCATACGCTTATGCTTGGCCCAATCTGGCCAGCATGTCCCATCATTGGGCCTCATAATTTGTAGTGCGGCATCATCGCGGTGCGTATGACTGCAATGGCCGAACTCCGGGCGCTGACGATGCCCACCTTGAATGGCCGCTTTGGGTCATTTGCTTTCCGCTGCTGAATGACCGCAATCAGTCTGGACCCGCCCTTCGGCAGAAAAACTCTTCAGGAGGTATCTAACCAGAGAGGGTTCAGATAAAAGTTTCACAAACTGTACACCATCTCACTCCAACCAGAAAGCTTCTGCACACACTCCTCACTGACATTCATCTTCCAACCCATGGCGCAGCAAGTATCGTCAGGGGTTTGGACACTGAGGGCATAAGTTTCCAACCAGATTTTGCATATAGCACTAAAAAAACATTGCCGGTGATGAAGATCAGGCCTTCGAGCGGGATTTATGTCATCTTTAGATCGCGTTGCGTACGATTAGTGTTGTTATAAAACAATCATATAAAATCTCTAGCAACAGATTCAGTGTAGCGCCCGTGGTCTCATCATGCAAGATTCAGCCTGTTAAACAGCGCTGGTCATAAGTCAGTTTTCAGCAAAAATCAGCGTTTGGATTGTTGGCCTTTGAGAACCTCAGTGTTTCGCTAATGCGCATAATATTTCAACGGACTAATGATTCATATTCCGCGATATGGGGTGGTAAACACCTGGTGCTGACAGATGGCAAACGAATGACGCTGATTTACATTCCTGGTCAATCTTCCTGCGACTCCAACCCATCGAAGACGTAAATGCCTTGCCCCGCCTTCCGCCAGCGCAGCCAAAGCACATAAAAGATACCCAACAGCAAAAACACTCCAACAGTCTGATCAATACCGGCCGCAATATATTTCGGGCCATAGATGAAGAACAGCACCTCCACAGCAGAAAGACTAATGATCACGACCAACGATCCGAGCAGGAGACCGGCGTGGTGATGCGTCTTATAATGGTGCCGGACAGAGTGGTGCTGAATCAATAAAAAACGCATCATGTTGATCCCATCCAGTAAGAATTCCGCAACCAGAAAGAACCCCGCTGCGCTCAGTGCCAGGTTGAAGAGGTTCCGCATATTGGGGAAGAAAACCTGCATGAGGACGACCGCCATCGCCAGCAGGATAGGCAGGATGATGGACCAGTGCGGTACGTGCCCACGATTCAGTCGACCCAGCCACCCTGGCATCACCTTATCCCGAGACATGGCGAAAAGGGCACGAGACAGGATGAAGGTGGTGAGCCAGAGGCTACCGGCGGTTGACGCAACAATCGCCACGCGCATCCATGGGAGGAATTGCGGGGAAACCGTTGCCGCCCAGAGACTCAGGGTATCACTGGTGTTTTGCAACCGTTCGAGCGGCACTTGATGTAGGAGCAAGGGCCAGATCAGCAGGTAGTAAAGCACCACGCTCACGGCTCCGATAATTCCTCCCCATCCCGGGGTGATACGCGGTTTTCTGGATTCTTCTGAGGCGTAAGAGTCGATTTCCCATCCGTCCACGATGGTGGCGGCCACTACCATGCAGACAATGACGCCGGCCCAGTGAATATGGCTGAGGGAAAATGAGCCAGCCCCCACTGCGGGCGGTCCCCAATGGGAATACCCAACAATCGCCATGAAGGCGACGGATACGATTTCGATGTACAGAAATATCTGCGTAACCCTGGCGGTGATGTGCGCCCCGAATAACAAAACTCCCGCCGCAAACAATGCCCAGAACGTGGCCCCAACAATTTGCAGTCCGGTGCCGGGGTGCGGTACTCCCAGTGCGCCCAGCGTGAACTGCGCTGCCGGAATCAGTATTGGTGGGATCGACCAGAAATAGGCCATGATCACGATCCATGCCTGAAAATTCGAGTAATCGATGCCCATTATCTGCCGGGACCAGTGATAGGAGGCTCCGGCATTGGGAAAATGTTGATTCAGCGACAGGAATATCCAGGAACACAGAATGAAGGGTATGGCAATCAGCACGATCGCCAAAGGCACCTCTGCGCCTGCTGCCTGGACCATGGCCGACCCCGCCGCCGCCACGCTGAAGATAGGGGCCACGCTGGAGATGGACAGACTGGACAAATCAACAAACTGAAATGTCTTGTGTAGCGTCTGACGGGCATCCGCAGGCATGACAGCCTCCTTAGACACAAGGCAGATCAGGAACCCGACAACAGTTTTCCTGCCTCCGACAAAGCCTGGTTTCGGCGCGCACGCAACCAGGCAAACCATGGTTCCAGCCCTGTTCCCGTGGTGGCGGAAATCTGCAGCACCTCGGCATGATGCGCTACTTCGTGCAAGTAACCGAGGCAACGTTCCAGGTCGAAGGAGAGATAGGGCAATAGATCGATCTTATTGATCAGAATTAAGTCCGCGCCGTGAAACATGTGGGGGTATTTTGCTGGTTTGTCTTCGCCCTCGGTGACCGC
The DNA here is from genome assembly GCF_018854495.1 of Acidithiobacillus ferruginosus. Classification (GTDB taxonomy): domain Bacteria; phylum Pseudomonadota; class Gammaproteobacteria; order Acidithiobacillales; family Acidithiobacillaceae; genus Acidithiobacillus; species Acidithiobacillus ferruginosus. The sequence continues at coordinate 7,618 of NZ_JABBDR010000073.1, forward strand.
CAGAATGACCACCCGTGCGGCTTCACCGAGATCAAAGAGAGCCGGACACACCAAGTTTCCGACGTTTTCGATGAAGACGACGGAACCGGTAGCCGGGTCAATCTCCCGCAGTCCCTGCGCTACCATATCCGCTTCCAGATGACAGCCTTGGCCGGTATTGATCTGCACCACATTGCAACCCGCCTGGCGTATGCGTTCTGCATCGTGGGTGGTTTCCTGATCGCCCTCCACGACCGCCAAGAGAAACTCGTCCGCCAGCTCTGCCAAGGTTTTTTCCAGCAGGGTCGTCTTCCCGGCGCCAGGTGAACTCATGAGATTCAGGGAAAACACGCCCCGTCCTGCCAGCCAGCCACGATTGCGTTCCGCAAGGCGATCATTTTTGTCCAGAATACGGGCCTCCAGAGATACCAGGTGGCCATCCTCGTCCTTCGGTACATGGGGATGAGAGTGAGAGTGGGAGCCTGTACTACCGTGGGTATGCGCATGCTCCATTTCATCATCATGCCGGTGCTCTTGGATATATCCGGGCATATCACCCGATGATTCCAGAGTATCCGGATCCGCCCGCCCCGCAACATCCAGGCGCGTTATCCGCGTTTGCGCTCCATCGGAGCAACCACAGGTTTTACACATCACTGCACCTCCATATCCTTGATGTTGAGTTCCTTGCCGGCCACACAGATCAGGTCGCCTGCACCACACGAACAACGTCCAAATACTTGCCGCAGAGGGACACGTTTGCCACAGGACCGGCATTCGCCCTCACCGGGAATCTCCAGCACTTCAAGATCCGCCCCCTCCAGCGCTGTGCCCTGACTGCACACATCGAAGCAAAAGCGGATGGACTCCGGCACTACCCCCGATAACAACCCCACTTCCAGCCGTACCCGGATCACCTTGCGACCACGGGCCTGCTCGCTGCAGATGGAGACAATGTTGCGGGTGATCCCAAGTTCGTGCATCTCGGTTCCTCATCTAACAGATTCGTGGCAACTGTTCGCCCACCAACATGTCAACGATGCGCTCACCGCCGAAATGGCTGCTCAGCACGACCCTTCCGGGGGGCCCCGCGAGCACCTCGCCGATCACTCCGGCGTAGGTGCCTTCCGGGCAGGAGCGTAGCGCATCCAGAGCAGCCCCGGCCTCTTCCTTTGGCACGACTGCAAGGAGTTTGCCTTCGTTGGCCAGATAGAGTGGGTCCAGGCCGAGCACTTCGCAGATACCTCTGACCACAGGGCGGACGGGAATGCTATCCTCCACAATGCGCATGCCTACGCCAGCCCCCGCAGCAAATTCGTTGAGCACTGTGGCCAAGCCACCGCGAGTTACGTCGCGGATGCAGCGGGTGCCTGGTGCTGCCATCAGCAGCGCGGCGATGATCCCATTCAGAGGCTGGCAATCGCTTTCCACATCGGCGTCCAGGGACAGATCGCCGCGCGCCTTCAAAATGGCAGCGCCATGATCCCCCAGGTGACCATTCAACAGCAGTTGGTCACCCGGTCGGATCCGTGCGATCTCCAGATGAACACCTGTTGGAATGATTCCAATGCCAGCGGTATTAATAAACATCTTGTCCGCGCTGCCCCGGGGCACCACTTTGGTGTCCCCTGTGACAATCCTGACCCGCGCTGCCTGTGCTGCCTGTGCCATGCTGCACATCATTTTCTCCAGAATAGTGAAGGGCAGCCCCTCTTCGAGAATCAACGAGCAACTCAACACAATGGGCCGTGCGCCGCCCACCGCCAGATCGTTTACGGTACCATTGACGGCCAGCGTGCCGATGTCGCCGCCCGGAAAGCTGAGGGGATCGACAACATATGAATCCGTGGTGAAAGCGATCTGGCCACCTGTTCCAAGGGTTTCCAGCACATCAATGCGGGCTTGATCCTCCAGAGGCGTGGCACTGGAGGCACCCAGGGCGGGCAAAATCAATCCTTCGATCAGATCTCGCATGGCCTTGCCACCACTGCCATGGGAAAGGTTGACTACATTACCATGAGGTCTTTTGACGCGTGGTTGCAGATTTGCAGCCATCAGGACACCTCCTCTGACTTAGTGTGAATATTTCCCGGCATCTTTCCATAATTGAAGTAGGCGGCACATGCTCCTTCCGAGGAAACCATCAAGGAGCCCAGTGGCGTTTCCGGGGTGCATGCGGCACCAAAGACCTTGCATTCCCAAGGTTTTATGACCCCTTTGAGCACCTCTCCGCATTGACACGCCTTAGGATCGGCAATGGACAGATTGGGTACGGTAAAGCCGCGCTCGGCGTCAAAGGCGGCAAAGCGATCGCGGATTCTTACCCCGGAATGGTCGATGGAGCCGAGTCCCCGCCACTCGAAGTATTCGCGAATTTCGAACACTTGCTGGATGGCGTCGAGAGCCTGGGTGTTGCCCGCTTCGGGTACGATCCGTGCGTACTGGTTTTCCACTACACAGCGCCCCTCGGCCAATTGTTTCAGCAGCATCCATAGGGACTGCAGGATGTCCAGAGGCTCGAATCCTGCGATCACCACGGGTTTGTGATAATGCCCGGCGATAAAGTGATAGGGATGGGTGCCAATCACCATGCTGACATGACCAGGGCCGAGGAAACCGTCCAGCTCCATATCGGATGAGTCAAGAATAGCTTTGATGGTGGGCAACGTCGTAATGTGATTGCAGAATACGGAAAAATTGGATACCTGCTGGCGTTCTGCGGCAAGAATAGTCAGCGCCGTCGCCGGCATGGTCGTTTCAAAACCGAGACCAAAGAATACCACTTCCCGGTCCGGGTTATCTCTGGCGAGGGCCAGCGCATCCAGCGGCGAATAGACCATCCGCACATCCGCACCCGTGGCCTTGGCCTGCAACAGGCTCTTGCGCGAGCCGGGAACCCGCATGGCGTCACCAAAGGTAGTGAATATCACTTCTGGACACTCGGCAATCGCCACGCAATCGTCCACCCGGCCCATGGGTAGCACGCAAACCGGACAACCTGGCCCATGCACCAGTTCCACCGAGGACGGCAGCATCTGCTCAATACCGTATTTGAAAATGGTATGGGTGTGGCCACCGCAAAACTCCATAAGTTGTAAGGGTCGGTTCGCGGTAGCCGGGATCAACGCTGCCAGCCTTTGAATATCCTTGACCAAATAGCGGGCCTTTTCAGGATCCCGGAACTCATCCACGTAACGCATCTTCGGTTACCTCCGCCTGTAAGTCTCCGCGCCGGTCTGCCAGGATGGTATGCACCAGATCCCAGAGTATGTGAAAGGCCGTGACGTGGCATTCCTGGATACGGTGGATACTGTCCGTCTCCACCACCAAGAGGTAGTCCACCAGGCCGCTTGTCTGCATCTCACCTCCCTGCATGCCAGCAAGGCCGAAAGTTACCATGCCGATTTCCCGGGCCTTGCGGTAGGCGGCCATGAGATTGGTGGAGTTGCCACTGGTCGAAAAGCCGAACAGCGCATCCCCCTGCCTGGCCAAGGCTGTCAATTGCCGTAAAAACACATGCTGAAAACCCACGTCATTACCGACGGCGGTCAGCATGGCCCGGTCACTCACCAGACTGTGCGCAGCCAAAGCCGGACGGCCCGTGGTAACAGGGTGCATGAACTCGACCGCCAAGTGGTCCGCATCACAGGAAGAGCCACCGTTCCCCATGGTGTAGAGTACGCCGCCAATCTGATAAACCGCTGCCAGGGCTGCCGCCATGGAAACCAGTGCCTCTGCGTGCACCGCAAAAAACTGTGCCTTGACGTTCCGGCTTTCGGCGGATTTCTGCCGCACAGACTCCAGCAGCGTCATTTTTTCCCGCTGCGAATTTTTGGCTTGGCCATGCAGAAAAGGATAGAGCTCCTGTAGAGGATCCATCATTGCACCTCCTGGCGATTACGCCATGGGACCTGTTGACGCGGACTCCCGCATACGATCCATTTCCAGTTGGGCTTCGCCCAGTTGCGTCAACACATCCAGCGTCAGGGCTGCTTCTTCTGCGCTGATGCGACTCATGGCAAAACCCACATGTACCAGCACCCAGTCACCGACACAGGACTCTGGGGAGTGCTCCGCATCGGTAATGCAGGCGATATTGACCTCCCGTCGTACCCCATTGATGGCTACCTCCGCCCGCCGTTCTCGCGCGCTGATGACTCTGGTGATCTGACCTGGAATACCTAGACACATGGCTCATGCCCTCCTGCAATATGATGTTGACCAGTAACGATTTGCGCGGCCGCCACCACAGCCTGCCCAAAAGCGAGGCCGCCGTCGTTGGCGGGGATCAGATGCGGAACCAGAACCTCCAGCCCCAAGGATTCCAGAGCCTCCCGGGTTGCCCGCAGCAGGGTCAGATTCTGAAAAACGCCCCCTGACAAAGCGACGGTAGTGGTCCAGGGGGTGGCACCCAAGGTCCTCCTGATTAATTGCACCAGGCTGGCGGCGAGGCCTTTGTGGAAGCGCGCAGCAATCGTTTCTACCGGAATTCCGCCCTGGAGGTCGTCCAGCAACGGCGACCACAAGGTTCGCGGATCCATCTGAATGAAGTGTTTTTCGCTTTCAGCGATCTCGAAAGGATAGCCAGGTTCCGAGGCATTTCCCATGACAGACAGATCGACGCTGGCCTCCAGCAGCATGGCCGCCTGCCCTTCATAGCTCACCCGGTCCATACACAGGCCACAGACTGCGCTGACGGCGTCGAAAAGCCGTCCGGCAGAGCTACAGAGCGGTGTGCAGACGTTTCTGTCCCGCATATGTAACAACTGCTCCACCGGCTTTTTGCCAAGGTATTCCATGATGGACAGATTAGTGAATCGTTGGCGTGCAACAGGCCAACCGAAGGCATCCGCAAACTGCACAAGGGCGTTACGCCACGGTTCACGCATCGCGAGATTGCCCCCCGGTAAAGCGGACGGGCGCAACCCACCCAGGTGACGAATTTCGCAGTAACTCACCTGCAAACACTCACAACCCCACAAAGCGCCCGCATCGCCCAGACCCATACCGTCCAGCGCTAAGGCGATGATCGGCGGATGGTCCAGCGGCAGGCGGTGTTCTGCCATGACGGCCGCAATATGGGCGTGATGGTGTTGTACGGAAATCAGGGGGAGGTCGCTTTTTTCCGATATCTCCACTCCCCACTTGCGCGACAGATATTCGGGGTGACGGTCCACTACGACGGCTTTGGGTACATGCTGAAAAATCCGGGCGTAGAGGGCATGATTCCGGACAGTGTCATCCCAGACCGCTGCCTGTTCAAGATCGCCCATGTGCTGGGAAAGGATTGCTTGCCCGTCCTTGATCAGGCAGAAAGTGTTCTTGAGCTCCCCACCTAACGCCAGCAAGTCCGGAGACGCATCGAACCCCTCGGGCAGCGGCAATGACTCCGGCGCGTAGCCACGCCCCCGGCGCAGCATCATGGTGTCGTCTCCCGCCATCTGTATCACAGAATCATCGACGCGGTTGATGATTGCCCGATCATGGGTCAGCATCCAGTCGGTCACTCCCCGCAGTGCCCGGACGGCAGCCGCATCGTCAACAACCTGCGGAGCATCCGAGAGATTTCCACTTGTCAGTACAATCGGTCGGTCCATCCGGCGCATCAGGAGATGGTGCAGGGGGGTATAGGGCAGCATAAACCCGAGCCGCTGCATCCCCGGCGCAATATCGAACGCCAGGGAGTCGGTGTTCAAACGGTTCAGCAGCACGATGGGCGCCTGATGAGACTGCAGCAAATTCTCTTCTGCGTGGCTCACGTGCGCATAGCGACGCACGATCTCCAGATCCCTGGCCATTAACGCCAAAGGCTTATGGGGACGGTGTTTGCGCAGGCGCAAAGCGGACACTGCATGGTCATTCGTGGCATCGCAGGCGAGATGAAAACCGCCAAGCCCTTTGATGAGGACGATTTCCCCGCGTTTGAGAAGATTGGTCGCCGCGTCCACCGCGTCCAGTTGGGTATACCGGTCGGCACTGACCGCGTGGCCATCGAGCCGGACGAGCCGGGCCTTCGGGCCGCAGGCATGGCAGGCCACCGGTTGCGCGTGGAAGCGCCGGTCTTCCGGATTTTCGTACTCCGCACGGCAATCCTTGCAGAGGGGAAAGATGTTCATGGAAGTATGGGCGCGGTCATAAGGAATGTCTTCGAGGATCGAAAAACGCGGACCACAGTGCGTACAATTGGTGAAAGGATAACGATAACGCCGATTGAAGGGATCGAAAATCTCCTGTAGGCAGGCAGGACAGGTAGCGGCATCGGGCACCGCCCCCGTATGTACCTCTCCAGAGCGGCTGGTACTGATGCTGAAAGTTCCCTCAGGCGGATCTTCGCACAAATATCCGCGCACCACCTCGTCAATGCGTGCGAGGGGAGGTGGTTCGTCGCGCAGCCGGATCAGAAATCGATCCCGCTCTGATGCAGGCCCCCAGATCCGGATCAGCACGCCTTTCCCATCGTTGCATACATCGCCAGAGAGTCCACAGTCGCGGGCAAGGCGCCAAACCGCAGGACGGAACCCAACGCCCTGAACCAGTCCGCGCACCCGGACTTCCTCGCCCAGGGTTGCGGTCTGGTCTGGGGAGAAACTCATGACCGTCTGTCCCAAAGCAGGACACGGTTGTTACCCGAGTCGGCGATGATCACGCTCTTTCCCGCAGGAGAAATCCCATAGGGCCAGCACAGCGTATTGCGCCCCACCACGCCCCAGCGGTTATCCCCCTTGTGCTGAAAACCATCCTGACCGGCAAGGGTACGTGCTGGAGCATCCGTCAACAGATCGTCCGCCTGCCAACCCAACAGCCGGCTGTTGGCCGTATCCGCCACAATTAGCCAGTTTTCCGTGGCGGTCACCCCATAGGGCATATTGAAGCAGGCCGCATTGGGAAAATAACTACCACGATTGTGGGCGTTCTGAGTAAAATCGGGCTGCCCGAGGACCATATCGGCCATCTGACCATGATGTTGTGGTGCCCCACGCCAGAGTAACACCCGGTTGTTCCCCGCATCTCCAATAACCAGCCAATCCTTGAAACGGGTTACCGCATGGGGCCAGCGCATACTCATGGCGTCCGCTTCATGACCACCGTTCTCGTCCCGGCAATGAAAATCTGCTTGGCCCAGGACGCCGTCCGCAGGTTGTCCATTTCCCGTGGGAATCCCTTCCCACCAGAGAACGCGACGGTTGCCCGAATCCGCGACATAAAGCCTGACCCCGTCCCAAAAGACCCCATAGGGCCAGTACAGGGTAGACGCGGATGGTTGCGACGCACCGCAATTGATTTCCATCGACACAAAATCGGTTTGGCCGAGAACCAGATCCGCCGGAGTATGGCTTTCATTCGGTACTTTATGCCAGATCAACACCCGGTGGTTCCAGACATCTGCCACCGCCATCCCGTCGCCAACCGGACAGATTCCGGTGGGAACATTCAGCGATGCCGCGCCCACAGGGCCGTGAGCATTGCGTCCCCCGTCCCGCTTGAAGTCCGGCTGACCAATGAGCCAAGTGGCAGGCTGACCATCCGCTTCGGGTAACATCGGCCACCCCAGCAAGCGATGATGGCCGGTATCCGCCACCCAAAAAGATCCGTCAGTCATGAGACTGGCCCCGCGAGGACCGAAAAGCGTCTGCGAGGAAGGAGCCACAGGAACGACGACCCCCTTGGGCTGTACCTGCTCCCCCAGGATGACCCGTGCTCCGGTCTCTACCAGTAACTGCTCTGAAGGGCTGGCGGCTGGCCGGTTCCGGTTGGTGGCACTCAGGGGAAGGGTATATTCAGTCATGATTCCTCCTCACCTGGATCTCGCCATCGACCATCCGCACCGCCCAGGGCTCCAACTGGATTTCGGGTATCGTCAGACATTCTCCGCTCTCCAACGCAAACTGGAATCCGTGATGCGGACAAGTCAGAACACCAGCTGGATCTATCTCTCCCTCATCAAGAGGCATACCCAGATGGGCGCAGGCATTACGGTAACAGTGCACATCCCCATCCGGACCGCGCCAAAACAGCAAGGCATCGGAAAGAACATCCCGGGCGAGCAGGCTGTTTCGCGGCAGATCCTCCAGCCGCAGTGCCGGCAGCCAGGGATGACGCCCGCCAATAGCAAAGGGGCTGATACGCTGTTCAGTCCCTTCACCGTTCGGCACGGTGGCTGCATGTTGACGACCTACCGTTTCAATATGGCATATTTCCGGGCAGGCCTCGCGGATTGCTTTCTCCACCCCTTCCGACAGGGTCAGTGAGGAAGATGGGCAACCGTGACAAGACCCCAGCAAGCGCAAAACTACCGTATCGGGCGGACGCAATTCGACCAGTTCGACATTGCCGCCATGGCCTTCCAGACCTGGGCGCACACTATCCAGTGCCGCTTCGATGCGTTCCTGCAGGGAGGGCCGAACCAGACCCAGGGTCCGCAGCACCGCATAGACATACGGATCTGCTGCAGCTTCCCGCAAGCCGGTGGCCCCCTGTGGAGCATTCTGCACGGTACGAATAAGACGCCGCAAACATTCCCTGTAAATCGCCTCCCAGCCATTGCGCAGTGCCAGCACCGTTCTTAGCTGTGTTTCATCCCATCCCTGTATGATTTTTTCGAGGCTGCCCAACCGGGCAATATCTTCTGTCAGGGTATCAGCTTCCCTGCTTTCAATGTCCTCAGGCACGGGTGACGTCGCCATGTCATGCGTACTTCAAATTCAGAAAAAGGATGGGTTGCAGGGCGCCACACAGGAGGCCAGCAACCAGACAATCCACCAGATACGGAATGCCGGCTAAATGTCCGGCAACGACGACCACAGCAGCCAAGATGATGTTGGCCGCCAGCAGCATCAGAACCAGCCGGGTATCTTTGAACAGCTTTCCGCGCAGGAATAATCCTGCCGAGTTCCATATCATGTCCCACATATTATCCTCCTCCTTTGGGTATCCTCGACTTCAGATCAGTACAAGGATAATCGTACCCAAGACCACGCCGGGAATGACGGGCATCGCCGCATACATGCCCCCCATCATTGCCGCCAGTTTGTAATCACCCAGATTTTTGCCGCCGATCAGCATCCCCGACACGGCACCCGCCAACACCCCAACCAATCCACCCAGCAAAATCCATAGAATGACGATCGCCTGTATCTGTTGACCGTCGAACGCGTTCAGTGCCGACATAGGTGCTCTCCAATATTTTCCCGGTTAATGTACAGATCCATGTTCGCTTAACAGTGCCAGGGTTTCGTCCAGAGCTACGCGGACTAACCTTGACTTATCCATTTCCCCCATTTCCATGAAGATCTTTTCTGCGGTCTCATATAGCCTGGCTGCTTCACCCAGATTACGAATATTGCCGAGTTCCGGGTTCTCTGGGTCGTCAGGCAGGTTCCTCAGCGCGTTGGCCATATTGCTGATGGTGTTTGCATATTCCTCCGGTCGCTCTTTGGGGGTTCGTACCCGCAAGGCCTCCCGATAGGCTTCCAGGGCGCGCAGGTTATTTTCGACCGGATGCGCACTGCTGCTGTACTGCAGGGCATTACCGAGGTTGTTTTGCAGCATGGCGTATTCCGTCGGATGAGCGTCAAGGGTGACAGCACGCAATGCAGACTCATAGGATTGGACGGCCAGTGCCTCGCGCATTTTGGAAGCCTCATCACCCATGGTCATGGACAGATAGGCGGTAGCCAGATTGTTATGGATGATCGCATATTCGCGCGGGAATTTATCCGCAGTAAAAATGCGTAAGGCGCTGTGATACTTCGTTACGGCGTCTGGAAACGACACCTTCCCCGCCACAGCGAGTCCTTGTAGGGCCAGTCCCTCGTTCATCTCGGTTTCGGCAACCTCTTCGGCGCTCCCCAAGGTCTGCAGTACTGGTAACGCACTACGCAGACAAGCAACAGCTTCTTCAAGCACCCGCGTATCGCCAGGCGTTGCCAGCAAGGCAGTTGCCTGTCCAGCCAATAGCCGTGCCCGTAGCAAGACGTCCCCATCCGGACAAACCTGTAAACCTTCTTTATATAGGTTGTTGACCTGCTCGAGATCCTCTGGTCGGCGCGGGTGCCGCTGTAGACCCAGCGCGATCTCCATGAGCATTTCCGCACGCTCTCCAGCCGGAATACTGTCATCCCGAGCGGTTCTCAAGGCGACCTGATATTCCGTTTCTGCCAAAGTACTGGACATGAAAGACCTCCGAGTGGAACACGGTTTGTAATGTTTATTTACAAACTTAGTATAGCGCAGAAAGCAGTGCTGTCAAGTACAATTACATATATGATAAGTTTCTTATCAATATCACTCTGGACACAGCTGACTCGTCTGCCACGCTCCCTGTTCTGGTATCCACAGAAAGGAAAGAACCCCCTCGTAGTTCTCCTGCAGTTCATGCTCCCTCAGGAAGATGCGGAGATCGATCACCCGATCGCCAGCAAGATTGCGACGCTTCAGCAAAAAGCCACCAACACTACCAGGATGTAAGGGGATCAAATGCAAACATGCCGATCGCCAGAGCACGGCAACCGCCCGGAGATCGGCCATGGCATCGCGATAGACGGACGCGGGAATAAAAAGGTACCCGTCCTTCAACAGAAGATTAACAACATTCTCAGTCATGATACCGTTTCCAGCTCGACCAGCGCTGCTTTCACCTGGGCTAATACTGCGGGGATCGCTCTCTCCACGGGTGGTGTGAGCCCGTCGCCAAAACCGAAATCAGTACCCTCTACCAAAAAGACGGTTACCCGCTCGGGAAATCGCTCCCCAAACATGCGCTTTCCGGCATAAAGCGCATGTTCCCAGCGAAAGTCGTGCAATGTGAGGGTTGGGGTATGAGGCAATTCCAGTTCGCTGCCAGGCAACCTGAACACCGCTCCCGGTTCACTGCCCGTCCGGCACGCATCCACAATGATAAGTTGTCGACAATCGCGGGCCCTGAAAATCACATCCATGCCGGAGGTGCCCGCATCATGGAGAGCGATATCTGCGGGCAAAGGATCCATCGCGCCTCGCAGCCGCTGAATAACCGTGACTCCCACTCCGTCATCGCGTCGGTACAAGTTACCGCATCCCAGCACCACACGCATGACTAAATTCGCCACAACCGACAGGACCATTCGGGCCTGACCGGTAACATCAATTCAGGAAGCGCACAGAACTGCCGGTGCGATAGGAAATACATGCACGTTTCGCACGCTTCCTCAATCCCCTCAGCTGCATAAGGATGCAGCGTGAATCCGGCTATCCCGATACGTTCAGCGATCTCTTCCGCCGGCACCTTTTGCAAACGCGTCAGCACCGATTGTTGCATCTCCAGGTCGTACGCACGCGGCTCCGCTTCGGTACGCAACCCAGTACGCAGCAATTTTTCCAGCCGCGCGCGTATTGGCGCGTCCTCCGGGAATTCTTCCATGTCCTGCATATCCAGATACCCCCTCTATATACGCCACAGGCGGCACCACCAGTCCGGCTCTACCGGGACGTCCAGCTCCGGCAGATCACACCAGCGGCGGTGGTTGAGATAATACATGCACTCCTGACAGCGCTGCTGGTCTTCCCCCATGGGATAGTCCGTAAAGCCGCCAATCACCAGTTTCTTTTCCAGATCCGATCCCGCTTCTTCGCGGATACGCTGCAATAGTTGCGCGAAAGCATTGCTGTCTTCGGGAAACGGAGTGATTTCTGTCTTCAGTCCCGCTTTAAGCATGCTGGCAATTTGTGCCCGTAATGCGTCCTCTTCATGTTCATGTGCCATGTGATTCATGATGCCCCTGCCTTTCTCGATTCAAGTGGCTGAATTTTTGGGGCCGGACCCTGCACTCCGGTATCCGCCCCCTTTTTTTAGATTATACGACTCAGGCAGTGCGGAAACGGGCGAGCTCCTTTCCGGACTTGGCATCATGGGCATGCACCGTACAAACCAGACAGGAATCGAACGAACGGGCCACATGCCCGACTTCCACCGGGTCCGCTGGATTCGCGATAGGGGTTCCAATCAACGCCTCCTCGATGGGACCACGGCCACCCTGCGCGTCGTGGGGACCTACATTCCAGGTGGTAGGTGCAATGATCTGGTAATTACTGATCTTGCCACCCTTTACTTCAATCCAGTGTGCCAGTGCGCCACGTATGGCCTCCGTGGCACCCCACCCTTGCCCATCCCGTTCGCGGGGCTTGATGTAGAATGGTTCGTTCAGGCGGAACTCACGCAGGCAATGTTCGGCCTGGCGATAAAGCTTCACCGCCTCATGCATCCGCGCAAAATGCCGCAACCATAGACTGGGGCCCATTTTCTTGTAGACGTCCAGAATGAAGGGGTCGGAATGCTGCCAGGATTCGCCATGGTCGCCGCCGGCGATCAATTGCCGGGATAAGGGACCGGCTTCCATGCGCCCCAACTGCTCATGGGCAACTTCGGTACACCAAGTGTAGGCCCCATTGAAGTCTCGATCATTGGATTGCATCGGCCTCGTGTTCCGGTTGAAGGGATGGACAGGGCTGTTTCCTTCGTCATACCAGCCGTGGGTCGTCGATTCTCGGGTGAAGGACTGATCCATGGGATGAAACTTGTCGGCCTTCGCATCGTAAACCCCGCCCTTCATGAAGACTGACTGTTGCCGTGTGTCAATGGTCGGATGCTGGTAACGGTCCTCATGGGGAAGATAGCCCCACGAAACGTACTTGCCCAACCCCTCACCAAACTTCATCAGCCCAATATCCTCGCCGATCCGATAATACATTCCCAGGTCGGAATTAGCGTGTTCCGGGCGCTCGTCTAGCCACGCCATGAAATCATCATAGGACTTAATTTGCTCATAACGCTCCATCGAACACCCCAACCATACCCGTTCCAGCCAGTTGGTACGGTAATACTCCAGTATGGACCAGGAACGGGTAACATCAGCCAAGGTGGGTGCGCACATAACGCCGCCGGGAACCATGTAGCTGGAATGCGGCCACTGCCCCCCGAAGAGCGCATAGATTTCTACGGGCTTGCCGGATATCGTCACGCCGATTTCGTAATTGGTACCCGTAAACGGGGCGTACCGCCTGACCGCCTCGTCATAGAATTTGCCATGCCGATAGTTCTCATTCACCATATCAATCATGAACAATCCATAATGATGACGCGGCAAGCTTTGCAGACTTTCCGCAAGCTGACCGATATTTCTGGCCAGGATGGCGTTGCGTGGCACTTCCGTCTGCCATGCCGTGTCCAGTGCCCAAGCGGCACAGGTCAGGTGCGAGGCGCCGCAAATACCACAGGCACGCGGTGTTACCACCAACCCCGCCTGCGGGTCCTTATCTCTTAAAATGACCTCGAAGCCACGGAACAATTCAGCCTGCGTGTAGGCTTCGACTACCACGCCGTCCCGAATGTCCACGCGTACATCCAGATCCCCCTCCACTCGGCCAACTGGACTGATATCCAGTGTCTGTACGGATGTTGCCATGTCAATATCTCCTCCAAAATGCAATAAAAAGTAAAAGCGTCGCTCCGCGTCTCAAACTACAAAGATGTCTTTTTCAGCCCAGGCTGGCGAAGCACTCTTGGCGGCTGACGTAAGCTTGATATAAGCGGACTTGTCCACACCCTCTGGCAGGTCTTTCGGCACCCCCATCACAGTCTGGGTTTTGAATACACTGCCTGGTGCCAGATCGAAGAAAGGGAACTCCGGCTCGGTACAACCCAAGCAGGGCATCCCCGCACGGGTCTTCGAGGACTGCCGGTTCCACAGAATGCGGTTACAGGGTGAATGCGTCATCGGGCCACGGCAGCCCAGGTCATAAAAGAGACAGCCTTTTCTCTGCCCAAATTCCGTGGCGGAAACCTTGTAAGCAAAGTGCATGTTGCGGGTACATCCCGTCTGGGTGAAACTTTTGAAAAACGTCTTTGGACGCTGCAGATCATCCAGCTCCAGTTCTCCGGCGCGCCCTGTCGCCACTGCCACCAGTACCTGGGTGATCCAGTCCGGATGGGCAGGACAACCGGGGATATTGATGACAGGAAGCCCAGCTTTGCTTTTGAAGCCCGCCCCCAGGAAACCGCCGTGCTGCTTTTTGAGGAACTGAAGCCCCTGAGAATCACTGGGGTTCGGGGCCGTTGCCGGGATGCCTCCCCATGTCGCACAATCTCCCAACGCCACTACGTACTGGGCAGCACCTGTTAACTCCTTCACCCAGTCTTTCATCGGACGACCGGCAAAACGATTCCAGGTCCCAGTACCATTGGGGGCGTTAACCACGGTACCCTCGAAAACGAATATATCCAGGGGAATTGCCCCAGACACACAATCCCGAAGTAACTTCTGAACATTGTCCCCCAGTTCCACTCCGAGAGAGGGCTGCCAGAGCACCTTGATGCCAAAATCCGTCACCAGATCGCAAGCACTCGGCTCCTCTGCATTAAGAAAAGACATGGTATTTCCAGAACAGGCTCCTCCTTGGAGCCAAAGCACGTTCGCCATCGTCGTAACCTCCTCATAATAAAATAGTCAATGGATACTACGAGAATCGCGAAGCAAAAGAGGTGCCAAACAATAACATTGCTGTTAAACAATAAGATATATAAAAACCTACCCAAACAACTTGCATAATTGCAAAGAAAGTTAATATACTGCGTGCATACTTTCTTTTCATTCTGAGGTACAGATGACGGCAAATCAGCGCGCGGTCCCCGCTACTATTTTGTTAGTCCTAACGGATGAGCAGGAAGCCCGCAACCTGAGCTGGGCGTTGTCCACACAGTATGAATGCATCATCGTCTCCAGCGCCGCAGAGGCGCTGGCCCTCGTCGGCACACATCCTGTGGATGTCATCATCTGCGACGCAAGACTGGAGGATATGTCAGGCACCCAGTGCCTCTTTGACTTCCGCACCCGACAACCATATGCGATAAGATTTCTATGTGGCCTGGGTACGGACTCCAGCGAGTTTGCCGACGCCCTGCATGTCGCCGCCGTTTACGAATATCTGCGGAAACCTCTATTTCCGGAACTGGTGACCCTGAGCCTGAAACGGGCGCTGGAATACCGTGAAATTTCCCGCGAACATCGCCAACTTACCCATGATTTATCCAGACATCAGAAATCCAAGGCAGTCGCTGCCGCTTCGAATCCAAATCAACCGTCACTCCAATTCGATGGATTATTCTTCTGTAGTCAGGCCATGCATAAAATATGCGAACTGGCAAAACGTGCCGCAACCACGGATTTACCCATACTAATTTATGGAGAGACAGGCACCGGGAAGGAATTGCTTGCACGCGGCATCCATTACCACAGCCATCGCCGTGAACAGATATTTCTCGCGCAAAACTGTGGCGGCGTTCCTGCAGAATTACTCCAGTCGGAACTGTTTGGCCATCATCGCGGGGCTTATACTGGGGCGCTGAGCGATCGTCTCGGCCTGTTCTCTGCGGCGGATGGTGGCACGGTCCTGTTGGACGAAATAGAAGACATGTCCGTCTCTTTGCAGGCCAACTTGCTCCGTTTCCTGCAATCCGGCGAAGTGAAACCACTCGGCAGCGATAAAACGCATTATTCCGATGTGCGGATCATCGCCGTCACCAATGTGCCGCTCGACCAACTGGTGGAGCAGGGCAACTTTCGGCAGGATTTGTATTATCGTTTGAAGGGACTCGAAATCAGCATTCCACCACTGCGAGACCGGCCGGAAGACATCCAATTACTTGCGGAACATTTTGCCAAACAATTCTCCACGAGTCTGGGTAAATCCTATGCCGGCATCGGTCATGAGGCATTGAACATCTTGCAACAGTATCCTTTCCCAGGAAACGTTCGGGAACTGGAAAATGAAATTCGCCGGACCGTGGCACTCGCCCCATCCGGGCAACCGATCACTGCGGATCGCCTTTCCGATACGATCATTAACTACCGGATCAAAGAGCCTAAACAGCCCATTCCGACGGGAGAAAGCGGTACATTGAAGGAACTGACGGAAAATCTGGAACGTAGCATGGTCATCTCTGCGCTGAAACGTTGCCACGGCAATCAAAGTCGCGCCGCCGAAGCACTTGGCCTTTCCAGGGTGGGACTGGCCAACAAAATTAAGCGGTACGCCATCGATATAGAGATATCATGATGCAACTAACGCAGTCCTCCGCGTTGGATTGTGTCAGCGGGTTGATCAGATTAAAAATAAAGGCCCTCCCGTTTCCTAAGAAAACCCGTAATCAGTTAAAAGTCTCTTGGCTGGTGAGCGACTGGGGCGAACTATTGTTGCACTTGAGTAAAGAAAAGTGGATATACCTGTAGAAAATATCGCGCATCATCTTGTACGCATTTTGGGAATTGGCCATTCTCCGGCGCAAAACCGTCAGGATAGAGTCTCTCCATCCCCGGCATTGGGTAAGGTGACCACTTTCTGTAAGGTTGCGGGCGCTCGCATCTGTTTCTGATAGTCCGCGATACGGGCATCACGAACCTGCAGTTGCGTTTCCAGTTCATGAATACGGAGATCCAGTCGGTAATTGATTCGGGCCAGGGCGGCGACTTCCGCTTGCGCTTCTTCTACCAGTTTCCGATATTCCTTGAGTTTCGCTTCGGCCTCTGCCAATTCGGAACGATGGGCCTTGAGTTGTGTACGAGGGGCCGTGTCGTTGATTTTACGAATCTGTACCAGGATCGGTTCATGAAAACGGTATAGCGTCGCCCGATCCACGTCTGCTTCTACAGCCACGGCGGCGGCCGTGATTTTGCTCCCTTTTTTCACCCGGCGCGGATTACCATGCACCAAACGGCTCAGTGCCGCTTCCAGCTTGCGGCGGGTCGCCTTGAGCGAGTTTTGACCGTGCTGCGTCAAGGCTGCGAGGCTTTTGTCCGAACCCATGATTATTGATCCTTTGATGCTTCAAGTCTGCGTAGAACGGTTTCGGCTTTGTCCAGGATCAGCTGCGCCCGGGCGCGACCCGATTCTCCCATATCATCCAAAGCCAACGCCTCCTTTTGTTGGTCACGAATACCCTCCCAGACCGGCCGATGTTCAGGACCAATAATGCCATACTGGCAATCCACACACATTTGCGCTTCGAAAATGCACAAGCCCCCACATCCCGTTCCCCGGGCGTTTCCCACGCACCAGGAATGACCGGTTCCATTCAGGGTGATGGATCCTGAATACTCCGCAATCAGCTTTTCTTTGTTTTCCGCCGTGCGGACTGAGGATCGCCAGGCTTTCAGCCATTCACCACCCTTGGCCAAAGGGGCCTCTGAATCCAACAACCCAGTCATAATCTCGGATTGCCGGGTTTGCTTTTCCTGCGTGACCATAGCCATCAATTCGATGTCCGATTCATACTCATCTGCACCCCCATCCGCATAATAAGTGGTCATATCCAGGCTCCAATGACCGAAATGTTCGCGCAGTGCCAGTAAATCACCCAATTCCGAGCGGGCGATGAATCGCGCATACGTTCGTCGAAACTGATGAGGATGTAGATGAAATGGGCTTTCAGAGCTACCAGAACTCAATAATTGCTCACAGAAATGCTGTATATTATGATTTATGGTTGAACCATTTATTACGGATATAGATTTACCATATTTCCTATTCAAAGCAATAAATAGCTTATTTTTTTGTTTTTTTATAGTATTAATTCTTTTGTTGTGTTCGATATTTATTATTCCTTGGTTTTCAATTGATTGATCTTTTATATATTTCTCTTCCTGTTCGAATATGTAACGCAATGGCTCCGATAAACGAGTCAAAACATCAATTGCTGTTTCTACAATAGGCGGTACCTGCCATAACTTTTGACGCAGACCAGTTTTATAAATCATTCCTTTTATCCAGATCGTATCTACTAGTCCATCTTTGCTTGGTCTATGAATCACACAATCAGTTTCAAGAGATTTTATTTCAGAATCGCGTATTCCTGAAAACATTGCAATGATGATATAACAAGCAGTGCGCAATAATATTTTTTCTTTATTGAGAATGGTTTTAGTGCTTATAATGTATGGCTCGGATATATTTGCTGTTAATGACTCCAACTGGTCTGACGGGCTGATTTTCCCGTAAGGATCAAAGAATTCTTCTATTTTCAATATATAATCAGATTTATTGACAACATAATCAATCGCTTTTTGAGCAATTAGAGCGGCAAAATCGTCGGGAATAAACTCTGTCGAAGGTATTCGGTAGTTTTTTGATGATTGAAGTATGCCGGATAAAGAATAAGTCGTTTCCAATGGCCATGGATGAGCTCTTATCGCATCACTCAGTTTATCTTGTTGTTTATATAAATCTTCAACAACACCCAAATACATTAGCAGAGTTCCCGGCTTCAGTGGTTTATTGTTTTTGTTCTTCAGATAATTACAATATTCAATGCTGCGGCCAGTCAACTCTGAGAATGAACGAATCTTATTTTTCGTCATCCAGTACAATAAATGCCTTAAATAAGCGTGCTTGTGAATTATTGTAAGCAATGAAGGACGCTTTTTCCCTTCTACCGGTTCAGCATAAAGTGACCATATAAACTCCTTGGAGGCCATTAGTAGTGATAAAAATTCAGCATCAGTCAACCTTTTCCCATCCGGCAAGGCTACATCCCATAATATTCTCTTTACGGATTCGCTTAAATTATCTTGTGGAATTAACGGATAAAAGTCCCATATAATATCGCCAAATCGGCTGACCACTACTGAAGAACCGTCTCGAGCGACATCCATAGAGACAGGTATTTTCATCTTTTCAATCAGGCTCAATGCGCGAAATTCACGAAACGATAAATTTCCTGCTGCCATCTAAGCGCTCCGCCAGGTAGGGTGTGGATCTTTTTGGGCTTTTTCCTTCGCTAAGGCGACGACAGAACTGGAGAAGTTTGGAAGAATATCTATATCTATGCGTCGAATAATGGGCGCATAGGTTTTGGCCCAATGGTTGGGGTTGATTTTGCTACGTTCAGCTAAAAGCCTATAGTAAAAGCTTAATAGTCGCCAAAGATCATCCTCAAAAACACACATATTGGGGCAACGAAAACAAGTGAGAAACTTCTTGCACACCGATTCGTTTTCGCGAAACGGATTTTGACACCGCGCTATCCCTGTATTGTATCCACCACTCATTAGATTTTTTATATTCTCCAGTGGCACGGAACCATCTGCTGCCAGCATGACTTTACCCTCTACCTCCGTCTTTGAGAACTGATTCACCATGCTATTAATTATAAAAGCATAATCTCTTTCTGATTCTAAGGGTTGTGTGACGTAGTATCGAAGCGTGGTATCGGCCTGCGCATGCCCTAGCGCCATCTGCACACGACGCACGTCTCGTGTACGCCGGTATAGATCCGTGGCCATAGTGGGTCGCAGGCGCGATATATTGAGTTTCAGTAATTTTCCTTCGTCGTCCAGAAGTCGGTGTCGCTTTGAAAACGTTTTCACGAATCTCCCTACGGACGAATCTTGCAACTTGATGAGCAACCCTTTTCTTTCGTCACGCGCTATACGCCAAAGGAATAAATATCCCTGTAATCCTTCTGGAGCATCGCCATAGGTGGATCTGCTCCAATTTCGAAAGAAGTTGAAGTGCTCACTAATATTTGAAGGAATTGTATCCATATTTTTTTGTTCATTTTTCACATATTTTTTACTCAGAGATGTTGCCAATGTTGTATAACCTCGACGTTTTTTAGTTATCAGGACGTCGCGGCCATCCATTGGATGTGATCGCATGCTATCGTGCCGTAAATCCAATAAACAGCTAAGGTTTCTTCCAGTTGCAAGCCCTAATATCAGCAAGTGGACGGCTATTATTTGGGAATCTGATATTTTTTTAGCGTCTTCACTATGGATTATTTTTAGATCTGCATTAAGTGCATTGATAATCTGTTTTTGTTCATTTTGTGAATAGGGTTTACGGTGCAATGCACTACGATTAGAGTTTGGAAAAGGATTTGCAGGAAATGTTAACTTCTTATTCGCGACATTAAAATCTAATTTCTTGCAGTTAAGTAATATATTTTTAACAAAATAAAATGTTTTTTGTTGGGAATTTATAGGAAAACTATTTCCTTTGTTCTTTCCCTTTGTAGATATTTTATGACCTAACCATACCAAGAAATCATCAACGACCTGGCGATCAATTTGGCTAAAATTTGTAATGTAATTTTGTTCGTAATCATCTAAAAAAAGCCAAAAGCGTCTTAAGCCAATATTTTCATATGTCTGAATGCTTTTTGCAGACAAGGAATGGCGCAGCATCCAGAAAACATCCCGTATTTGTTCAGCAAGCTCTTCCCTCCCATTCGTCCGATAACGGTTAAAATCCAGATGGACTTCGCCCATATGGGGACACTGGATTGTGAAAGCCCAACCGGGTGGCAGATCAATCAGCTCGCCGTCCTTTTCTGTCAGGGACACCTTCCGGTCTAATTTCGTCCGCCTAATGGCCATGGCTCAACGACCTGCAGACATCGGCTATGTAACCGTCAATATCATCATGCTGAATCAGATCGGCAGCATGAATGTATTGTTCAGTTGTGGTAATGGAACTGTGCCCCATACGATCCTTGACCCAAAGCAATGCCTGACTTTCTCCCTTGGTTCGGAGCATGCGCAAAAGTTCATAGGTCCCATAGGTATGCCGCAGGAGATGTGGATGACAGGGTATACCTGTTTTCATACTGACTTTGGCAAAAGCATTATTGACGCCCTTAATGGAGAGCGGATCCCCCTTTCTGGATAGAAAAAAACGCGTGGTTTCAGTTTTGTATTTTTTTCTATGAAGGGCCAACAGCTTGGGCCATACGAATGTAAAATATTCATGGAGGGCGACTGCGAGATCATAAGGCAACATCACGGTTCGCGTTTTGTTGCCTTTCGTCGGTGTCATGCTCGCATCCAGGACCATCGGGATCTGTTTTCCTGGATCCCGCCCTGCGGGATTGGGGACTACCCGATAGTCCAGAGCGGTGACTTCTTCCCGTCTCATCCCCGTCAACAGCATGAGATAGCCCATCAATTGCAGCCGTCGTGGGCGGGTCTCTTCCAGAAAACGGATGGCCTTTTCCAATAATAGAAATTGGGGTCTACAATCGTAGGTCTTGAGGGTTAGTGCGTTTACCTCAAGACGGCCCCCTTTGGCGTCCACATGGGCCAGAAATCCTCGCGGTTTGGCCACCCAAATATCCTGTTTGGAAAAGGGTACTACCGTGGCTGTTCCCGATTTGACGGACCAGTCATAAAAAGCGTGCACACTCCGCAATCTTTGATTGACTGTGCTCCGTGCACACCCCCTTTCCAGCATGGCATCCCTCCATGCTGCGATTTGTCCCTGACTGACAGCATTCCAGTCCAGTCCGTTTGCTTCCAGAAAGGCAAAATATTCCAGCAGGTTCGACCCGTAAGTTTGCCAGGTTTTCGCCGACCGCGTTCTGCCTCTGACTGTCGCTATGTAGCGCAGATAATGATTGGGTGGACTCACCAACTCCATCTGGGCATCGCACAGAAAAGGAATATTGGGGCGCTCAACACCCTCAATGCTACATGTAGAATCGGTAAAGAAAAGTTTCATGCAATGTGCCCAACAAAGATAATCTCCTTACCTTGGCTCTCTTTCCAAGGGGTTTTTCTAACTGGATGCCAACCTACGTCTACACCTGAATTGGGTCTTGCCCAATCCTCTCTCTAAGGGTTACTATTTCATATTTGTAATTTATTGTAAATATTTTATCTTTGTTGTCAACAAATATAGGGTGACATACCATGGCAAATCGTCCTCCAAGGCAGTCAAGGTCTATCTGGCCGAGCAAACCATGGCCATCCAACACCTTCTTAGGGATACCAATCACGCATTGGGCGCCAACGGATATTCCGCAGCTTGCTCCTTTAACTCCTGCGTTCCGGTTCATTTATCCGCCGAGCATTGCCGGTCCAGTGTGTTGTACACGCTGGCATGGCACAGAAATATCATCCCAGTCTTACTGCCGTTCCATAGGCCGTTACCTCGATAAACTCTTCCTCGTTCCCGGCCCCCATGCTACTGCTATCGAACCGAAAGCAGATGACGGCATCGGCCCCGTTATTCTTCGCCTGTTCCTGCATGTCGGCCACGGCATTTTCCCTCGCCGCTTTCACCAGCTTTTCGTAACCGGCCATCTTGCCGCCGGTCAAAGATCTGATTTTGCCCATGACGGTCCCCAGCTCCGAACGGGACCGAACGGACACCCCGTAGATGGTGCCCAGTGTCTGGGTGATTTGCTTACCGGATATTTCCGCACTGGTTGTGATGAGCATCGGTGATCCCTTCCTATGTTGATGTGCTTGCTGGATCGGCATCGGCCCCGGCCCCTTGCAGTTCATAGAGCATTTGCAAACGCTCCATGGTGTAAGGTGTGCGCGATGAGTATTGCTTGGCGAGTTCAACCAGGTGCGGCGGCGTATCCGGTGGCAGATTGGCGACGGTGAATGCCACGAGCTCCTCTCTGGTCATGTTCTCCGGGGCAGCGGCTGACATTGTTGGCGAACCTGCAGAAGGGACAGTCTTTTGATCTGCTGTACCCACCAGCTCTTCACGTCCAGACCCGCCACGCTTCTTCATTAGCGGCAACAATGTGCTATCTCCGGCTATGCCATGCTCTGCCGCGTTACGCAGGGCGAGCTTAACCATCACGCTCCTATATGATGGCTGTATGCTGTTATACCAGGCTAGTATTTCCTCATCGTCATCGCCAATATAAATCGTTATCCGTTTCGACATATCATCCCCCGGTCTAATCGTTTCATATCAGGATTTACGCCGATTCGCCATGCCGGGCATTCCAGACGCCTTCACCAAACCGCCGGAATCCTTCCGCTACGGCGAATCGTGGATCCTCAATGAGTTCTGCTTGTGGCCAGTAAGGGGCCAGGCCATCGAAGAGCAGTTCGGCACCACCGCCAGCCACCAGAATCTTGTCGAGCTTGCGCCCGTTATCCCCGAACTTTGTGGATACGGCATCAAATATCTCTGAGGAGAGGATTCGCATGGCGATCTTCACCGTGGCTGAAACGTCTATCTCTTTGCCGTAGTATTGGATGGCGCCCTTCCAAAGCGCATCATCGGCATCCAGGTAGTCCACCTCATAGCCTTGGTCCTTCAGCTTCTTTTGCACCATGATGGCCGCACGGCTCATGCCATTAGCGGATCCCGCAGCTTCTTCGACCCATCGACCGTTCAGCAGAGCCATTGAGTCGGTGGTGAATCGACCAATGGCGATCACGCCCATATTCTTTTTTGCATCGGGAATCATACGGCCCTTTTCGTCAATGCTGTATCGCATGGAGACGCCATTGGGTTCCGGATAGACCTTGACCTCCGCTTCGGTACAGGCGGATACGATGTTGCGCATCTGGAGCTGCTTCTCACGAAAGATCGCGGGTGGAAGACCTGTAATCACGCTGTCTATCTTGCCCACATCCGCCATCACCAGGTTGATGGCCCCTTGGACTAACGCCCGGAACTCCCGCATCTCCAGCCAGCGATGATGCAGGCCAGCGACCTTGAGCGAACCCGCCTCATGAATAGCCGTGTCACCGATGAAGTAAACATCGCCATCCACAGTGACGGTTTCCTTCGCTGCCTGGTCTGATGCGGCCTTGTCGCTAATGGTCATAGCAGGCACCGCGACCGATGGAATGGTCACATGCTTGAGTTCGCCATCCTTACCTCTCCAAGCCACTTTTACTGCTGAGTGTCCGATGTCCAAACCTACGCACGCCATAGAAGCCTCCAGAAAATGAGAACAGCATACATAACGCGAAACAGCGCGAAGCAACACCATAACGATGTTCACGTTGCATGCATGACACAATACAACACCACACAACACATAACAACACCAGATAGCGTCACAACCACGATGGTGTGGATTGTAGCGGCGTCATAAAAAGGCATTTAACATGCCATAACGACTCTATTTCACGCTAATCCAACATGAAAGGTGCTGTGGTAACACTAAAAAGCTCTATAAATGGGTGGTCATCGCTGCTTGTGCGCACCATGTCAACCACCACTGACATAAGTTAAACCTCAAAATATCATTTTACCGCCACTCCACCCGTTTCATGATAATATGGCCCATCAAGAACCCGCTCTGGCGGCACTCAGGTGCTATCGCACCACCACAACAACACAGCACGGCACGATTGATGACATCAGACAATTTCACCCTTGATGATGACCTGATCCGCGAATCCAACCGCTACGCACCGCTTCCTGCGGGATCTGATGCACAGATGGTGCGCTACCTCACCCTGCACAGGGACCGCACGGTGGCCCTGCTGGGCGAAATCGACGAGACGTTAGATGTTTACCGCCGCGCCCTCGATGCGTACCAACCGAAGAGCAACCAGAAGGTAGGTCTTATCTGGATGCGGGAAAGCGACCGCCTCAACGGTGCCACGAAGCCCGCAATGGTTCGCTGGCTGATCCGTAATTACTCCGGGGGTATGCGCTGGTTTTATACGGAGCTTCCGCAAAGGGATCTGCCGCGTCGGGCGAAGAGCTGCGGAGGATGGGCATTAGGTGCCGGGGAGACGAAGGAGGCGCTGCGTCGTATTCAGACCCTCATGGAGCAGAGGAAAAATCTGGTGGCCCACTGGGCGAATCTGTCGCGGGCCTTGTCCGCAATGGAAGCGTCGGTACCGGATATGCGTGAGGAGCGTCGGAAGGTTCTGGAAGCTCTGCCGGCTGCGCCTTTTTACGCCCAGTCCCAGAAGTATAATCGGGGCGGTTGAACATCCGCTACGGAAAGCCCGCCTTACCTGCCGGGCGCACCACAAAAAAACCCTCAAGCCGAAGCGAGAGGGTTGGGTGAAAAATCAGAAGCAGCCGGATGCCTCAAGTGCAAACATCTTCTCAGCGTGCGGCGATTCCGTAATGGGCGTTTCCGTCCACAACAGCACTTCATCACCGTCGGGATCCAAAGCGGTTTCGCATTGGGTGCCTTCCACGTCGTAGTCGGCGATCACCACCTGGACTTTCGCCGCTGCCGCCTCTTCGTCGAGATAGACGGCATTGACCAGGCCACCAGACAAGCTCACGACAACCACCAACCCCTCGGCTTGTGCTCGTGGCGGAATGCCAGAGCTTCATACCGGGAGGATGTACCGGACGGTTTTTATGTACCGGCGGGCGCCAGACGTAAAAAAACCCCAAGCACAAGCCGAGGGGTTGGTGGTTGTCGTGAGCAGAGGACGGGATACGTCCAAAGCCCTTCTGTTCCCAGGGATCGACTGTAGCCCCGGTCATCCTTAACGATGACAGGGGTGCTCAGGAATCAAATGATTCCGAAGCTGGCGAGCTTACCGCGAATACCAGCATAAAAACTGGAACCTGCGATAATGCAAGCCACAATGACGATAGCCATTGCAGTCTCTCCATATTGATTCATACCGACCCCTAGTACCGGACAGTTTCTATGTACCAGCGGCATGTTTTTGTGGATACCGGGCAGATACATAGAAACTGTCCGGTAGTCCTCTCCGGAATGACCGGCCCGCTTTGGGCTTTTTCTTTGGAGAGACATCATGAAAGCGTTACGCATCTTGGCCGCAGCATTGGGCCGCAGCATTGGCGGGGTCAGCGTCACCGTGGACCCCAGCGCGGAGACCGCCTACACGGACGGAAGGCGGGTCGTATTGCCCCTTCTCCCTGACGTGGGTGGAGAAGACCTGGAGGATCTGCTTCTCGGCCTCACGGCCCATGAGGCATTTCACATCCGCTTCACCTTCGGCGGCAAGACTGCCGAACCACCTGCCGGCGTCCGCGTCACCCCGTTCATCAAGCGGCTTCAGAATGGTTTGGAGGATCCTCGGATCGAGGCCCTGGGCATGAAGCAGTACCGGGGAATCCCCAGGTACCTGCACAAGCTCATCGACTATGGGATCCGCTCGGAATGGTTTTCGGACGCCCCGAAATGCCGGGAGCACCCTGGCAACCTCGTTCTCTTCGGCCTGCTTTACCAGTTTCGTGCGCATTTTCTAGGGCAACACGCCCTGGATATTGCTGCGAAAAACTGGGGAGAAGCTGCCATCAAGCAGTTTGGTGGCGAACTCTGGGCGCAGATCGTATCCATCGGCGAAGCGGCGGTTCACGCTTCCTCAGTGGACGCCCCGGATGGCCCGTGGATCGCCGCACAGAAGATCAGCGATCTTTTGGGCGACGCCGCCAAGAATTACCCCAATAAAAAACAGGGGAAGGCGGCGAAAAAGGCCATGGAAGCCCAGGAGGGTGAGCTGCGCCACACCGACGTTTCAGATATGGCGGGGGGAAGTCTTGCGGCGGAAGGAAAAAATGGCTCCTGGCAGATGGAATCAACAACTACTCGTCAGCAGGTTGCGGGTATTCCGGATGACGTAAAACTCGAAGCCGGCAGGTTCTACCGCAAAATTGCCGGTCCCTTGGAAAGCAAGCTCTGGGCGACGTCGCAGGAAGAGACGTATCCGGCTCGCACGGGCACTTGCGGGGTTGTAACGACAGCCCTGCACCGGGTAGGTACCAGCGGGTCGGTATTCGCCCGGCGGATAGAAGGGGATTCACGCAGTATAGCCGTTAAACTCCTGATTGATAAATCCGGGAGTATGGATTATAGCGATTCCGGCCCTGAGAGCAGGAACTTTCTGGCCACTGCCGGTGCGTTGGCGCTGACCAGAACCTTCGCGGGCCTCGGCATCGAATATTCGGTGTCGTGGTTTAATGGGAAGTTCACCCAGGGGCGTCCGTTTTCTTCGGCGCCACTCAAGGGGAGCGAGGGCTGGTCGTACTCCTGCTCTGGGGGAACCTGCATGGAAGGCGGTATGACCCATGCCGGCCTTGAGCTGCAAAGTCACCAGGCGGATCGGAAGCTGCTGATCGTCCTCACCGACGGTTCGGTACAAGAAGAATCTGTAGCGGCCATCGACGATGCGCTCATGCGGCAAGGCATCGAGGTCCGGTACGTCCTGATTGGGAAACTGGATGGATTTGGTTTTGCCAAAGGACGTGTTGGGTCTTCGGATGATGTCGGAAAATCTATGATTGAAGCTTTTTCTGGTTTTGCTATTTGATCCCCCTAACCCTCACGCTTCGGCTTGAGGGTTTTCTTTGTGCGGCGCTGTGAATACTTGTGTTGCCCACTTTCCTGAATCAGAATCCATCCATGACCTGAATCCATTTTTTCTCCTGATAGTCTGGCGCGAACACAGGGTTCGTGCCAGACTATCAGGAGAAAACCATGCAGGACATGCTTTTCGGCGCCGCTCTGGCGCTACTTGCTGACGGTGCGGTTATCGAACAGAACAGACGGCATCGGCACCTCTCACCTACCGAATCATCCACCAGGGCGCGTCCGTGCCCCTCTCTGGCGGCATCGTACAGAGATTGAGAATCGGCCAGCACATCCGGGAAGTCTGCACCGTGAATGGAAGAAAGCGGTTTTATCTTCGCTGACGGGCATCACATCCAGCCCTCACACTTCGGTTGGGGGCTTTCGCATGTCGGGGCACGCCACAAGAACCGCGAGCAATGGGTCATATTTGCCCTGTAGCGCATTTTCCAACCACAGTTGGGGCTTGGATGGCCTTGGGGCGTGCCAAACCTCCCGCAACGCATGGCCTCGGCGAACCCGATATTTTGGAAAACCAAAAACCGTGCCTCTGTGCATCTTTGTTTTCTGTTATAGATATACAAAGATGCTATAAATAGGTTGTTGTTCCGGGGTGTAAGCGCAACGTATTGAAATAACAACTTAAAAGATGCTTTTATTGTAATGTGTGTCTATCATTATGGAGCACGGTTCCGGTAGAAAAAAAGGCCACCCAAGATTGACCTGGGCGGCCCCTGTCCTGCGGAAACGCCCGGAAGCGTCAGGTGAACCTATCCGTTAGGGCGGTATGAATTCCTCTGGCCTCCGCGCCTGAACGGAAGATCAAAGGCCCCTGATTGCCACCTCCGGGTGCGGAGTTTTTGGAGATTGATCCCGGTGGGGGATCATAAGGCGGCAACCTGCCCTATGTCGCCAAACTACACTTGCGGCCCCGCCACGTCCATGCCTGGTACATAGAAACTGTCCGGTATTTCCTCCCGGTATGAACCCGGCATTTCGCCGAATCCTTCAGGAGATTGACATGAAAGCACACGTACACACGGCCACGGGCCGCGCGAACATCTTCCAGGACGATACGGGCGTGCATCTGCGCGTTCTTGAGACAAACGGAAACGTCTGGGAGGCAGGGTTTTTCCCAGCCGAGAAGTGGGATGAGCTGCCGCAGGCGTGGCAAGCGGCATTATCTTTGGCGCGGGAGATCATCTCTCCAGACTTTGGCACACGGTACTAAGGGAGGAAAAGGTTATGAAAACAGTAGTTTTTCTCCCGGAAATGAAGGCGATAAGTGGTACTAGGAGCATTGACCGCAATTTGGTTGAAGCGCGTGACGGGCGGGATCTGGACAAGGTATTGGCCTCCGCCGGCACCATCCAGATCATGCCCAAGGATGCGCTCAAGCCCTTTGGCCAAGCCCGCAAGGCGGTTGACCGGGTGTTGTTGCGAAAAGGTACCCGTTTCTTCGGTGGCTTCATGGTCGCCGATGCAGTGGTCACGGAAGTCCAAGCTGAGTTGGAAAAAATCAGCCTAGACTTTGAAGCAGCGAAAGCCAGACTCATTGCGGACCTTCCGGGTTTGATCGCCCTTCGGGTGTCCGAAGCGCCGGAATGGGGGGACGTAATTCGTGCCAACGCCCCGTCCACTTTGGATCTCGCAGAAAACATCAGCTTCGGTTGGGTGAAAGCCCCCATCGACCTGGCAGATCCGGAGATTGTGGAGACCCTCAAAGGCGATCCGCTGGCAATAAAAATTGCCCGAGAGATGGCTCAGATGGCTTCTACTCATCTCAGCAAGCCTCAGACGGGCAAGAAGGGCATCGCCGGCCTCTCAGTGCTTCAGGCTATACGGGTGAAAGCTCAGGCCCTGAGCTTCATTGATAGCCGCCTGGGGGGCCTTGTAGCTGCCCTTGATGCAGTTATCTGCGACGCAAACGCGGCCAAGGGCACGCCAATGCAGTCGGCGAGCGCCCTCGTGGTTGGCGGCGTACTTCAGGGTATGACCAAGGCGTCCGCGATACTCGCCGTTGGTGAGGCGGGTGCATTCGATGTGCCCTCACCGGTCGATCCGATTCTGGGTACTCCTGATGCTGACGATGATGTCACTGCAGACGCATCAGTGGCCATTCCTGTCGCCACTCCGGCTGTCCCGGTATCCTCTTGGGCCTTCTGATCCCCCCACACCCCTCGCTTCGGCTTGGGGTTTTTTTGTGGTTGTTCACGAGGGTTGCGCAGGGTGTCTTTCTGAATGCACTTTCGATCAAGAACGGGTATTCTAGGCCCAGAATGCACAGCATGGTAATAAGCGGGTATAAAAGCGGGTATGATTTCACACCACTAGATTACCAGTTCCTTTGTAAACATTATGATAGGAGCGTAATGACCTTTTCATCCCTCAAAAATCATCTGCTCATTGCCATGCCCGCGCTGCACGACGGCGTTTTCGACCGTACGGTGATCGTGGTCTGCGAACACAATGCCGAAGGCGCCATGGGCGTGGTTATCAACCGGTTGGTGGACATCAATATGTCCGATGCCCTGCGTGCGGTGGACATCCAGCCCTCTGAAGAAATGATCCATCGCCCAGTATACTGGGGCGGGCCGATCCAGCCGCAGCATGGATTTATTCTGCATTCGCCGCGGGGCAAATGGCTTTCCAGTCTGGAGGTCAATGACGACCTGGCGCTGACCAGTTCACCGGATATTCTGCAGGCCATCGCCCAGCACGAAGAGCCGCAGCGTTACCTCCTGGCCCTGGGTTATGCCGGCTGGGGCGCGCAGCAACTGGAAGCGGAGCTGCAGGATAACGCATGGTTACACGGCCCCCTCGACATGGCGGTGATTTTTGAACTGCCCGCTGGGGAGCGCTGGCAGGCTGCGGCGCGTTTGCTGGGGGTGGATATGCGCCTGCTCAGTGGTGCTGCGGGTCATGCCTGAGCGCAGCGGGCCTCTGCTCGGGATAGACTTCGGGGCGCACCGGATCGGGATTGCGGTTCTGGGGGAGTCGGGCCTGGCGCCGCAGGGGGTCGTTACCTTGCGCAATGGCGAGGGGGGGCCGGACTGGGAGGGCTTCGCCCGTATTCTCAAGGAATGGCAGCCCCGCGCCCTGGTCCTGGGCCTACCCCTGCACATGGATGGCAGTGAGGGGTTCATGGTTGGCCGGGTGCGCAACTTTGCGGAAAGTTTGCAGCGCCGTTTTCCCTTGCCCATCCATTGGGTGGATGAACGGCTGAGCAGCCATGCCGCTGATCTGGTCCTGAAGGAGCGCGAGCTTTCCCACAAGAAGCGCGGCCGCCTGCTGGATCAGGCCGCAGCCTGCGAAATTTTGTGGACCTTTCATAATGCGGGAGGCGACGCATGACGACCGACTGGGATGTGACCGCCCTGCTGGAGGGTATGGCGCGCGACCTGCGTCCCCTTATCCATCCGGAGCGGGTAGCAATGATCGGCATTTTTACCGGTGGCGTCTGGCTGGCACGTGCCCTTCACGCTGCGCTTGGTTTGCAGCAGCCACTGGGGCGGGTGGACATCTCTTTTTATCGCGACGACTTCAGCCAGATCGGTCTGCACCCGCAGGTGCGCGCCTCGGATATTCCCTTCGATGTGGATGGTCGCGATATCATTCTGGTGGATGATGTCCTCTATACCGGACGCACCGTGCGCGCCGCCATGAATGAAATCTTCGACTATGGGCGCCCGGCCCGCATCCTTCTGGCAGTGCTGGTGGACCGCGGCGGGCATGAGTTGCCGGTGGCGGCCGACGTGGCGGCGCTGCGTCTGATCGCGACGGCGGGTGAACACGTCAAGTTGCGCGGTCCCGATCCGCTGCGTCTGGAACTGGAGCAGCGGGAGCCACAGCCATGAGTGCCACCCTGCGTTTTGGTGAGGGCAACCTGCAATACGATGCGCAGGGCCGCTTGCGGCATCTGCTCAGTACCGAAGGGCTCCGGGAGCGGGAATTACTGCAGATTCTCGATACGGCGGAATCCTTCCTCAGTATTGCGAACCGCAGCGTCAAAAAGACCCCAACCCTGCGCGGCCGCACCATCGCCAACCTTTTTTTTGAGAACAGCACCCGGACCCGCAGCACTTTTGAGCTGGCTGCCAAGCGCCTCTCGGCGGATGTGCTGAATATCGCGGTCAGCACCAGCAGCGCCAGTAAGGGCGAGTCCCTCACCGATATGATTGATAATCTCATGGCCATGCAGGTGGATGGCTTCGTCATCCGTCACCCGGAGGCGGGTGCGGCCCATCTGGTGGCTCGTCATCTCGGTGATTCGGCGCTGGTGGTGAATGCCGGTGACGGTCAGCACGCGCATCCGACACAAGCTTTGCTGGACGTGTTCACGATCCGCCGTCTGGGAGGTCCGATCGAGGACCGGGTGGTGGCCATTGTCGGGGATGTGTTCCATTCGCGGGTGGCGCGTTCGCAGATACATGCCCTGTCCGTCCTCGGCTGCCCGGAAATTCGCGTCATCGGCCCGCGCACTCTGGTACCCGAAGAACTTTCGGCGCTGGGGGTGCATGTCTACCACGATCTGCAGGCCGGTTTGCGCGGAGTGGATGTGATTTGCGCCCTGCGCCTGCAACGGGAGCGCATGGAGTCGCACCGGCTTCCCAGTCTGGATGAGTTTCACCGCCGGTTCGGGCTGACGCCGGAGCGCTTGCAATGGGCGGAACCCGGCGCGCTGGTGCTGCATCCGGGCCCCATGAACCGAGGGGTGGAAATTGCCTCGGAAGTGGCCGACGGGGCCCAGGCAGTGATTCTCCAACAGGTTGCCCATGGTCTGGCGGTGCGGATGGCGGTGCTCGCCATCCTCGCCGGCGCGGCGGGCGGAGTGTGAGGACTATGCACAGAATCATCCGCAATATTCGGGTCATGGACCCCGGCGACGGCTTTGATGCGGTCACCGATCTGGCCATCGCCGACGGCCGAATTGTCGCGCGGGGGCCGTTGCCTGCGGACTTCCAGGCCGAAGAAGTGCTGGATGGTACGGGCCTGATCGCCTGCCCCGGATTTGTCGAGACTTCTTTTCAGGGACACACGCCCGGTCATGGTCGGGATGGCGACCTGGCCAGCGAATTGCGTGCGGCGGTG
Organism: Acidithiobacillus ferruginosus; assembly: GCF_018854495.1. Classification (GTDB taxonomy): domain Bacteria; phylum Pseudomonadota; class Gammaproteobacteria; order Acidithiobacillales; family Acidithiobacillaceae; genus Acidithiobacillus; species Acidithiobacillus ferruginosus. The sequence continues at coordinate 39,764 of NZ_JABBDR010000073.1, forward strand.
GCGGGGGGCGTGACGCAGGTTCTACTGCGCCCGGATACCCTGCCTGTCGCTGATACGCCTGCCGTGTTGCAGGAGCAGCGTGCGGTGGCAGGGCACCTGGCCTTGGCCAGGGTACATCTGGCGGGCGCCCTTACTACCCAGCTCCAGGGCGTGGCGTTGACGGAGATGGCGGGCCTAATGGAATCGGGCGCCATCGTCTTCAGCCAGGCGAAGAAGCCCGTAGCCAGTGCGGCTTTGTTGCGGCTGGCGCTGAGTTACGCGGCGGATTTGGGCCGGCCGGTTTTGCTCCATGGCGAAGAGTCGGAACTGGCGGCTCATGGCGTGATGCACGAAGGCCGCCTGAGCATCCGCTTGGGCCTGATTGGACGCCCGGTGGCGGCGGAGCAGATCGGCGTCCAGCGTGATATCGCCATTGCGGCGCTCAGTGGCTGCCCCGTCCATTTTCCGCATCTCAGTACCGCTGCGGCGGTTGCCGAAGTGGCTGCCGCCCGGCAACGGGGCGAGCCGGTGACCTGCGGGGTGAGTATCCACCACCTGCTGCTCACCGAACAGGACGTCGGATTTTTCAACCTGCATGCCAAGATCCTGCCGCCTCTGCGCACTGCCGCAGATCGTGATGCCTTGCGCCACGCCCTGGCTGCGGGCGCGATAACCGCCATCAGTAGTGATCATTGCCCCTGGGGGGTGGACCGCGAAGGCATGACCTTTATCCAGGCGCCATTCGGCATCGCCGCGGTGGAATGGCTCCTGCCCCTGGCGCTGCGACTGGTAGAAGAAGGAGTGGTGAACTTGATGACCATCCTGCGCCTGCTCAGTATCGGCCCGGCCCAGGCTCTTGGTTTGACTCCGCCGTCCCTGGCGGTCGGTGCCACCGCCGATCTCTGTATTTTCGACCCCGAGTCCCGTTTCATGGTGGAGCCAACCCAGGGGTGGAGCCGGGGCCGGAATCTTCCGTATGGGCAATGGGAGTTGCGCGGGCAGGTGCGCTTCACCCTGGTGGCGGGGCGGGTAATTTTTCGCAGTTGAGGGGGCCAGCGCCTCTCTTTGCTTTCTGGAAAGCTTCCAGCAAGCCCTCCTCAAATGCCTTTTGCACCTGCCGAACTTGCTCCCAGCCTTCCGCGACCGGAGCCTTTAACAATGATGCGATAGCACCATGGACCTCCCAATGAAGCCCAAATAAGGGAGAGTCTTCAGCAAGACCCAGGCGCTGCATATGGTGATGCATGTCGCAACGGGCGGCATCCGCCAACTCATCGCTATTGATCAGGCTCGGATTGCCGAGGATCATTTTTTTCAAGGTTCCCTGGTCGCAGATCTGTTTGGCATAAAGTCCGAACAAGCTGGTCGGATGCTGTCGATGATAGGACGGATGCCGGGCTAGAAATTCCCGTAACTGCGCCATGGGCATGGGCCTGGCGATACCATAGCCTTGCAGCAATTGAATATCCATGACCGAGACTGCATCCGCAATGTCCTCTGTTTCGACTCCCTCCACCACCAGATCCACTCCCAGGCCGATGGCCAAATCCCGAACGGAAGCAAGAAAATACAAATCCTGGGGCCGTTCCTCCAGGGAGCGGATGAATCCCTGATCCAGCTTGATCTCATCAATGGGCAAGTCCTTGAGGCGCAGCAGTGAGGAATACGCACTGCCCACATCATCCAGAGCGAGACGAACGCCCAGTTCTTTGACGCCGTTCAGGACGGACAACGCGGCGTTATGTTCCAGGAAATTGCTGCCCTCCAGGATCTCCAGCGTGATCCGGGAGGGTGCGATGCTGCTGGCCCCAATGACGCCTGCCATGCATGGAACGAAGTGGTCATCGAAGGACTCCGGGGCGACGTTAACGGACACCCAGAGCGGGCATCCCAAGGCATCCAGCTCGGCCAGATCCGCCAGCGCCTGGGTAAGCACCATCCTGCTGAGATCGGTGGTGTCCTCGGCAGTGATCAAAGGCAGAAACTCCGCCGGATAGAGTATCTGCCCGTCCTTGTCCCGCAGCCGCGCCAAAGCCTCCACACCCACGATCTTGTGGGAGCGATTGTCGAGTATGGGTTGGTAATGGACCAGCAATCCACCTTCCCGCAACTGTGTCTGGATGACGTTCTGCCGCACTGGCACCGATTCTCCGAAGAGGGTCCAGAAATGCACGCGATCCGCCTTGTGGTTTTTACTCTCGTAAAGCGCTTGATCGGCATAGCGGAGCAGCGCATCAGGATTGTGGGAATCGCCGAAAGGATAGAGGCATATGCCGGCACTGAGATCGATCTCCGCCCTGCTCTTGTCGGGGAGTTCGATGGGTTGCCGGATCATTTCCCCGACCTTCCTCATGACGACCTCGATCTCCTCCAGGGAAGTGCAGTTTTCCAGAAGCAGAACGAACTCGTCGCCACCCAGGCGGGCCACGAAGTCCGTGTCGCGCAATCCTTTCCGTAAACGTTGGCCGATGGTCCGCAATACCATATCCCCGGCTTCGTGGCCACAGGTGTCGTTGACTGGTTTGAAGCCGTCGAGATCTATCATGACGACGCTCAAAAGGTGTTCATGACGATCAGCGCGGGCCATGGCTTTGCCCAGTTCTGTATCCAGAGCGCGGCGATTGGGCAGGCCGGTGAGTGTGTCGGAAAGGGATAACTGCGTGAGTTCATCCATCAGCCGATGGCGCTCCGTCACATCCACATGAGTCCAGAGGATACGTTGCACACCATCCGATCCATCCAGCCGCTGCCCTGAAATATCCGTGAAAACCATTTCTCCATCCAGGCGGCGATAGGGCACATCCCTGCGTGTTCCGTAGCCTTCGCGGAGAACCTCCAGGGCAAACTGGCCAACCTGCTCACAGACTTCCTCATGGTGAATGATCCCCCATACGGGATGTCCGATCAGATCATCTGCGGAAGATGCACCGAGGATCGTCAGCATCCGCGTGTTGACTCGCTCGACAATCCGTTCCGGAAAACGCACGACGCTGATGCCGGATGCCTGATTGTTCAGCAGCACTTCGTTGAAGGCGTTGGATTCCCGCTCCTTTCGCCGGATGTCCAGACGATCCAGGCCATAACTGACGTTTTTGGCCAGATCCGTCATTATTCTCCGGAGGTCGGCATCGAAGATGTTTTTCCTGCCGTGATAGACCATCAGGATGGCCCACAGTGTGTTGCCCCGATAAATAGGCAGCGATGCGCTTGCCCCGAACCCGAAGGCTTTGGCGCGTTGCGCCCAGAGGTTCACGCGGACATTTTTGGGGAACGAAGCATTGTAAACCGGTTTTTGATCGCGCCAGGACTGGCCTGCGGAGCCTTGTCCCTCGGGAAGTTCCGCGGACGTGGATATGCGGATGCCTTCCAGGTAGCGCACCGCCCCGGCGGCGGCGAGGTTTTGGAAGATGCCATCACGATCGGGCCGGCCAATCCACGCCAGCCGCAGATGGGCGTGCCGGACGGCCAATTCGCAGAGGGATCGCAGCAGATCCGTTTCGTTTTCCGTATAGGCGATGACTTCATTGGCGCCGGAAAGAAGCACGCTAAAATCGGTGATCCGCTGCAAGCGCCCGACGCAGTTCTGCAAGGTGGCCCCCGTTGCCGCCCTGCGGGAGGGGGGCCATGAAGAATATCCCTTCATTGAGGCTGAGGGATTTTTCTTTGGAGGTCTCCCGCCGCCTTGAAATGAACGCTGCGCTTGGCGGATATCTGGATTCTTTCACCGGTAGCGGGGTTGTGTCCGGGGCGGGCAGCCCGTTCTTTCAGGGAGAAGGTACCAAATCCCGGAAGGTTCAGGGACTCGCCATCGATCAGCGCCTGAGCCAGTGCGGTGACGACGGTGTCCACGGCCTCATGGGCGTCTTTCTTGCTGATGCCATATGTGCCTGCTACAGCGGCCACAAATTCGGTTTTTGTCATGATTTCCTCTATGGATTATGGCAAGGGCCGGATCACTCTTAACATGATGTGGGGATGGCAGGAAAAGGCAACCCCTGCGAAGAGGTCATCCGGTTTGAGGCCAATGATTTCTTTGATAGGGATGTTATTGGGGCCGTGAGGCGACGTCAATGCCGGGTGTCCCGCGCCGGGGCCATGATCGCCGTTGTAAAGGTTAGGCAGCTTATCGGGTCAGCCCAGCGTATAACATAGGCAGGCGCTCCGGCAGGCGCTCGACATGGTCGATTACCTGATAGTTCCGCGCCCCGAAAATTCGCGACACGTACTCATCGGCATGAGGATCCAGGCTGAGGCAATAGGTGATCACGCCATCTCTTCCCAGGTCTTCCACGGCCCGCCTGGCATCATGGCGCAAATACTGGGGATCCCGCACGTCGATGTCCGCCGGTTCACCATCGGTAATCACCAGGAGCAGTTTTCTGCTTTGCCGCTGGTGGCGCAGATGATGCCCAGCGTGTCTTAATGCCGCACCCATGCGCGTCGAGAATTTGCCCGTCATGCCGGCAATGCGCCCCATGGCCTCCTCGCCGTAGGCCTCGTCAAAATCCTTGAAGCGATAATAGGCCACATCATGACGACCATCGGAATGGAAACCGTGAATCGCAAAAGGATCACCAATCCGGTTCATGGCATCGGCCAGCAGGGAAGTGGCGTCACGGGTGAGTTGCAGAATGCTGTCTTCCGAACCGCGAACCTTGTCGTTGGTCGACTCGGACAGATCCATCAATACCAGCACGCCCAGGTCGCGCAGCTTGCGCAAGTTGCGCATGTGGATACGGGTATCCGGCACCAGACCCATTCGGATATCCACCAGTGCACGCAGCGCCGCCTCCATATCGATTTCGTCGCCGTCCTCCTGCTTGCGCAAACGTTGCACACCCTGAGGCTGCAAGGCTTCTATCAGGTATCTGAGGCGGCTGGAGACCGGCTTGTATTTCTCAAGCACTTCCCGCACCACCCTGGCATCGCCCAGACGTGGGCGACGCTCCAGTACCGTCGCCCAGAGCGGACGACTGGCCTGAATCTGGTAATCCCATTCTGGGTAATGAAAGGGATCGGAGACTGGCTCTTTGCCTTCCATCTGGTTATAGCTCAGTCCCCTATCTTCATAGGGGAACAACTCCGATTGCAGTACCCAGACTTCCTGCGCGTCATCCCCGGCCAGCTCGGTATCCACCTCATTGACCATTTCCATGACGTTTACGTACTTGCGCACCTGGGCACTGGGCAGGATGGTGGTTTCATGCTCCCAGTCGATTTCCTCAAACTCCCAGATGTAACGGTTGTCGTCGCGGTAGAGGATGTCGGGAATGTCGGTGCGCGCGTGGTAACTGACTCTCTGATTTCGAAGGCTGTCCGCAAGGTGTACCCCCAGATCCCAGGAAAGTTGCGGATCGTCCCAGCGGGCTTCGGCCTCCATGAACAGCCTTCGGCCTTCCTGCACCCAGGCGTTGTCATCCACATAGTCGGGATCGATGATGGCCCGTGCCAGACGGGAGAACAGGTGTCCCATGCTGGCCACCGGCCCCGCCACCGCCGTATGAAAAGGCAGCCAGATGGCGCGGATGCCGGGAAAAGCCCGCATCGCCAAGGCTTCCACCCGGGCATCTTCAAACAGACCGATGACGGCCATTTGCTCCGGTGTGAGGGCTTCGGCGGAAATCGCCTTCCGCATATAGGCGACGTGGGCTGCGGCGTGGGCCGCCACGGCGCGATAGCGGGTCATCCCATCGACATCTTCCCAGTCGTCGTAGGCATCGGGGAGGTGGATGAAAATCCCTTCGATATAAGGCCGATACCCTTCGCGATCTTCAAAGTCGCCACTGGTGGGGCGCAGGAAAAAATCCCGCCCCCAGAGCGCGCGCAGATACATCCGCAGGCGCCGCTGAATATCCACAAATAACGTGCCCTTGCGCTCCTGCTGGAGCATGGCCAGGGCTTCCGGACTTTTCAGGGAAAAGTAGGCTATTTGCGCTTGGAAATCCGTGCGATGGGCGTGTGCGCCCCAGAGTGCCCAGCGGCGCAAGCCGCCCAGCGTCAAATAGCCGAAGAGCTGGTCGATATTTTCCAGCATGGGCCGTAGCGCGCGCGGCACTTGCGCGAGCAGGCGGTCCAGCATGCCGAGATAGCTTTTGAAGAGCTCCAGATCGGCCAGACGGTTGGCGGCTGTCGGACTGGTGGACACCACCGCCTCCAGTACCGCACCGCTGGTTTTGGACGCCATTTTCATGACGGCACCCACCAGTTCCCAGACGGCATCCTCTCCCACTTCGCGGGCGATGTGGGGGGCGGCATCCAGATAACTGCTCACCAAGCCATCGCCCTTGCCCAGAGATCGCAACCCCATGGCGCCGTCCAGGTACTGATCCAGGCCTGACGGACTGAAGACCCGAGTGGCTTCCTGCCATTTGCTCTGCAGGATGGCCTGGCTTCCCTCGCCAAAAGCCTGCAGTAGTTCTGCGTAATCTTCGAGATGTTTCATACGTCCTCCGTGATCGTTAGATCCTCTGTACGGCAAGGCGAACGTGAGCACTCAGAAGTACGTGGTGACTGCGGCGTCCAGAGCGTCACGCATATCGGGATCATCGGTGATCGGACGTACCAGGGTTACCCGGCAGGCAGCCTTCGCCTCAACACCCTTGTTGATCAAGGAACCGGCGTAGACCAGCATACGGGTGGAAATGCCTTCATCCAGACCATGGCCCTTCAGATTACGGGCGCGCTCGGCGATGGACACCAGCTTGTCGGCGACTTCCTTGTTGACCCCGGTTTCGTGAGAGACAATTTCTGCCTCGATTTCGTGATCGGGGTAGTTGAAATCCAGGGCCCCGAAACGCTGCTTGGTGGACTGCTTCAGATCCTTCATGAGGCTCTGATAGCCTGGGTTGTAAGAAATCACCAACTGGAAATCGGGATGCGCTTGCACCAGTTCGCCCTTCTTCTCCAGGGGCAGTACCCGGCGGTTGTCGGTCAGCGGATGGATAACCACCGTGGTATCCTGACGGGCTTCCACCACCTCATCCAGATAGCAGATGGCGCCCAGACGCGCGGCCAGGGTCAATGGGCCATCCTGCCAGCGCGTGCCCTGGGAGTCGAGCAGGAAACGTCCGACCAGGTCAGAGGCCGTCATGTCTTCATTGCAAGCTACCGTAATCAACGGCTTGTCCAGTTTGTAGGCCATATACTCTACGAAGCGGGTCTTGCCACAGCCGGTGGGACCCTTGAGCATCATCGGCATGCGCACGCTGTAAGCGGCTTCGTAAAGTTCTGTTTCATCGCCGGTGGCACGGTAGTAAGGTGTTTTCTTGATGCGGTATTCGGTCAACTGGTCGTTCATGGAATGCTGCTCCTCGGGAAAACGTTCCTGGACAGGGAAACACGGCACTTGACGGGAGCATTTCGGGCGAAAACGGCCCTGCACAACATCAGAAATGCTCTCGACAAGCGCCGCACCGGCTCAGCGCAAAAAGGCTGGGCGGTACGGCACGGGACTTATACGGTCTTGCCCCGATAGACTACCAGGGACGTACCCTGGGACTGCTTGAAGTTATCATAGCCGACGATACGGACGTGGTTATGGGGATTCGCCTTATGGCAGGCTTCCGCTTCTTTCAGGATGATGTCCACGTCGGTTTCGCCGAACATGGGCAACTTCCACATATACCAGTAGTTGCCGAAGGCGTTTTCCGGTTCGGTATGTTCTACCGCCGGGTTCCAGCCCTTGGAAACAATGTACGCAACCTGTTGACGGATCTGCTCCGCGGTCAGGGCAGGCAGGTAAGACAGTGTCTCGAACTTCCGGCTCGCCGGATCGGAGAGACGGGATTGGTAATCCTGTACTTCACTCATAACAGACTCCTGGGCATGTGATAAACGTGCTTATTTATGGGCAACGTCCAGCTTGTCGACCGTATCGAATTCGAACTTGATCTCTTTCCACGTTTCCATGGCAATCTTGAGTTCGGGGGAGTGCTTGGCCGCCTCGGTGAGGACCGCCTTGCCTTCCTTCTCAATGGCCACACCGCGGTTGCGGGCTTCCACACAGGCTTCCAGCGCGACGCGGTTGGCCGCAGCACCTGCGGCATTGCCCCAGGGATGACCGAGGGTGCCACCACCGAACTGCAACACCGAGTCGTCACCAAAGATGGTGACCAGCGCCGGCATGTGCCAAACGTGGATACCACCGGAAGCGACCGGCATCACGCCCGGCATGGAGCCCCAGTCCTGGTCGAAGAAGATACCTCGGCTGCGATCTTCCTTGATGAATCTATCACGCATGATGTCGATCCAGCCCAGGGTCGCCTCACGGTCGCCTTCGAGCTTGCCTACCACGGTACCCGAGTGCAGGTGGTCTCCGCCGGACAGACGGAGAATCTTGGTCAGCACACGGAAGTGGATGCCGTGATGGGGGTTACGGTCCAGCACCGCATGCATGGCGCGGTGAATGTGCAGGAGCATGCCGTTGTCGCGGCACCAGTTGGCCAGGCCCGTGTTGGCGCAGAAGCCGCCGGTGATGTAATCGTGCATGATGATGGGTGCGCCGATTTCCTTGGCGTACTCCGCACGTTTGTACATTTCCTCCGGAGTTGGGGCGGTAACATTCAGGTAGTGCCCCTTACGTTCTCCGGTCTCGGCCTCGGCCTTCTGGATGGCCTCCATGACGAAGTCGAAACGCTGCCTCCAGCGCATGAAAGGCTGGCTATTGACGTTTTCGTCATCTTTCGTGAAGTCGAGTCCACCACGCAGACCTTCATAGCAGGCGCGACCATAGTTCTTGGCCGACAAACCCAGCTTGGGCTTGATGGTGCAGCCCAGCAATGGGCGACCATACTTGTTCATGATGTCGCGTTCGACCTGAATCCCGTGGGGTGGCCCACCGCAGGTCTTGACGTAGGCGATGGGGAAACGGACGTCTTCCAGGCGCAGCGCACGTACCGCCTTGAAGCCGAAGACGTTACCAACCAGCGAGGTGAAGACGTTGACCACGGAACCTTCTTCGAAAAGATCGATGGGGTAGGCAATGAACGCATAGAAACAGGTATCATCGCCAGGAACGTCTTCAATCCTGTATGCGCGCCCCTTATAGTAGTCAAGGTCGGTGAGAAGATCGGTCCACACCGTGGTCCAGGTGCCAGTAGAGGATTCGGCGGCAACCGCAGCAGCGGCCTCCTCACGATCCACGCCCGCCTGGGGAGTAATCTTGAACACGGCAAGAATATCGGTATCCTTGATGTTGTAATCCGGTTCCCAATAGGTGTTCCGGTAATCCTTCACACCCGCGTTATAGGTCTTGACGGCCATATGCCACCTCCATGCAGTTGCCCGACGCCGGTGCCCCCGGCGCAATCGCTGCGTCTGCAGCGATGACGGGACTATAGAGCGGGTGAAGCATAAGCGCTAATAAGTAGTTATTATTTTTTCCATAAGATATGACTGATGGGGTAGTGGCTGGTGACTACGCGTCTGATGTTTGGTGGTTGGCGCTGCTTACCGCCGTCGCGCGGCGTTGCGCGGTCCGATGGCCGGCCCGCACCAGTCGGTCATGGTGTGGTTGGCATCCATTTCAGCCTTCTCAGCTTCCTGGTGTATCGTTATCCTTATTCCCGGAGCGTTCGCCGGCGACATCCATCTCGTCCATGCTGTGGGATGGCTGAGCAATATCACTATCCGCAGGGTCTTCCTCTGCAGGCCGAGGTCCGGGCAATCTTGCGGCGAAAAATAATCCGAGTTCAAAAAGCATATACATGGGGATGAGGAGCATGACCATGGATAACACGTCGGGAGGACTGAGCAATGCAGAGGCGATGGCGCAAATTAGGAAGGCATAGCGGCGACCATGCTGCAGCGTGGCCACCTGCAGCACTCCGACGCGTACCAGTACTATAATGAGAATGGGGATCTGGAAGGCCAGACCGAAGGCCAGGGAGAACTTGATGATGAGCGAGAGGTAACTATCCACTTTGGGCATGGCGGTGATATCACCGCCAGAAAAGCTCACGAAAAACCGGAAGGCATTGGGAAATACGATAAAATAGGCAAAGAGCATGCCGCCGACGAACAGAAAAATGGAGGCAAAGATCAGCGGGAAAAAGGCCTTGCGCTCATGCTCATAGAGGCCGGGTGCTATGAAGGCCCAAAATTGATAGAGCACGACAGGTAGCGCCAGAATAAATCCGGACAGCAAAGAAAGCTGCACGTAGGTCAAAAATACTTCGGGTAAACTGGTGTAAATTAAATGACTGCCCTTTGGTAATATATCAATGAGCGGGGCCGCGAGAATGTTATAAATCGTTTTGGAAAAAGGATAGGAAATCAGAAAGCCAACGAAAATGGCGATCACTGCAAATAATACGCGGCGGCGCAATTCCAGCAAATGGCCGATAAAGGTGTTTTCCGCCAATTTGTCCATGCTTAGAAAATATCCTTAGGCGGTGTCGAGGCGCGCGAATCTGGTGACGGGCAAGCGGCAAAGCCTTTGGATGCGCAAGCCGTGGTGGCGCGCATCCACAATAATAACGAACCTCGGTGAGAGCATCAGGTGGGCATCGGAATCAATGTACGCGGTCTTCCGGTCCCGGCAGGTCTGCATGTTGCGTCGCCGGCATGATATCGAGTTCACCCTGCTTGTGATCTTCCTTCATTTCGGGCTTCTCATCGGCCGTTTTCGGGGTGTCTGAAGCGGTGATGTCGGCAGGCAGCAACTCCTCGTGGGCATAGTCACGCAGTTTGTTGGCTTCCTGGCGCAGATCATCCAGCAACAACTGCTGCTCCACCTCGGAGCGCAGACTCGTCATGGTACGCCGCATGGCGCCGTACCACTTCCCCGCGGTGCGCGCGATTTGGGGCATTTTCTCCGGCCCCACCACGAGTAGCGCGATGATTCCGAGCAGCGCGAGTTCGCCAAAGCTGAAGTCGAACATAAGCGATCAGCGGTTGACGGTTTCGTGTTCTTTGCTGGGCTGGACCTCGGCATCAATAGTGCGGCCGATGCTTTCCTTCTTTTCCTCCTCCTCCTTGACGGCGGACCGGAAGCTCTTGATGGCGGAACCGAGGTCGGAACCCACGTTGCGTAGCTTCGTGGTACCAAACAGGGCAACCACGATGAGCAGAATGATGATTAAATGCCAGATACTAAAAGCGCCCATGACAGCTCTCCTTCCCCCGCAGGGGTTACGCGCTACGACTCACTTTGGACCATAAGAAAATAAAGTGGTTGCGTCAAGCTTATAGACGCCTTGCCGCTTTTTCTTCCAGGCCGGACATTCCTTCACGTCGCGCCAGTTCTCCGAGGACGTCATCAATGTGTAAATCCCTTTCCTCCAGGGCCACCATCAAATGGAATACGAGGTCCGCCGCCTCTGCAACGATATGCTTCGACTCCTGATTCTTGCACGCGATGACAAACTCGGTAGCTTCCTCCCCTACTTTTTTCAGGATCCGGTCCTGACCGCCGCGGAGCAGTTGCGCCACATAGGATTGGCCGGGATCAGCCGTTCGCCGACTGTGCAGGGTGGCTTGCAGGCTGTCGAGGATGCTGCCAGGGGGCGGAGTCTGATGCTGCCAGCCCTGTTCGCCGGGTTGGCCGAGGAAGAAGCAGGTTTGCTCCCCGGTATGGCAGGCAGGGCCTTCCTGAATGACGCGCAGGAGGAGTGTATCGCCATCGCAGTCCAGGCGCAGATCCACCAGATGTTGAAGATGGCCGGAGGTCTCGCCTTTACGCCAGAGTGCCTGCCGGGAGCGTGACCAGTAGGTGCCAAGGCCGTCACGGAGTGTCGCCAGCAATGCGTTGGCGTTCATCCAGGCCAGCATGAGCACCCGGCCGCTGCGGGCATCCTGGGCGATGGCAGGCACCAGGCCGTCTGCATTCCAGCGCACGGCGGCGAGTATGGCGACGTGCTGCGCTTCCGGTTCACTCATGATGGTCAGAAACCCCTCGTTGATGTCCTTCTACTCAATAATACGAATAATACGCAGATTGCGCCCGACAGATGGACTGCGTGCTTTAGCGGGTTTTGCGCACCGGAATCCCCGCGGCGGCCATCTGTGCCTTGACCTCGGAGATGCGAAACTGGCCGAAGTGGAAGACGCTGGCAGCCAATACCGCATCAGCATGCCCCTGCTGGATGCCTTCGACAAAGTGCCGGATCTCTCCCACGCCACCGGAGGCGATCACGGGTACTGGTACGGCGTCGCTGATGGCGCGGGTGAGGGCGATGTCGAAACCGATGCCCGTTCCGTCGCGGTCCATGCTGGTGAGCAGGATTTCGCCGGCACCATATGTTGCCATACGCTGCGCCCAGGCCACCGCGTCCAGACCGGTACTGCGCCGGCCGCCATGGGTGAAGACCTCCCAGTGATCGTCTACCCACTTGGCGTCGATGGCGACGACGATGCAGGAGTTGCCAAAACGCCGGGCGGCGGCGCGTACCAGTTCCGGATCATTCACGGCGGCGCTGTTGATGCTGACCTTGTCGGCACCGGCGAGGAGCAGGGTGCGGATATCTTCGACGCAACGCACGCCACCACCTACGGTCAGTGGGATAAAGACCTGCGCCGCCACGGCAGACACCATATCGGCCAGGGTGCCGCGCTCTTCATAACTGGCGGAGATGTCAAGAAAGGTGATTTCGTCGGCACCCTCATCATTGTAGCGTTTGGCGACTTCCACCGGATCGCCGGCGTCGCGCAGGGCAACAAACTGAACGCCTTTCACCACGCGCCCATGGTCGATATCGAGGCAGGGTATGACGCGACTGGCGAGCACCTGCTCAGGCCTCGGCCCGGGCACGGGCCTGTGAAAAATCCAGGGCCCCTTCATAAATGGCGCGCCCGGTAATGGCGCCGGTGATACCGTCACCCTCATGGGCCTTGAGCGCTAGTACCTGTTCCAGATTGGCAATACCGCCCGAGGCGATGACCGGCACGGGCACCGCCTGAGCCAGCGCAACCGTCGCGGAAATATTGGGGCCGCTGAGCATGCCATCGCGGCTGATGTCGGTGTAGATGATGGCTTCTATGCCGTCGGCGGCGAAGCGCTGTGCGAGATCAATGGGGTCATGACGGGATAGCTTGGACCAGCCTTCCGTGGCCACTTTGCCGTCACGGGCGTCGATACCCACCATGATATGGCCAGGAAAACTTACGGTGGCATCGGCGACGAAACCGGGGGCCTTGACCGCCTGGGTGCCGATGATCACGTAGCGAACCCCGGCCTGGATATAGGTTTCAATCTGTTCTTCGCTGCGGATACCACCGCCGACCTGAATCTCAAGGTCAGGGAAACGCGCACAGATGGCGGCTATGGCCTGCGCATTGACCGGTTCCCCTTGTATAGCGCCGTCGAGATCGACGATGTGCAACCGTTTGGCGCCCGCCTCTACCCAGCGCTGCGCCGTGGCAACCGGATCATCCGAGAATACCGTGTCGTCCTCCATCCGGCCTTGCCGTAAACGCACACAGTTCCCGCCCTTGAGGTCGATGGCCGGAATCAACAGCATGACAGCTTCCTCCACAAAGAGATATTCCAGAAAACGGGTTTACATTGCATGGTCGGCTCCGCGATCGCCATCCCAGCCGAGAAAATTCCCGATCAGGCGCAGACCCGCTATGCCACTCTTTTCCGGATGGCATTGCAGGGCGAAAAGGTTATCCGCGGCGACCGCCGCACAGAAAGGAAGGACATAATCGCTGGAGGCCGCGAGTATGCCGGGGGCAGAGGGCTCCACATAGAAGGAGTGGACGAAATAAAACCAGGCGTTCTGGGGAACGCCGGCAAACAGCGGGTGTTCCATCTGTTGATGCAGTTCATTCCAGCCCATGTGTGGGATCTTCAGGCGTCGGCCGTCGGTCGTTCGCAGAGCTTCTTCCGGGAAAGGAATCACCCGCCCCGGTAGCAGACCGAGTCCGGCATGTTCGCCATGCTCCGTACTGCTGTCCATGAGCATTTGCATCCCGAGGCAGATGCCGAGAAATGGCCGGGTCTGCGCCGCGGTGCGGATGAAGTCGCTGAGCTCCCGCGCCTCCAGCGCCGCCATGCAGTCACCGAAGGCGCCGACGCCGGGGAAGATGATACGGTCCGTGGCGGCCAGTTCGCTGCTCCGGCCGCTGACGATCGCCTTGCCGCCCAGATGCTCTACGGCCTTGGCTACCGAGTAGAGGTTGCCCATGCCATAGTCGACGATACCGACGCGTGTCGCCGCTGCACTCATAGGGTCAGGGTGCCTTTGGTGCTGGGCACGGCGCCCGCCATGCGCGGGTCAGGGGCGACCGCCATGCGCAGGGCACGTCCACAGGCCTTGAAGAGGGTCTCGGCGATGTGGTGGGTATTGCTGCCGCGCAGGGTATCCAGATGCAGGGTTACCTGAGCGTGGTTGACGAAGCCCTGGAAAAACTCATGAAAGAGGTCCACATCAAAGTCTCCGACCTGGGCGCGGGGGAATTCGACCGCGAAGATCAGTCCGGGACGACCGGAAAGGTCCACCACCACCCGCGACAACGCCTCGTCAAGGGGCACGTAGGCATGGCCATAGCGCTGGATGCCGGCCTTGTCCCCCACGGCGCGGGCAAAGGCCTGACCGAGGGTGATGCCGATGTCTTCCACCGTGTGGTGAGCGTCGATATCGAGATCGCCCTGAGCCTGAATGCGCATGTCGAAAAGACCATGACGGACGATCTGGTGGATCATGTGGTCAAGAAAGGGTAATCCGGTGTGCAGGTCGGCCTGCCCGGAACCATCGAGATTCAGGGTGACACGGATCTGGGTTTCGAGGGTGTTTCTTTCGATCTCGGCTTGGCGCGGATTCACAGTAAGGACTCCAGTACGGCCAGAAAGCGGTCATTTTCAGCGGGAGTGCCGACGCTAACCCGTAGATATTCGCCGAGGCGGGGGTGGCCTGTAAAGGCTTTAATGAGCACTCCACCCGCGCGCAGGCCTGAGAACAGCACCGCTGCCCGCCCCGGGGCATGAAAGAGCAGGAAATTGGCGGCGCTGGGCCAGACCGAAAGACCGCAGGCACGGATGGCCTTGAAGAGCCGTTCCCTCTCGACACGCAGAATTTCGGCCTGGGCATTCAGCACTTCGGTGTGACGCAGGTAGAAGGACGCACTGCGCTGGGTGAGTACATTGATATTGTAAGGCAGGCGCAGCTTGTCCAGTTCCTGAATCCACGCGGCGGGCCCCGCCAGCATCCCCAGCCGCATCCCCGCCAGACCCTCCTTGGACATGGTGCGCAGCAAGAGGAGGTTGGGGGTGCGTCCCAGGTGATCGGCAAAGGTCCTCTGACTGAAGGCGTAATAGGCCTCATCCACCACCACCAGGCCCGGCGCTGCGGCGACAATGGCTTCCAGATCGGTCTCGGGGAATAGGCTGCCACTGGGATTGTTGGGCCAGTCGAGAAAAATGACGGCGGGTTGTTGCGCGGCGATGGCCGCCAGCATGGCCGGAAGGTCGAGCTGGAAGTCCGCATCCAGGGGAATGCCCACAAATGGCAGACCAAGCTGCTGCGCCAGCAGCCGGTACATGACGAAACTGGGGTCTACCGCCATGATGGGGCGTCGGCTGCCTGCTACCGCGGTCACCAGAATCTGGATCAGCTCATCGGAGCCGTTACCGAGCATGAGTTCTATTCCGGCAGGCAGGCCGATGTGGGCCTTCAGCCCCTCCATGAGGAGGGTCGGGTGTGCGTCGGGATAGCGATGGAGGGGCGCGTCGGCCAGGCTCTCCAGCCATTGCTCACGCAAGGCCGCGGGTAAGCCATAGGGGTTCTCCATGGCATCAAGCTTGATGAACCCCTCACCGTCTGCCACCGCATAGGCCTTGCTGGCCAGCAACTCCGGGCGGAGCAGGCCCTGCATCAGGGCGGTCACAGCGCTGTCGCTCATGATCCGGCCTCGGGGATGCGGCAGGCTGCTGAACGGGCATGGGCGGTCAGACCTTCACCCAGGGCGAGACGTTCGGCGATCTGCCCCAGTCGCGCGGCGCCGGCGGGGCTGCTGTGAATGAGGCTGCTCCGCTTGACGAAATCATAGACGCCGAGGGGCGAGGAAAAACGTGCGCTGCCGCCCGTGGGCAGCACATGGTTGGGGCCGGCCACATAGTCGCCGAGGGCCTCACAACTATGGATGCCCATGAAGATGGCCCCGGCATTGTGGATGTCCGCCAGCCAGTCTTCGGGATTCTGCACGGCTAGTTCCAGATGTTCCGGCGCGATACGGTCGGCAATGGCGCAGGCCTCGGCACGGTCGCGCACACGAATCACCGCCCCTCGGTCTGCCCAGCTTTTGCGGGCGATGGGCGCGCGGTCGAGCACATCGAGGGCGGCATCCACCGCGTTCACCACCGACTCGATGTGGGCGTCGTCCCAACTGATGAAAATACTCTGGGCAATCTCGTCATGCTCCGCCTGTGAGAGCAGGTCCCAGGCCAACCATTCCGCCGGTGCCGAGCCATCGCTGACCACGAGGATTTCGCTGGGTCCGGCAATCATATCGATGCCTACCCGGCCAAAGACCATGCGCTTGGCGGTAGCCACATAGATATTGCCCGGGCCCACAATCTTGTCTACCGCGGGGACGCTCTCCGTACCGTAGGCGAGCGCCGCCACTGCCTGCGCGCCGCCGATACAGAACACCCGGTCCACCCCGGCAATGGCGGCTGCGGCCAGCACCCAGGGATTCACCTGCCCCTGCGGGGTGGGTACGGTCATGATGATTTCCTTCACGCCCGCCACGTGCGCGGGAATGGCATTCATCAGCACGGAGCTGGGATAAGCCGCCTTGCCGCCGGGTACGTAAATCCCCACCCGGGCCAGAGGCAGGATGCGCTGTCCGAGCACCGTGCCGTCGGCCTCGGTAAAGGTCCAGCCTTCACTGCGCTGGTGCTCGTGGTAACTGCGGATACGTTGCGCCGCCTCTTCCAGGGCAGCCCGCTGGCCGGGCTCCAGACCGTGGAGCGCTGCATCCCAGGCGCTACGGGGGATTTCCAAATCTGCGGCGGAAGCTGTCGTCACCCCATCAAAGCGCTCGGTGTACTCGCGTAGCGCCGCATCGCCACGATCGCGGACGGCGGCGACGATCTCTCGTACCCGCGCTTCGATCTGCGGATCGAGATTGGCATCCCAATCATGCAGCGCGTGAAACTGTTGGGCGAAATCAGGGTCGCTGGTATCCAGACGGTTCATGGCGTGACTTGCGCCTCCAGTTGGCGGATGAGGGTTTCGATGGCGCGGCGTTTGAGTTTCATGGCGGCGCGATTGACCACCAGACGGCTGGAAATAGGCATGATTTCTTCCACTTCCACCAGCCCGTTTTCCTTGAGCGTTCGGCCGCTGGATACCAAGTCTACAATACGATCCGCCAATCCGACCAAAGGAGCCAGCTCCATGCTGCCGTACAGCTTGATGATTTCCGTCTGCACGCCGCGACTGTGGAAATAATGGCGGGTGATGTGCGGATATTTGGTGGCGATACGCACCCGCTCCCAGCTTTGCGGCGCGTCATTGGCGGCCATTGCGGCTGGTTCGGCCACCGCCATGTGGCAGATTCCTATGCGCAGGTCCAGGGGCTCGTAAAGGTCTAGGCCCTCCTGCTCCAGCAGCACATCCTTACCGGCGATACCCACGTCGGCAGCGCCCCAGGTCACATAGGTGGGCACATCGCTGGCGCGGATCACCAGAAAGCGCACGGTGGGATCGGTGCTGGGGATGATCAGCTTGCGGGATTCTTCAGGATCTTCCGCCAGATAGATGCCGGCGCCCGCAAAGAGGGGAATGGCTTCCTGTAGAATCCGTCCCTTGGACAGTGCGATGGTAATGCCTGTACTCATGCGACACTCCTGGTGTTGCTTATCCGGCGGATATCCGCACCGAGGGCGCTGAGCTTCTCTTCGATGACCTCGTAGCCACGATCCAGATGATAGATGCGGTCGATGAGGGTTTCGCCCTCCGCCACCAGTCCGGCCAGGACCAGCGACGCCGATGCTCGCAGATCGGTTGCCATCACGGGGGCGCCGCGCAAACGCTGTACCCCCCGTACTACGGCGGTTTTGCCATCGGCACTGATGTCGGCACCCAGCCGCTGCAACTCGGAGACGTGCATGAAGCGATTCTCGAAGATGGTTTCGGTGATGACGCTGCTCCCTTCGGCAATGCAGTTCATCGCCATGAACTGCGCCTGCATGTCCGTGGGGAAGGCCGGAAAGGGCGCAGTGCGCACATCCACTGCCTGTGGCCGTCGTTTCATGCGGATGCGGATCGTGTCTGCCCCGGTCGTGACTTCGGCCCCTGCTTCCCTCAGTTTGAGGAGGACACTCTCCAGCAGGCCCGCGTCGGTGCGTTTGAGGCAGACGTCGCCGCCAGTCATGGCCGTAGCCACCAAGTAAGTACCGGTCTCGATGCGGTCAGGCACAACGCTGTGTTCGGCGCCATGCAGCTCCGCCACTCCCTCGATCTCGATGACCGACGTTCCGGCCCCGGAAATGCGTGCGCCCATGGCCGACAGGCAACGGGCGAGATCGACGATTTCCGGTTCGCGGGCGGCGTTTTCCAGAATGGTGCGTCCCTCGGCGAGGGTGGCTGCCATGAGCAGGTTTTCCGTACCGGTGACGGAGACCATCTCCATAACGATGCGGGTGCCGCGCAGTCGTACTGCCTGCGCCTTAACGAAACCGTCCTCTACGGTGATTTCGGCACCCAAAGCCTGCAGGCCGCTGAGATGGACACTCACCGGGCGGCTGCCGATGGCGCAGCCACCGGGCAGGCTCACTTCTGCCGATCCGTGTCGGGCCAGCAATGGCCCGAGTACCAGTATCGAGGCCCGCATGGTCTTCACCAGTTCATAAGGTGCGACGACCGAATGTACCGGGCGTGGATCGACTTCAATCCCGAGCTGGCCGTCCACCAGCACCCTTGCACCGAGCGTGCTCAACAACTCCAGGGTCGTGGTGATGTCCCGCAGATGCGGAATATTGCACAGTCGCACCGGCTCGCGCGCCAGCAGGGTGGCAGCGAGACAGGGCAAGGCCGCGTTTTTGGCCCCGGAAATCCGCAACTCACCACGCAGGGGGCCATTACCACGCAGCAGCAGCTTATCCATGGGCCAGAATCAGCTCGCGCTGGCAGCTTGGGCGCTGTCGACCAGTTTCTGCAATTCGCCCTGCTGATAGAGATCGGACATGATGTCCGAGCCGCCGACAAACTCACCCTGAATGTAGAGCTGGGGAATGGTCGGCCAGTTGGAATACTGCTTGATGCCGTCGCGGATCTGCGGGTCGGCCAGTACGTCCACCGTAAAGAGCTCCTTGACACCGGACTGCTGCAGCAGTTGCACGGCACGGGCCGAGAAACCGCATTGCGGTGCTCGCGGGTTGCCCTTCATGTAAAGCACTATCGGGTGTTTCTGGACCTGTTCCTGAATAAGTTCCTGAATCGTTGCCATGGTTATCCTCGCTGAATTAGGGGGAGTGCGGCTAATGGACTGCCGGGTGACGGAGCTGTTGTGCCTGCTCGGGAGTCAGGGTGCGCAGCGAGAGGGCGTGAATTTCCTCGCGCATACGGTCGCCCAGCGCATCATAAACCATTTGATGCTGCTTGATGAGGGAAAGCCCGACAAAAGCCGGGGAAACGACCAGCGCCTCGAAGTGCGTGCCGTCCTCTCCCACAACTTCGACAAGCGCATCGGGAAGCCGCTGCTGAATGAGTGATTTGATCGTATCGGGGTTCATGAGGTGTAGTGTAACGTAAAAAAGCCGCCGTGTGATGTGGCCACTTCGCCCGGCCATATCGCCCAGGGCGGACAGCATTCAAGGGCGCCTACTGGCGCAATTTGTAACCACGCGCCAGCAGGTACCAGGCAAGGAAACCGGTCCCGCCCGCGAAGGCGATGCTGACGCCCAGGCAGGCCCAGACGCTCACGTCGGAATCTGCGAAAAAACCATAGCGAAACCCGTCGATGATATAAAAAAACGGGTTGAACAGGGATAGCTGCCGCCATGCGCCGGGCAGGGACTGCACCGAGTAAAATACCCCGGCGAGAAAGGTCAGCGGCATGATGACAAAATTCTGAAAACCGGCAATCTGATCAAATTTTTCTGCCCAGAGCCCGGCGACCAGACCCAGCGCGCCCATACCACTGGCGCCCAGGAGAGTAAACAGGATGATCCACAAGGGGTGCAGCAATGGAATGTGCAGGAAGATCAGCGCCAGGGCCAAAATAGCCAGACCTACCAACGCCCCCCGCAGCACCGATGCGGCAACCATGGCCACGAAAATCTCGGTGGGGCCGAGCGGACTGAGCAGCAGAAAAACGATATTGCCCGTCACCTTGGACTGGATCAGGCTGGAAGAACTGTTGGCGAAGGCATTTTGCAGGACCGACATCATCATCAGACCGGGGACGATGAACGCCGTGTAGCTGACCCCCGGATAGACGGAAACGCGACCGCCCAGGGCGTTCCCGAAAACCACCAGGTAGAGGATGGTGGTGATCAGGGGCGCGGCAATGGTTTGCAGCCAGACCTTGCTGAAGCGCAGCGATTCCTTATAAAACAGGGTCCAGGTCGGCGCGAAGTGGGCGCCGACCGTCACCGCCGGCGGTAGTTCGCCGAAAGGCTCAGGCATCGCTGCTGCGCAGGCCGGGCTCGAGTATCTCGACGTAGGCACCGTCGCGGATGCGGCGCTGCCACTCGTCCATGCGCTCGTGGACGATGCGGTTGTACAGTTGCATACGCGCGGCCGCCATGATCTGTTTCTCTTCAACCGCCTGCTGGCGCTGAGCCTGGGAGTGCAGAATATAAATCGCATTCCCTTCGCGGATGGGGCTGCTGACTCCGCCGGGTTGCATGGTGAGCAGGGTGCGTTCAAGACTGTCCGGCAACTGCCCGGGAGCGACCCAGCCCATTTCGCCGCCGTTGGTGGCGGTGCGCGGATCCTGGCTATAGCTACGCGCGAGTTCAGAGAAGCGGGTACCGCTTTGCAAGGCCTGCTGGATATCCTGAGCGCGCGCCTCCGCCTCCCGCAATTGCAGGCTGTTGCCGGCACGCAGGACGATCATGGCGGTTTTGACCTCGGTGACCGTCGGCTGACCGTGTTTGACGTCCAGCAACTTGAAAATATGAAAGCCGGTGGGTCCGGGAATGACGGGACTGATTTCGCCCACCTTCAACTGGAGAAGTGTCTGGGTCACTGCCGGAGGCAGTTCGCCCGCCTTTATCCAGCCGAGGCGGCCGCCTTGCAGGGCGTCGTGGCCGCTGCTGACCTGCGTGGCAATGCGCCCAAATCTCTCGCCCGCCAGCACGCGATCGCGCGCCTGTTCGGCATCACGCCGCGCTGCGCTGACGGCGTCCGGCGTCGGGTTGTCCGGCAACGGGATGAATATCTGCTGTAGGTCGAAGCTCACGCCACCCATTTCCTTGAGCTGTTGCGCGAAGGTTTTCACCTCATCGGGTCCTATGTGGACCCGGTTCTCCACTTCCTGCTGCATAAGGCGATCTACAAGAATGCGATCCTCGAGGTCATGGGTGAAGCGCTCCCACGACTGTCCCTGGTTGGCCAGCGCCTGGCGTAACTGGTCAGGGGTGAGGTGGTTGGCCTGGGCGAGGTTGCTGATGGCCTGATCCAGCGTGGCCTTGTCCACCTTGATCCCGGCGCGGTGCGCGATCTGCAGTTCGATGTCCTGGAGGATCATCTGCTGCAGCACCTGGCGGCGCAGGATGTCTTCGGGAGGCATGGCGTTGGGGTCTTGTGTCTGCAGGCGGGCCCGTACGGCGCCAACCCGTTGCTCCAGTTGCATGGAAGTGATGATATTGTCGTTCACCACAGCAACGACCTTGTCCAGATTCTGGGTGTTTTGGGGGAGCGGCGCCACTGCCGGTGCTTCCGCGGAGCGTTCCGAATAGGTATGGGTTGTCGTACCGGGCGCCATCGCAGGCGTGGTCGGCAGCAGCGTGTCGCGGTTGAGAAAAGGTGTGGTCGCCCAGGCCAGAACCGGAGCGGCCCCCAGGGCGATACCCAGGGCGAGTAGGATAGGACGGCGTTTGAGGGACATCAAAACTCCATGCTGGCGCCCGGCACATACTGGCTGAGCAAAGCGTTTGAGGCGTTGCCGAGGCTGGTCAGGCCACGCAACACAATCTCCAGATAAACCGCGTTATTGGACTGCCCGCCAAGAAGGATCTGATGATAAACCATCATATGGGCCGCCCAGCAGCCGCCATCATAGCCGATCCCCACGAGCTCCTCCAGAGGCTTGCGGTCGGTGACATCGTACTGATAACTGGCGAGCGCCTGCCAGCGCTTATAGATGGGCCAGGCTCCGGAAATGCCGGTCTGATCCACGAAACCACGGGTGAAACGATAATCGAGATTGATGACGCGCTGCGGACCGGGCAGCCACTGGGCGCGCAGGTTGAGCCGCTCGAGGTGGCTCCAGAGGGCGTTGGTCTGTGAATTGGCGATTAGGTTGATGTCTGGAAGGGGGGCGTATTGTCCCTCCAAAAAATAGTTGGACTGCTGATTCTGGGGGACGATATCTCCGGCGAGGTTGATCTGGCGATGGTTGAAGTAGCGGATCTGGCCGACGGCGGCCTGCCAGAGCTGGCGGCCACTGGGGGTGAGCCAGGTGCCGCGCAGCCCCAGCGCCACCTGGTTGGCGGCATTGATGCGGTCGGCGCCGGTATAGAGGCTGTTATCCTCAAAAATCATCGGGAAGTCCTGGTAGGGCTGACTGGCATCAAAAATGGGGATGTTGCTTTGGGACTGCAGGGGAATGTAGGTGTATTTGAACAGGGGTTGCAGCAACGCCGTGCTGCCGTTGCTGCCGTAACGGACAAAATTGAGGCCGCCCTTGAGGCTGAGCGACGGCAGGGTGCGGTTGACGGCGCGCGCGTAGGGCGCATTGTGCTGAATCTGATAGTGACTGTAGTAGAGCCGGGCCCGTGGTTCCAGGAAGCCCCAGCCACGGCTGAAGCGCCAGCCAAGGGTGGGGGTAAGGTCGAGACGTTGGCCGGTGGGGCCGGTAGAAGCCGAGAAATAATTGAAACTGCTGTGCCAGTCGAAATAGCCATTGCGTCCTACGCGCCAATAGCCATCGGCAAACAAACGCGGGAGCTGGGAGTAGGGCGCAGCGCCGCCGGGCGCGAGTTCCTGGTAGCCTTGTAGGGTGGCGCCCGCACTGATGTGCGCGTTGTTGTAGTAGAGTCCGCCCGAGGAGGAAATATAGGGCGCGTTGCCTATGCCACCCACGAAACTGCTGCCGAAACCTGCCGCGCCACCAAAATCCGAAAGGAAATTTTTGTAACTGACGTGGTTGTAATCGGCGTTGAAGCTGAATCCGTCGCCCAGATTCTGGTTATGCTGCCAGGAGATCGCCCAGACGTTCCTGTGGGTCAACTGATCGGAGGGGAGCAGATCCAGGTAGAGCTTGCCGCTGTAATTCGGTTCCAGATAGCGGAATTCATTCTGCAGCATGACGCCACGCTTGGTGAAATAGTTGACGGTGAGAGTGTCATCCATGTTGCGGGCGATATCGAAATAGTAAGGGATGCCGAGGTAAAAGCCATTGATGGTAGAGCTGCCCACACTGGGGGCCAGGAATCCGGAGTGCCGCTTGAGCGGGAAACTCAGGTAGGGCATCCAGAAGACCGGCAGTCCAAAGACGTCGAGGGTGGTGTTGCGGGTGGAGACATAGTTGTCATTCTGGTTCAGGTTGATCTGACTGCTCCGGAGTTGCCAGGCCGGTTTTTGACCATGGCAGGTGGTATAGCAGGCTTCGTTGAGCTGATAGTGGTCTTTGCTCAACTCCCTGCCGCTCTCGGCGTGGCCATGACCCTGCTGTGCTTTGAGCAGATAGCGGGGATGGACGATCACTCCCTCGTTAGCCTGGAGGTGAATCGTGGCCTTGGGGGTGTCGGTTTCCAGGCCGGGACTGATCATACGCACATGGCCGTTAGCGGTGATCTCGTCGCGCGTCTGGTCATAGCGCACGGTATCGGCATAGATCCGGCGATCGCCGTAGAGCACTTCGACATGGCCAGTGGCTGTCCAATGGCCGCTGCCCAGGCCCTGCACCTGATCCGCATAGAGCGTGACCGGCCCCTCCACGGCTGCGGCGATGGCCATTCCTGGCGCCAACAGGGCGCCCAGCAGCGCCATGCCCATGCCGGGAGGGAGATGGGGGCGTCTCCCCCCCGGGCGGGGCCGGGATTTTTCGGTATTGTACAGGGCTCTTTTCATAGGGGCTTAAAATCGCACAGAATGCTTTTATGTCGCAATCTTTCCTTGCATCGGATGTTCATCGCGTGGTGACCGGGGATACCCTTCCCGCCGCCGCCGCACACTGGCTTGCCCGGCAGGGGGCGGCGGGGTCCGCGTGTGCTATCCCCGGCGACGCCAGCGGGCGGCGTTACTGGCGTCTGCCGCGGGGTCTGATCTTCATGTACGCCCCGCCACCCGAAGATATCCTGCCTTTTTTGCGGGTGCAGCACCGATTCTCCCGCGCGAACCTGCCGGTGCCCAGGGTGTTGGCCGCCCGGACAGACCCCGGCTTCGTGCTGTTGGAGGATCTGGGCAAAACCGATCTCAAGGCGGTCCTGGATGCGGGCGGGGATGCGGGCGGGGATGCGGACCGGTGGATGCAGCGGGCGATGGCCCTGATTCTCCGTTTGCAGCGGGCCGGGCAGGGACGGGTGGCGCTGCCCCCCCTGCCGTCGTTCTCGACTGCCCGTATGACGGACGAATCGACCCTGTTTACGGACTGGTATCTGGGCAGGCATCTTGGCATGGTCCTGGACCAGTCGCAGACAGATTTTCTGCAGGCACTTTTTGCCGTGTTGCGGGAGAGCGCAGCCGCGCAGCCACAGGTCTGGGTCCACCGGGATTTTCACGCGCGCAACCTCATGGTTCGGGAGGACACGGGGTTGCTGGCCATGATCGATTTTCAGGATGCCGTGCGCGGTCCGTGGACGTACGACCTGGCCTCCCTGCTCTGGGATCGTTACTGGGACTGGGGACGGGCGCGACGGGATGCCTGGTCACTGGATTTTCTGGCGGCGATGTGTCGGCATGGCGCCGCCTTGCCACCGCCGGCCGACTTTCTGCTCAGTGTCCGGCGCATGGCGCTCCAGCGCAATCTGAAGATCCTCGGCATTTTCTGCCGCCTCGCTTACCGCGACGGGAAATCGGCTTATCTCGATTTCCTGCCGCAATTCTGGGCCTATGTCGTGGATGCCCTGGACGCCGATCCACAGTTGCAGTCTTATCAGGAGATTTTCGCCCCATGGCAGCCCCCGTCACCCGTGCGATGATACTGGCCGCGGGTCGGGGTGAACGGCTCCGGCCTCTCACCGATCATGTC
Source organism: Acidithiobacillus ferruginosus (assembly GCF_018854495.1). Lineage (GTDB taxonomy): Bacteria > Pseudomonadota > Gammaproteobacteria > Acidithiobacillales > Acidithiobacillaceae > Acidithiobacillus > Acidithiobacillus ferruginosus. The sequence continues at coordinate 65,048 of NZ_JABBDR010000073.1, forward strand.
CCCAAGCCCCTGCTGGAAGTGGCGGGTAAACCGCTCATCGTGCGCCACCTGGAGTCATTGCTTGTGGCCGGCATTCAGGATGTTATCATTAACGTCGGTTATCTCGGCGACGCCATCATGCAAGCTCTGGGTGCGGACTGGCAGGGGCTGCGGATCCATTACAGCGATGAGCGCGGGGGCCGTCTGGAGACGGGGGGGGCCATTGTCCGTGCCTTGCCTTTATTGGGGGACGCGCCTTTTTTGCTGGTGAACGGCGATATTTGCACGGACTTTCCCTGGGCCCGGCTCCGTCAGCCTTCTTCCGCGCGTGCGCATCTGGTGCTGGTGCCCAACCCGGTCCAGCACCCTCAGGGAGATTTTGCGTTGTCCGCCAGCATGGTGGCTTTGGCGGGCGAAGAGCGTCATACTTACGCGGGCATCGCCCGTCTCGACCCAGGGCTGTTTCGGGAGTTTCCCGAGCAGCCGGCCCCTCTGGCGCCGTGGTTGCGGCGGTGGATTGCGGCGGGTCTGGTGGAGGGAAGTTTGTATCAGGGAAAGTGGACGGATGTCGGCACGCCGGAGCGGTTGCGGATAGCGGAGCGTGATTGCGCAGAGGTCCCCGGTGGACTTTGACCCGGTCGCAGTGCAGGCTGCGGTTCATCTGGATGCCGGGTTGTGCCATCGCTGGCGCCGGGAGTGGGGTTTGCTCATGGACCTGGCGGTCTGGGGGGAGCTGCGCAGTACCCAGATCGGTTTGCCGGGCAAACTGCGTAAACGGGTGCTGGAATTCGGAGAACGACTACGCTCGTACGGCAGTGACCGGAGCTGGATTCCGCATCCTCGCGAACAGATCAAGAATGCCCTGAGTACCAGCCTGCAGACTCGGGAGTCCCTGGAAAAAGTCAGCGAAATCGCGGGGCAGTTCAGTAATGGCGCAGATATTGCCGCCTTCCGGACGGTGTGGGAGGCCTTGAGCGCTGCATTAATGGCGGACATGGCGGCTCGCGAAGAGCTGCTTGTGCGGTTATTGAACCAGCAGTATCAGGAAGAAGTGTGATCCAACCCCATTCAGGTTAGCCAGCATATTTATGAAGATTGTTTACGCGTTAGTAGTTATCGGTGCGCTTGCGCTCTTCGCCCTGCTTTTATGGTGGGCGCGCGGCCAGGTGGGTGGCGCTGCCGCTCCCCGGGACAGTACGAGCTGGTACGCACGGCATCCTGATGCGCTGGCTGCCGAAAACCAGAAATGCTGGAAACTGCTGCAGGACAGCTCCTTTGCAGACGTGGAGAGGGTCATGGCGGCACATCCCCACTGCCATGCGGTCTATAAAGCCCTCCAGAGCCAGGATCCACCCCATGTGGATTGACGATTGCTCATGCCTGCCCTGAACGTGACGCCGGAAAGTCTGCTCATGACCGGCCGCGATGTGCTGCGCCTGGAAGCTGCGGCAGTGGCGGCACTGGAGGAGCGCCTCGACGCAGATTTCGTGGGAGCATGCGAACTTCTGCTGAACTGCTCCGGCCGCATTGTCGTTAGTGGCATGGGCAAGTCCGGGATTATCGCCAAAAAAATCGCGGCGACCCTGGCCAGTACCGGCAGCCCTGCTCTTTTCCTGCATCCCGCCGAAGGCAGCCATGGTGATCTGGGTATGCTGACCCGTCAGGATTGTCTGCTCGCGCTCTCCAATTCCGGAGAGACCGCCGAACTCCTCGCCATTCTGCCGGTAGTCAAGCGCCTCGCGGTGCCGCTGCTTGCCATGACCGGTAATCCGCAGTCTACCCTGGCGCGAACCGCTGCTGTCCATCTCAACTGCAGTGTGGCGCGAGAGGCCTGCCCCCTCAATCTGGCACCGACGGCCTCGACCACGGCAAGCCTGGCCATGGGGGATGCCCTGGCCATGGCGATCCTGCAGGCCCGCGGCTTTTCGGCAGACGATTTTGCCCTGTCCCATCCTGGCGGCAGCCTCGGCAAACGCCTGTTGCTGCGGGTTCAGGACGTTATGCACCGGGGCGATGCAATACCTCGGGTGGGGCTGGAGACACCGTTGCAGGATGCGATCCTGGAAATCAGCAGCAAGGGGCTGGGAATGACAGCGGTGGTCGATGCCGAAGACCGAGTGGTAGGAATTTTTACCGATGGCGATTTGCGTCGCGCCTTTGCCCAGCGTCAGAATCTTTGGGAGCAGCCTATGGCCGCGCTGGCTCATGCCCAACCGGCCACGATCGCCGCCGGAGCCCTTGCTGCCGAGGCTCTTGCGCTGATGGAACATCATCGCATCGGCGCGCTGCTGGTCACCGATGGCGGGGCGCGGCTGATCGGTGCCCTGAACATGCACGATTTGCTGCGCGCAGGTATCGTATGAACACCTGCATGTTGCCAGATGCAGCATTGTTGCAACGCGCCGCACAGGTCCGTCTGCTGATACTCGATGTGGATGGCGTATTGACGGACGGCCGCCTGTTTTTTGACGACGACGGCAGGGAAAGCAAGGCCTTTCATGTACGGGATGGCTACGGCATCAAACTCTTGCAGGAATGGCACATCGAGGTTGCCGTCATAACGGCACGCTACTCTCCGACGGCCGCCTATCGCGCTCATGATCTGGGCATCAAGCGGATTTACCAGGGCTGTTCGGATAAAAACCTGGCCTACACCGAACTGAAAATCGCCCTTGGCCTGGATGATGCCGCGGTGGCTTATATGGGGGACGATCTGATCGATCTGCCCATTCTCACCCGCGTCGGCCTGGCGACGGCCCCGGCCGACGCGCACCCGGAGGTCGGTTGCCGGGTACACTGGCAGAGCGCACAGCGCGGTGGCCGTGGCGCGGTGCGCGAACTCTGCGAACTGATTCTGCAGGCGCAAGGGCATTGGCCAGCAATCCTCGTCAGATCTGCCGGAGCGGAGCCGTGACCATCGGGCGGCCGGAGGCCACGCCATGCCGCGCAAGGTGATGCCGCGACTCCGTACCCCCGGCCTGGGCATCTCTCTGCTGCTGCTGGTTCTCACGGCGCTGGTGTGGTGGTCCTGGCCGCAGCATCCCATATCCCTGCCGCAGATCGACTGGCATGGACAAATCCATAAGGGAGACCAGGCCGCCGAAGATGTGGTGATGCGCCAGTACACGGCGGCCGGGAACCTGGATTTGCTGGCCACTGCCCAGACGGCCTATCATGTGCCGGGCGTCGATCAGACCGTGCTCAGCCAGGTTGCCGTCGAGCGGTTCAAACCCGGACAGCAGACGCATCTGCGTGCCGACCAGGGCCTGGTCGATGGTCACAGCCAGCGAATTACCTTATGGGGGAATGTGGTTGGCACCTTGCAACCGGACACCCGACTGCTCACCGAAAGGGTGTACTATGATCCGCAGACAGGCATTATTACGTCGCCGGAGCCGGTCCGCCTGGAGCGGGGGCGGGACTGGATGACCGGGGTGGGGCTTCGGGCTTCGGTAAAAACCCAAGAGGTGGACATCTTGCATGAGGTACGCGGTGCGTATATTCCTTAAGCGACTTTCTTTCCAGCGCTGCTGGCCGTTTCTGCTCGCAGTCCTTTCGGCCAGTGCCCTGGCCGCACCGGTTGCGGAGCAGGGACTGGGCAAGGGTCCGATTCAGATCAGTGCCGATGCGCTGCATGGGGAAAATAAACCACAACAGCAGGCCGTCTATACCGGGAACGTGGTCATGACCCAGGGCGATGTGGTCGTACATGCCGATAAGCTCACCGTCGACGCGATTGCTGGCAAGGTGCGTCAGGCTACGGCGGTGGGGAACCCGGTCACCTTCACCATGTCCGCAGCGCAGCGCCACGGTTACGGTAACACCCTGGTCTACAAGCCTGGCAGCGGCGAAATCGTGCTCACGGGTAACGCCCATCTCTGGCAGAAAAAGAACGAGATCAGTGGGCAGCAGGTCACTTATTTCCTGCAGACTCAGCAAACCGCCGTCACCGCGGCACCCGGTCAGCGTGTGCAATCGATCTTTTATCCCGCTGCGGCGGGCCGCTCCGCTGGCGGTGGGAGGCCATGAGCGAACTGCTCCAGGCGCAATCGCTGTTCAAGTCGTACCGGCGGCGCGTCGTGGTGCGCGATGTCTCGGTACAGGTGGCCACTGGCGAAGTGGTGGGGCTGCTCGGCCCCAACGGGGCAGGCAAGACCACGACCTTTTACATGATGGTCGGGCTGGTGCGTCCCGATCGCGGTCATATTTTTTTGCAGCAGCGCGATATTTCCGCGCTGCCCATGCATGAACGCGCCCGTATGGGTCTGGGTTATCTCCCTCAGGAGCCCTCCGTTTTCCGCCAGATGAGCGCCGCCGATAATGTCCTTGCGGTGCTGGAAACTCTGCCCCTGAGCCCGGTCGAGCGGCAGGAGCGTCAGGAACAACTGCTCAGTGAGTTACATCTTCATGCATTGCGTGACACGAAGGGACACAGCCTTTCGGGTGGTGAGCGGCGGCGTGTGGAAATCGCGCGGGCGCTGGCCATGAGTCCGCGTTTCATCCTGCTGGATGAACCATTTGCTGGTATCGATCCTATTTCTGTGCTGGAAATTCAACGCCTGATTCGGGACCTCTGCGCGCGTGGCATCGGGGTTCTGATAACCGATCATAATGTGCGCGAGACGTTAGGCATTTGCGAGCGCGCCTATATACTGCATGATGGTAAAGTGCTGACGGCGGGCAGCCCGCAGGAAATCGTTAATGATCCCATGGTGCGGCAGGTTTACCTGGGAGATCAGTTTCAAATCTGATTTTGGGATATTATGAAACAAGGCTTAGAACTCAAGCTCGGCCAGCATCTGGCCATGACGCCGCAACTGCAACAGGCGATTCGTCTGCTGCAGTTGTCTACGGTCGATCTGCAGCAAGAGATCCAAGGCATGCTGGAGAGCAACCCGCTGCTTGATGAAGAAACAGGAGACGAAGGCGGTGGCGGGCCGACCCCGGAGACCGTTGAACTTCCTTCCGAAGAGCGCCAGTTGGATCTGGCGGCTGACAATATCCTGCCTGACGAGTTGCCGGTAGACAGCCAGTGGGACGACATCTTCGACATGGGAACCTCGGGCTCCGGCAATGGTTCCGACGAGGAACTGCCGGATTTTGAATCGCGCAACAGCCGCACCCAGAGCCTGCAGGACTACCTCCGCTGGCAGGCCGACATGACGCACTTCACTGCTGACGAACGCAACATGGCGGAGTTGATCATCGACGCCATTGATGAGCGTGGTTATCTGGCAGACAGCCTGGAAGACCTCGCCGTCAATATGCATGTGCGGGAGGATGCGCTGCTGGCCGTGCTGCTCCGGGTGCAGGACTTCGACCCGCCGGGTGTTGGCGCGCGCGATCTCAGCGAGTGCCTCCTGCTGCAACTGAAGCAGATGGTGGAAAAAGATGACCCGCACGTGTTGCTGGCCCAGCGGATTGTGAAGGACCATCTGCAGGCTTTGGGCCGTCATGATTACCCGCGTTTGTGCGCGGTGCTGGGCGTGGATGAAGCGGCATTGCGTGCGGCGATGGCGCTGATTTCCGCACTGAATCCCAAGCCCGGTGAAGATGTGGGCACCGAGAGCACCGAGTATGTGATCCCCGATGTGATCGTGCGCTGGACCGGCACCCGCCTGCGCACCGATCTGAACCCCGAGGCCATGCCTAAATTACGCATCAATCGTCACTATGCCGACATGGCGGGTGGGAAGGACGCGGCGCATAAATACATCCAGGATCAGCTGAATGAAGCGCGCTGGTTTATCAAAAGCCTGCAAAGCCGCCAAGACACCATATTGAAGGTGGCGCGCGCGATTGTCGAACGGCAGAAGGATTTTTTTGCCAACGGGCCTGAATCCATGCGGCCCATGGTTTTGCGTCATATCGCCGACGCAGTGGAAATGCATGAGTCTACGGTGTCGCGGGTCACCAACCAGAAATACATGATTACACCCCGCGGCCTCTATGAGTTCAAATATTTTTTTTCCAGTCATGTTGGTACCGACAGCGGGGGCTCTGCGTCGGCCACTGCGATTCGCGCGTTGCTCATCAAGATGACGCAGGCGGAAGACGCACAACACCCCCTGAGCGATGCGGAAATTGCCCGGGTACTGGCCGATCAGGGCATTCAGATTGCGCGGCGAACGGTGGCCAAGTACCGCGAAGCGGCCAATGTCCCTCCGGCGAGCCAGCGCCGTCGTTTATGAGGGCGTGGGGCCAGGGTTTTTTGCTGGCGCCGTTGGCGTTACACTGAAGCCGGGCCGCACCGTGGGATGCGGGTGCGTATTATCACTTGGATAGGAGAACGCCATGCAGATTACCATTACCGGACAGCACCTGGATTTGACGGATTCCATCAAAAACTATGCCGATGAAAAGATCGGGCGCCTCGGCCGTTACTTCGATCACGTCAGCAACGCTCAGGTGGTGCTGAAGCACCTCCCCCACGAAAAACTGAGCAATATCGTGGATATTACGGTCAATGCTCCGGGGCACGTCTTCCATGCGGAGGTACATGATGCCGATATGTACACGGCCATAGACCTGGTGGCCGACAAGCTGGAGGCGCAGGTGCGCAGTTACAAGGAAAAACTGCAGGATCGTCGTAATGACCAACCCGCCGGTTTGGCGGCCATTGTTGAAGCCGACTGAGCCGTCATGACGACTCTGCCTCTTGCTCCGGCAAATATTTGTATGGATCCGCCCGTGGCTGATGCCGGTGATGTGCTGCGGACGCTGGCGGGAATCCTGGCAGGGTCTACCGGGTTATCGGCCGAAATGATTGCCGTAGCCCTGCAGAACCGCGAAGCGCAGGGTTCGACCGGTATCGGGCACGGCGTGGCTTTGCCCCATGCACGTCTAGAGGGCGTGCAGCAGACAGCCATCGCCGCGTTGCGCACGGCGCAGGGTATCCCGTTCTCGGCGCCGGACGGGGTCGTCGTACATCTCTTTATCGCAGTGGTGGTGCCCAAAGCGGCCGCGACTGCACATCTGGAGACACTTTCCGCGCTGGCCGCCCGCCTCGCCGTGGACGACGTGCGCGAGGGGCTGCTGAACGCCCGGAATTCCGCAGAGTTTTTTCGCTTGTTGACCAATCCTGTGTAATTGGTACCACCAATCAGACTGCGGGCAGCCGTGAGTGCCAGGTAAGGCGGGGATATGGAACGACAAATCAGCCTGCGTCGGCTCTGTGAGGATCTGCGCGGCGAACTGCAATGGCAATGTCTGTGCCAACCGGGTGAAGATGATCACCTCGGCGGCGATCTGCTGGCGGAAGACGATGCGGGCGGGGCGGCACTGGTCGGGTTTTTCAATTTTATCCGACCCTACCCAGTACAGATCGCCGGGGATTGTGAGCTGGCCTATCTGCGCGCCCATCCGCAGGCCATGGAGCAGTTTTTGTCCCCCAAGCTGCGTCTGCTCATTATTTGTGAGGGCCAGACGCTGGAGGAGCATTTTCATAGCGATCTGAACGCCCGCCATATCGCGACGATGACGACGCCTGCGGCCGCCAAGGGGGTGCTGGCACGGGTGCAACACTACCTGCATCGGGAGTTGGCGCCCCGCCAGCAGGTGCATGGCGTGCTGGTCGATGTGCTCGGGGTCGGACTGCTTTTGCAGGGCGAGGTGGGAATTGGCAAGAGCGAGTTGGCGCTGGAACTGGTGAGCCGTGGTCATCGCCTGGTGGCCGACGATAGCGTGCTTTGTCTCCGAGAAGCCCCGAATATCCTGACGGGGCACTGTCCGGCGGCGCTGCAGAATTTCCTGGAAGTGCGTGGTTTGGGCATCGTCAATATTCGTGAGTTCTTCGGTGCCGCCGCCATTGTGCGCTCCAAACGTATTCGGCTGGTTGTCGAAATCCGGGATATGAGCGATACGGAAATGGCGAATATCGATCGTCTACAGGGTAAGGTGGATCACCTGGATATTCTTGGAATTCAGTTGCCGCGTTTGTGCCTGCCGGTTTCTGCGGTGCGCAATCTGGCGGTGCTGGTCGAAGCGGCGGCACGCAGTCAGTACGTGAAGGAGTCCGGCGGCGATATGCTGGCGGACTTCGAGGCGCAGGTACTGCAGAGTGTCGGAGAAGAATGATGGCGGAGCGGGACTTTATCATCGTCAGCGGCCTGTCCGGTTCAGGAAAATCCACGGTTCTGCAGGCCCTGGAGGACCAAGGCTATTATTGCGTCGATAATCTGCCGGCCACCTTGCTGGTGGATTTCGGAGCCCAACTGGCGCGGCGGGACGCCAGTTCCATGCTCGCAGCGGTGAGTATCGACGTGCGCAACCGCGAGTTTCTCGCGGCTCTGCCACAAGCACTGGCTGATCTGCGCGAGCGTTACGCTCTGCGCCCGCGCATCCTTTTCCTGGAAGCGGATGATGGTACGTTGCTACGCCGTTTCAGTGAAACCCGCCGTCGTCATCCTCTCACCGATGATCTCGCGACAGCCTTGGGCGAATCGCTGCTCACGGTGTTGCGGCGTGAACGCGAGATGGTCCAACCCCTTGCCGATGTCGCGGATAAACGCCTCGATACCTCCCAGATCAACACTCACCAGTTGCGTTTGCGGGTGCAGGCATGGAGTCTGGCGTCACGCCATTACAGCGGGCTGGTTTTGCTGTTGCAGTCTTTTGCCTTCAAGAAAGGGCTTCCCCTGGATTCCGATTTTGTTTTTGATCTGCGCGCGCTGCCCAATCCACATTACGATCCCGAACTCCGGGCCCTGACCGGTCGTGATGCGCCGGTGCGGGATTTCCTGGAAAAATCTCCCGAAGTGGCCCGCTCCTTCGTCTCCTTGCGCACTTTCCTGCAGACGTGGCTGGCGCCTTTTGCACAGGAGCACCGTAACTACGTAACCGTTTCTCTGGGTTGTACCGGGGGACAGCACCGCAGCGTATATATGGTGGAGGCGTTGGCGCGACTGCTGGCCGGAGAAGGGCAGCGCGTCCTGATCCAGCATCGGGAACTGGGCATTACGGAGACGCTGACATGATTACCATCGTGCTCCTGACCCATGCCGGTATGGGCGAGGCCTTTGCAACCGCGCTTCGACACATTTTCGGTACCATGCCACCGGGGCTGGAGGTACTGGAAATCCTGTCTGATCAGCCGCCTGAGGAAGGTCGGCGACGCTTGTGGGGCTTGCTGGAGAAAATGCCCGAGGGCGATGCCATGCTGATTTTGAATGATCTTTACGGAGCCACTCCCGCCAACCTCATTCCGGCCATTCTCCCGGAAGATCGGGTGGCGGCCGTGAGCGGCCTTAATCTCGCCATGCTGCTGCGTGCCTTGTCACGGCGCAGTGAAGGTTTGGATGCAGCGCGCCAGGGCGCCCTGGAGGGTGGGGTCCGGGGTGTCATCGATATCCTTGCGCGCCGGAATACACCAGAATTGCGGGAGGGCTGAGTGTCCATCTGCGGCAACGGCCTTGTGGTCCGGACCGGCGTCGCGCGCTACGCTTTCAGCGTAGCCGCTTTGTTTTCGTTAACCGAGGGAAGGAAGGCGGGGGGCCTGTGACACTGCGAGTAGACTATCCTATTATCAATCGGCTCGGTCTGCATGCGCGGCCATCGGCTAAATTCGTCAGCCTTTCGGCACGTTGTCCCTGCGCGGTCTGGCTGGAGCGGGATGGCCAGAGAGTCAATGGTAAGAGCATCATGGGGCTGATGACCCTTGCCGCCGCACAGGGGACCATTCTGACCTTGGAAACCGATGGTGAGGGAGAACAGGCCTGTGCCGATGCCCTGCTTGCCCTCGCCGCGGATCGTTTTGGTGAAGAATCATGAGCTTTGAACTGGCGGGGGTTGGTGCCTCCGGAGGCATCGCCATCGGTACGGCGCTGGTGCTCGAGCCCACCACCCTCGATATTCCCGAGCACCTGTTGCTGCCTGAGGCCATAGAGCCGGAAATGTTGCGCCTCCGCGCCGCCCTGAGCAGCGCCCGGGACGAGTTGCTGGCGGTGCGCGACGCCATCCCGGGTGACGCCCCGCAGGACACCCGCCTTTTTATCGATGCGCATCTTCTGATGCTGGACGATCCCGCCCTGCGCGAACGACCCCTGCGCTCCATCCGAGATGAACATCGCAACGCCGCCTGGGCCATTCAACTGGAGCGAGAGCGGCTGCTGGAGATTTTTGACCGCATGGAAGATCCTTACCTGCGTGCCAAGCGGGAGGATATCATCCAGGTAACCAACCGGGTTTTACGCTATCTGATCGGCGTAAAGACACCCATCCTGCAGAGCGCCGAAGGGCGGATCATCATCGCGGAAGATCTGACGCCCGCCGATACGGTGTTGATGAAGAAAGACAAGGTGCTTGCCTGGGTAACCGACTTCGGTGCGGCAAACTCCCATTCCGCCATCCTTGCCCGCAGTCTTGGCCTGCCGGCGGTGGTGGGTACGCACTCGGCGACGCGCCTGCTGCGCAGTGGCGACGTGGTGATCGTCGATGGCGATCAGGGTATCCTGGTGGTTGCGCCGGACGCCCTGATTTTGCGGCAGTATCAGGCTTTGCAGGAACAGCGGCAGCGGCGCCGGCGGCTGCTGGAGGAGCAGCGCGATCTGCCCGCCATAACCGCGGATGGGGTGTTCATCCATCTGCGCGCCAATATCGAGTTACCGGATGATACGGATATGGTGCGGCGCATCAATGCGGATGGTGTGGGCCTTTACCGCAGCGAGTTTCTCTTCATGAATCGTCCGGACATCCCGAATGAGGAGGAGCAGTTCCTTGCCTTTGCCCGGGTAGTCGAACAGATGGAAGGTGCGCCGGTGACCATCCGCTCTCTCGACATCGGTGCCGACAAGGGGCTGCGTAGTGACGATGCGGGAGTCCACGCCGCGCTCAATCCGGCTCTGGGCTTGCGCGGACTGCGGTTTTGTCTGCGGCGCCCGGAATGGTTTCGCCCGCATCTGCGCGCCATTCTTCGCGCCTCGGCGCTGGGACCGGTGCGGCTCATGCTGCCCATGCTCAGCAGCATGGGACAATTGCTGCAGACCCGGGCGCTGGTCAGCGAGTTGCAGGCCGAATTGCGCACCGAAGGGCACGCCTGTGATGAGGAGATGCCGCTGGGTATCATGGTGGAGGTGCCGGCGGTGGCGATGGCTGCGCACTATTTTGCCGGGCAGGCCGATTTTTTTTCCATCGGCACCAATGATCTGATTCAGTACGCGTTGGCAGTGGATCGCGGCGATGACGACGTCAACGATCTTTTCGACCCGTTGCACGCTGGTGTGCTGGCGATGATTCAGTACACCATCGCCGCCGGTCACGCCCGGGGTATCCCCGTAGCGATGTGTGGTGAAATGGCGGCAAACCCTGCCTTTACCGTATTGCTGCTGGGTTTGGGCTTGCGTGAATTCAGCATGTATCCCGGCGCCATTCCCGAAGTCAAGGAGGTGATCCGACAGACGACCATCGCGGATGCCGAAGTCCTGGCCGCACGCGCGCTTTCCGGGGAGTGGCCGGTGTCGATAGGGGCCAGACATAGCTAGGCCGACCTTGCACCGGAGGATGACGGCGGTGTTCATTCTGCTGATGCTCGTCGTCCTGGGTGGGGTGCTTTTCTGGTTCGCGGGTGGTCCGCGCTACGCTGTCGAGGAGTTTTTGGCGGGGCGCCTGCAGCAACCGGTGTCTCTTGCCGCCAATCCTGGATGGCATTGGGGAAAGCAGGAACTGCGGATCACGTTGTCGGGCCTGCGCCTTGGCCCGGCGGATCGCCCCCTGTTCAGCGCAAGCCGGATCACCGTTGCGTTGCCCTGGCGTGCCCTCCTGCACGGGCGGGTGCAGTTGCAGCGGATCGAGTTGGATACACCCGTATTGGACGCGCCCTGGAACGGCGCCGCCAAGGCGAGCGGTGCCGCGCTCTCCCTGCCGGGCAGGATGGTGGTGCGCAATGGCACGCTACGCTGGTCCGGTGTAGCGGGACATACCCTGTCTTTGACCGCTGTGCATGGCCAGGTACTGGCAGACGGGCCCAGCCGGTTGGTCGGTGACTGGCACTGGCGCGATAAAGCGGGACGCTGGCATTTTGCGGCCGGGATGACGTCCGCACCGACGTTGCAGGCGCGCCGCATTTCTTTGCGCGTGGGTACAGCCCGTGATCCAACGCTGATACAGGTGGGCATTCCGATATTCCAGAGCGTCTCGGGCGAGCTGGTTCTGCCGACGTTGCGCGCCCACTGGCAGGAGCAGAAGCAAGGCGGGGCGCGGCTGGATGTGCAGGCGTTGCATCTGAATATGGCGCAAGGCCGGCTCGCGGTGCAGCAAGGTGCGCTGACCGTGGGGAATGACCTGGCGCTCCAGGTCCGCGCGGTGGCCCTTGACTGGAAGAAGTTGCAGGGCCACCTGGCCTATCAGGTGGCCATCCGGCACTTGTCCCGGATGGCCACGCGCTGCGGGCTGTCCCTGCCGAAGTTGACAGATCCTGGTGCGTTGCAGCGATTGACGTCGAGCGGCACCATCCGGCTGGATAACCCCCACTTTCAGTGGACCGTCGCCCAGGGCGATCTGGACAGCAGCACCTGGACGGGCACGATATCCGGAACCTGGAAACCGCTGGCGATTCAGGTCAACCTGAGCGTGGCGCAACTCAATCTGGGTCATTACCTGCCCGCTCCCCGGCCGGGCAAGGCAGCGATCTTGCCGGCGTTGCCGCAACAGTGGCCGGTAACCGGCGAAGTCCGCATCGCCCAACTGCGCTGGGGAAAGTTCAGCGCCCAAAATCTGGTCATCCGCAGTGCCGCCTCGGCGGCGCAGCCGTGATCCCTATCGCGGAACCCCTGCTGGCCTGGTACACCCGCCACGGACGCCATGATCTGCCATGGCGCCAGACCCGCGACCCCTATCCTCTCTGGCTCGCAGAAATCATGCTCCAGCAAACCCGGGTGGAGAGCGTCAAACCCTATTACACCCGCTTTCTGCAGACCTTGCCTGCCTGGCGGGCATTGGCCGCGGCGCCCCAGGATCAGGTGCTCGCGCTGTGGAGCGGGCTGGGATATTACACCCGTGCCCGCAACGCCCAGCGCGCCGCACAAGTGGTGATGGCCAGCTTTGCCGGCCACTTTCCCGACACACTGGAAAAGGCCGTCACCCTGCCGGGGGTGGGGCGTAGCACCGCAGCGGCGGTGCTGGCCAGCGCCTATGGACAAAGACAGGCGATCCTCGACGCCAATGCCCGGCGCGTGCTCATCCGTAGCCATGCCATAGATGCCGATCCGAAGGCCACCGCGACTCAGCAGTGGCTCTGGACACTGGCCAGCGCCCTTACTCCCGAGGATGCCCATGGCTACAATCAGGCCATTCAGGATCTCGGCGCCATGATCTGCACCCCTCGCCAGCCGCGCTGCCCGGATTGCCCTTTGGCTAGCCGTTGCAAGGCCCATGCCCAAGGGCGCAGTCATGCCCTGCCCGTGACGGCTCACAAGCCTCCAAAACCACAGCGCCATACCTTCTTTCTCCTGGCCGCAGATCCGGAAGGACGGATTTTGCTGGAAAAACGGCCGGATTCGGGTATCTGGGGCGGGCTCTGGTGCCTACCGCAGGCGGCGCCCGATGGCGGCGAACTTTCCATCCTTTGCAACGATACCCTTCCTCCGCTGGAAGACACCCCCGCCGTACGACAATTTTTGCAAGAGGCATGGTCGCGTCGTTTGCGGCTGGATCTCCAGTTGCTGGCGCTGGCGGAAGAACAGCAACATGTTTTTACCCACTTCCAGTTACGTTTTCGCTGTGCGCATGCGCGCGTTCTGGATAGCGCTGTTGCGGATTCGGCCGCCACTCTGCGCTGGTATCACCCCGCAGACGCCCTGACACAAGGTTTGCCCACGCCCATTCGGCGGATTCTACGGAATCTCGGCGGAGGTCGCTGATACTCGAATTCCAGGATCCGCTACCCGCCCAGAAGGTAACCAGCGAATGATTTCACCCCCCAAACACTCTACCCCCAGAGAAGTGTTCTGGGCAGAATGCCCAATGGAACAGGTATCCGCACTGGTCTGAGTGCGCCAGATGAAGCCATCCGTGAGACTTTCCGGGGTGCCCATTTGCCGGTACACAGACGGCATGATGGGGACATGATCGCCATACCAAGCCAATATTCCTTCGCGCGGTCCACGGCCCAAGGTATCCCGAATCATCCCGGCCATGTGGTCGGCGTTCATCAGATGGCGCATATAGACCGTGAGATCCCGGCACGAATCGGGGATACCCGTGGCGTAGAACAAGTCCTCATCACCTTCACGTGGCGACTCCAGATGCAAGGGGCCGTGATTCTCCATGGTTATGCCAGGGTTACGGCAAAATTAAGCCTATCTCTATGATTGGTTAAATATATTGCCATATTTCCATGCTATTTACGATGGCAAGCGTTGAATCATCCATGTAGTCATCAGGTTGTAGCAAACCCGAACTGCCTGGGAGGATGGGGAGTGAATGGGTTATGGAAGACTTTGTCGGGGCTCTCTGTGATACCCATGTGTTCCATTTCTTTACGCGTTCGCCTATAAAAATGGGTTGACGATATGCAGACGCCCCTCAAGAATCTGTCCATGATGCATATCCTCCGTGTATAACGTGACGCAATGAGCCAGGAGCGCTGAAGCCACGATCATGGCATCCCAGATGTTGTACTGATAGCGCTCTGCGATCTGGATGCCCTGAATATGCGTGTCCAGGGTAACCGATGTGATTTCACAGAGGCGATAGAGAGGCGTTAGCACCTCCCGGACTTCTGGTAAGGGCATCGCCATCTTACGCCGGGCGACAGAAGCAAACTCGTTCAGCACCTGGGCGCTAATGATGCCCCCCTGCACGATGACACTTTCTGCTTTATCTGCCTTGACGGTGTCCTCGGAGAGCAGATACAGCAACACGTTTGTGTCGAAGAATGCTTTATCACTCGTCATGGGCTTCCAGTCGGTCAAATCGGAAGTCCGCTGGGAGCCTGCCACGATAACGCCTTAATCGAGCGAGCAGTTCAGCATTTTGCGGTGTGCGCTGAATCTGAAATTGCTTTTCGCCCAATATCTCAATCTCGATGTTGTCGCCATCTTTGAGTCCCAAGGCTTCAACAACGGTAGCCGGAAGACGAACGGCGAGGCTATTCCCCCACTTGGATACTTGCATCCCGACCTCCTGATAAGGTAACGAATGATAAACACTACTGGTATTGTATATCATTGGACGGGCGAGTGTGCAAGGCGCGGTGAATCGGAATTATAAAATGTTGCGCTCCACCACGACCTCGGAATAGGGGTCTCCCATAGCCACACAACGCGTTTGTCTGGCCCAGAATCCGGCTTTGGAACGGTTCACCTGATAGTAAAATTCCAAAGTGAGATCCGGCTTTGTGGTAATGTCTGCCGTATAGAGCAGGTTCATCAGAGAGGAGCCAATGCCCGTCATCAGATAATCAATGGGGTGGTCTGATTGCCCAAAAGCACGCAGATGTCCGAGAGACTCATAGGGATACCACGAACGCAGTATCAGGCGTTCATTGGGAATGATTTCCTGAATGCGCCATACGCCCCAACCGAGCGCATTGATGCAGGCAATGATGCCGGATAACCAGTCTTCACGGCATTGCAGTTGAGGCACAATCAACTGGTACCAAGGATCCGAGCGCATGATGCCGCCCATGGTGTTGAACCCGCATATATGGCCCGCTTCAATCAACAGGGTTCTGGCGAGTGCCTGGCCCTGAAGATGCTCGAATTTCTCCTTATAATAAAACAGGGTCGGGTATTCGTACCACAGCATCTCCCCCAAATAGCGATGCGTGTTGAGCGCTTCCTGAAGAGCACGTTCAAAGCGAAAAGACACCAGATTGTAGTAGTCCGCGTAGTGCCGCGTCAGATAGACACCAAAAGCAGGAATCAATCCGTCGGGATCCCCGGTCAATGGCAGGGTGCCTACCGCAGTCATAATGGCGTCTTCATCTATATGCAGACCGATATGCCGCGGGGGAACCTGATCGGCACCCTGAGGCAGAACTGCCTGGGGGATATCCGGCACGTCCAAGGGAAATGGATCTCCACTGTCGCGAAGATGCAGATGAAATTGGGTTGTCTCTGCTCCCTTTGAGAGGGCAGTTTCACCGATTTTACCCCCATAAGGTCGTCCATAAATGGCCGATAGGGCACCTATGGCATAACCAAGATCAAAGTGCTCGCCAGGCCAGCGCCGCTTACCATAATTCAGGCGCAGTGCCGCCCCATAGTGGGAGTGATTTTCGATGAGGACAAACTCTGGTTCGGCGGAATGGGGCAGCGCGCCCAAGGGTAGATCTCCAAATCCGCAAAAGCGATATATGGATTCTGCATACTTGAGGCGTTCTGCAACGGACCATTCTGGGTGTTCCCGAAAGGCCGTCCGAAGTTGTCGGAAGCTGACTTCGGTAGCAGAGTCTACCAGAATTGGTTCGCGGTCTATGTAATGGCAGTCTTCGATCACCAATTGAAGAAAGCGATTGTAGTGGTTGCAGTGAAAGATGACTGGCTCACGCGATATGGTCATGATGCCGGTGCGGGATGAGGCTTCTGGGTGGATCATTTCTTCCGCTCGCTTCCATTTATCAAGATATCAGGCATAAGGCATCATGTGTCTCATGTTCGTGTTGCCAAAATGGTGCCATCATATCTGGCTTCTTCGGCGATTTCCACGGGCGACATGAGCGTATCTAACGCGTCCCACCATACCATTCCATTCCGCTCGGTACCGTGGTGTTAGCTAGTGGCCATCAACATCGAAGCCTATGAGTAATCGTGCCTGGCGACATCCACCTGTTCGCCATGTATTGACAACAGCTATACGCCGCGCTACGGTTTGTATATCTGTTGTGTTTCATGAGGAGCCTGCCATGCGCGCTGCCGCCATCAATTTACGTGCCTTGCCGGAGCAACGTGATCTCATTGACCACGCCGCCAGCCTGCTGGGCAAAAACCGTTCCGATTTCATGCTGGAAGCCGCCTGCGAGCGTGCGCAATCGGTGCTGCTCGATCAGGTGTTCTTTGGGCTGGATGCGGAAAAATTCCAGCAGTTCATCGCCATGCTCGACGCG
The DNA here is from genome assembly GCF_018854495.1 of Acidithiobacillus ferruginosus. Classification (GTDB taxonomy): domain Bacteria; phylum Pseudomonadota; class Gammaproteobacteria; order Acidithiobacillales; family Acidithiobacillaceae; genus Acidithiobacillus; species Acidithiobacillus ferruginosus. Next base: position 82,068 of record NZ_JABBDR010000073.1, read on the forward strand.
CCGCCAGGTGCCAATGTAGGGCTTGAGCGGTTGATGGCGGTCAAGGCGCCGTGGGAAAGTAATCAAGCATGAGCTTGAAGCTATCCGCGCCGCAGCCACTTGAGGCGACGCATCTGTTGAGCGACTTTGAATGCGGAGAGCCTGCTCTGGATAAGTGGCTCCAACGTCGGGCGATGAGCAACCAGCTCACTGGCGCCAGCAGGAGTTTTGTGGTTGTTGATGAAGAAAATCGTGTGCGTGGCTTCTACTCCATGTCAGCTGGTGCGGTCTCTCATCAACTGGCGACCGGCTCGGTTCGTCGCAATATGCCCGATCCGGTTCCCGTCATGGTGCTTGGCAGGCTGGCGGTGGATCGACGGGCACAAGGCATCAAACTGGGGGCAGCCATGCTGCAAGACGCGGTGAATCGGACCATCACCATATCGCAGAACACCGGAGTTCGCGCTTTGCTGGTTCATGCGCTCCACGAACGCGCCAAACAGTTCTATGAGCACTACGGCTTTCAGGAGTCACCACAACATCCGATGACGTTGATGCTGCGCCTGAGTACTGTCAAAGCTTGATCCTCCTTAGTGGATTTCATGTTGCCAACTGCTCCAACCCTGAAGGGCCCTCTACCAGAAGAGCCGCATATTGGACTTGCAATTCTCCTCCATGGCGCTAAGATATATCTAAAGTTGATATATCGTTATTAAGGCGGTTCAATGAAATCATCCAATTCTTCATCAGGAAAGTGCCTCGGACGTTGCCACGGGGCCGGATCAGGTCGGCAAGTCCGCCGTGGACCACGGATGTTTGACCCCGGCATGCTGCGTTACATCGTGCTACAGCATATTGCGGAGCAATCGCGTCACGGATACGAGCTGATCAAACTGCTGCAGAAACAGTCCGGCGGACTCTATAGCCCGAGCCCTGGGATGATCTATCCGATGCTCGCGATGCTTGAGGACCTGGGCCAGGTCTCCGCAGTCTCTGAAGGGAACAAGAAGCTCTATGCGATCACCAGGCAAGGGCAAGAGTTCCTCGACCAGAACCGAGCCATGGTTGCGGCAATCGAGAAACAGATCGCAGTCCGATGCAGTGACGGCGCGCAACAGGTGCGCGAACGCCTCCATTTGTTGCGTGATGCTGTCTGCAACCGAGTACGAGAACACCAATTATTGCCGGATCAGATCCGGCAGATCGAGGATGTCCTGGACAAGGCCCTCACGGAGATTCAGGCCCTCTGAGCCAGGCCTGAGATCATGTTGATAAGGAGTAGAGTGATGAACGAAAAGAATCAATTCTGTTCGCGGCGCGGCGCATCGAGTTCCGGTGACGGCCGACTGAGGTCTGGCGGCGGTGGGAATGGCTGCGGCATGGGAGGCAACCGGGGTATGGGTCAAGGAGGATTGAACCGCACCGCGCACCGCGCTGCCCACGTCGCGCAGATCCGCGCCGATATCGCCGCCACCCCGCGTGGCGTGCTTAGTGCCGAGGAGCGCGATGACTTGCTGCTGATGCGCGAGGAGGAAAAAATTGCCCGCGACGTCTATATCCGGATGTATGCACGGTGGGGTATTCGGCCATTCGACAACATCAGTGGCTCCGAGCAGGCGCACATGGACGCGATACTCGCTTTGCTCGAACATTACGGCGAACGGGATCCGGTGCAGGGGATGGCGATCGGGCAATTCCACCGTGCCGATATGCAGGCATTGTACGATGGCCTGATTGAGCAGGGGCTGCGGAGCCAGACGGAAGCGATTCGCGTCGGGCTGCTGATTGAGGAACTCGACATTGCCGACCTGCAGAAAACCGCCCGCCGTACCAATAAACCAGAAATCCGCGCGGTCTACGCGGAATTGGAGCGTGGGTCACGCAATCACCTGCGGGCATTTTATCGGTGGAAACAGATGCTTGGTGTCGACTATGCCCCGCAGCATCTGCCTACAGCCGAATTCGAGCGTACCGGCTTGTCGGCGCATGAAATGTGCGCGTGATTCCTTGTGGGTATATAGGGTAGCATCATGTCATCCACCCCGGAATCATTGAGGAATTAGCGTCATGTCACGAATGGTACAGTGCGTAAAACTCGGCCATGAGGCCGAAGGTCTGGATCGTCCGCCTTATCCTGGCGCCCTTGGCGCGCGAATTTATCAGGAGGTCTCCAAGGAGGCCTGGCAGGGCTGGCTGAAACATCAAACCATGCTCATCAACGAATACCGCCTTTCTCCCATCGATCCCAAATCGCGGACATTTCTGGAAAAACAGATGGATGCCTATTTCTTTGGCGATGGTGCCCAATCGCCGGAAGGCTACGTGCCGCCGGCACCATAGGACCCCGGAAGAGCGCCTCCGCGGCGCGCCGCAATGCATGTCGGCCTCTGACGTCGTTGTCGGACGACAGGACCAGGGCGCGCCGGAGCATCTTATTATTACAAAATCGTCATAAAACCGTCACGTTCTGTCGCCTGAAGGTGACGTAATATTGCCTTTGCCATACTCCGCTTCCCCCTGCTTTGGCTGGTCTGGGAGGGGCGGATCGTGGCGCTTTGGCGATGCGATACAATAACAACCTATTGTATATATTAACCATGCTATCTCAGCGCAGGGTGGCGGCCCGATACTCTCGGGTGCCGGGCAGGATATTCCCGGCGGCAAGCGCGTCGGATATAAGCGACTCCTGAATTACCAATGGTGGGGAAACATTAAAATAATAACAATGAAAAACATGCACATAAATATATGGCATGACTTTTGCTTATGCCTGGTTGCTGTCGAAAAACGGCACCGCTGAATGCGGGAACTGGAACCACCTTTTGAGGAGAGATTACCCATGAAGAAGATTATTGCCCTGACGGCTGCCCTGTCCTTCCTGACCGCCACTGCAGCTTTTGCCACCGAAGTCCCTGCCGCTGCCGCAAAGGCCCCGGAAAAGACCGTGGAGCATAAAGCCCCTGAGCATAAGGCCCCTGCGCATAAGGTTGTGGAAAAGAAGGCGGCGCACAAGAAGATCGTAAAGAAGGCTCCTGAGCATAAAGTGATGGAGAAGAAGGCTGTGGCGAAGAAGCCTGCGGCCTGAGGATGGATCGGGTTGCGCCTCTGCGCGTGACTTGTTGAGTTCTGATGTTCAAACCTGGGGGGTGAAACCCCCAGGTTTTTTTATCATGGGGTTGCTCCCCTGACGCAGCGGGTGGCGCCCCGATGTCTCGAAGTCCTTGCACTTTCCAGCCCACGATTCTACGCTGAGGCTCTTCATTTTCTCTGCCGGAGCTTGCAGGTCCATGGCATTACGCCCGAGTTCCATCTCCAAACTCATCGTCATCGGTTTTGGCCTGGCCATTGTGCCGCTGGTGCTGGTTATCGTCAGTGTAACCTTTTCCATTGCGCACTTTGCCGAACAGGGACAGGTGAGCATCTTGCGCGCGGTAGCCATGAGTGATGCAGCCAACCGGATGAATAACGCGGTGCGATCCATGGAGCGCTATGGTCTGCAGTATACGGTCCTGCAGGATCAGGCGCTGCTGGTGCTCTATGATCAGAGTTTTGCGGAGTACAAAAAAGCCAGCACCCAGTTTGCCGCCGCGGGGCCTTCTCCCGTCGATCGTCAGCACCTTGAACGGCTGGCGGCGCATCTGACCCGCGCGCGGCAACTATTGCCGCTGGTATCCCTGGGGGGCAACCGCAGTGCGCTGGAAAGCGACTTCAGCCTTGCCACCGGTGAGGCACAACATCTCCAAAGTGACGTGAATGAGGGGATCAGCACCGAAGTGGCTAAACTGGGTACCCGGGCGCTGGCCATCAAGCGTCTGACCATTGCGGAAGTATTGCTGGTGCTGCCACTCTCCATTGCCGTCGCCATCCTGTTTATCGTGCTGATCACCCGCCCCATCCGGCATCTCGATCAGGCGGTTTCCGGCCTGGGTGATGGCGATCTGGAAACGCCCATAGCCGTGCAGGGGCCGCGGGATATTGCCAGCCTGGGTGACCGTCTGGAGTGGCTGCGTAACCGGCTCAACGCATTGGAAGCCGCCAAGCTGCATTTCCTGCGGCAGCTTTCCCATGAGCTGAAGACGCCGCTGACGGCCATTCGCGAAGGCGCGGAGTTGCTCCAGGAGGATCTGGGACATGAATTGGGTGCCGAGCAGCAGGAGATCGTGCATATCGTCCGCGATAACAGCTTGCGTTTGCAGCGCCTGATCGAAGACCTGCTGCGTTTTAGCCTGGCCGAGGGGCCGGTGGGGGCGGGCATGGTGCAGGAAATCTCCCTGACGGTGGTCGTGGAGGATCTGTTGTTGAGCTATAAGCCGAGTCTGCGTAGCAAATCCCTGCATCTGGTCACGGATCTCGCGGAGGTGCGGGTGCGTGGCCATGAAGATCGCCTGCGGACCATTTGCGATAATCTGCTGTCAAATGCCGTGAAATTCTCGCCGCAAAACGCTACCATACGGGTGCATTTGCAGGTACAGGACGAACAGGCGGTTCTCGATGTTCAGGATGAGGGGCCCGGTGTGGCGCCCCAAGAGCGCGAAAAGATTTTTGATATTCTCTACCGGGGCGAAGCCTCCGATGCGGGAAAGATCGAGGGCAGCGGGTTGGGACTGGCCATCGCCAGAGAATATGTACTGAGTTACGGGGGAAGTCTTGAATTGCTGGATAAAGAAACGCCGGGGGCTTGGTTCCAGTTGCGCCTGCCCCTCACCGATCATGTCGCTCCCCATGGTGTTCATCGTGCTGACCCTGGCGGGTTGCGCGGCCACACCGTTGCCGTCCCCGCCCAATACAGTGACTCTCAAGCCCGGTGAACAGGTGGTGCAGACCAGCACCCTGATGGCTTTGCGGGCTCAGATCGCAGCGCTGGAAAAGGTTGCTCCGGTGACGGCGGCTTGTGTTTCCGAAAAGGCGGAGGTGGCGAGTCTGACCAGCCAATTGGCCGATGCCAGGGCGGGTGATCCCGGCTACCAGAAGCTGGAGACGCGGGTCAACGAACTGCAAAGCCGCCTCACGCAGTCCCAGCAGCGCGAGACGGATTTGCGCAAGAAGCTGAACGAGCTGGTGCAGATCGAAAAAAACGCACGTTTACCTCAGGGGCACTGAACCGAAATGGAAAAGGGCAGAATCTTACTGGTGGATGATGACGCCGATCTCCTGCGTCTGTTGTCCCTGCGCATGAAGGCGGCCGGCTATGTGGTCAGTACCGCGGCCAGCGGTAGCGAAGCGTTGTCGGTACTGGCGATGGAACATCCGTCCCTGGTCATCACCGATCTCAAGATGGATGAGATGGACGGTATGGCACTGCTGGACGCCATTCGCCGCGACTACCCGACGTTGCCCGTCATCATCCTTACCGCCCACGGTTCCATCCCCGATGCCCTGCTGGCGGCCGACCAGGGTGTCTTTGCCTTCCTCACCAAGCCCTTTGATGGCAAGGACCTGATGGCGCAGGTGGAGCGCGCCTTCAACCTGACGGCGGCGGTTCCCCCTTCTTCGGGCAAGAAGGGCCGGGACTCCAGTTGGGACCGTATCCTGACCCGCAGCCCCAAAATGCAGACGGTGCTGGATCAGGCGCGTCTGGTGGCGGCATCCGATGCCAGCGTCTTCATTCATGGCGCCAGTGGTACCGGTAAGGAACTGCTGGCCCAGGCCATCCATCAGGCGAGTCCGCGCCGTAGCCACGCTTTTATTGCCGTCAACTGCGCGGCCTTTCCCGAACAACTGCTGGAGTCGGAACTCTTCGGGCACAAAAAGGGCGCCTTCACCGGAGCGGCCAGCAGTCATCAGGGCCTGTTCCAGGCGGCGGAGGGCGGCACGCTTTTTCTGGACGAAATTGGCGACATGCCTCTCCCGTTACAGGTCAAACTGCTGCGAGCCCTGCAAGAACGGGTGATTCGTCCGGTCGGCGCCACCGAGAGCATTGCCGTCGACGTGCGGATCATCTCCGCCAGTCACCGGGATCTGGAGCAGGAGATGGCTGCCCGGCGTTTCCGGGATGATCTCTACTATCGCCTTTGCGTGGTGACCCTGGAACTCCCCGCCCTGGCTGAGCGCCCGGAGGATATCCCGCTGCTGGCCGAGTTTTTCCTGCGAGATGCGGCGGCCAAGAATCGCAAAGACGTTCGCGGGATCGCGCCGGAGGCCATGGAACTGCTGGTGTCGGCGCCCTGGCCGGGCAATGTCCGGCAACTCGCCAACGTCATTGAACAGGCGGTGGTGCTGTCCACTACCCCGCGAATCGGGGCACCCCTTATCCGTCATGCCTTGCGAGACCGGGAAGGGGAGGTCATGCCGCTGGCCGATGCCAAGGGCCGTTTCGAGATGAATTATCTGATCCAGATCATGCGCATGACCCGCGGCAACGTGAGTCAGGCCGCACAACTCGCACAGCGCAACCGCACCGAGTTTTATCGCCTTCTGCACCGCTACCACCTCGATCCCGCTGCCTTCAAGGAAACCGGCGGTGAAGCGGAAGAGGACGAGTAAGGGCGGGAGCCTTGCCTGCGGGAAGGTGTCTGTCCACAGGGAAGAGCGCGGGTGCCGAACCGGTTACATCAGGATGATGTCGTACTGCTCCTGGGTATAGGTCGCCTCCGCCTGCACCTTGATGGGGCGGCCGATAAATTCCTCCAGCGCCGCCAGACTGGTGCTTTCTTCGTCCAACAGCTTCTCCATGACCTGCGGTGAAGCCAGAACCACAAAGCGTTCGGCGGGGTAGGCGCGGGTTTCGCGGACGATCTCGCGGAGGATTTCGTAGCAGATGGTTTCGGCGGTTTTCATGAAGCCGCGGCCGTGGCAATAGGGGCAGGGCTCGCAGAGGGTCTGACGGAGACTTTCGCGGGTGCGTTTACGGGTCATCTCCACCAGGCCGAGCGAGGATATCTGGGTGATATTGCAGCGAGTGCGGTCACTCTGGATGCTTTTTTCCAGTGCGCGCTGGACCCGGCGTTTATGTTCTTCGTCCTCCATGTCGATGAAGTCGATGATGATCATGCCGCCGATATTGCGCAGGCGCATCTGCCGGGCGATGGCGGCGGCGGCCTCCAGATTGGTCTTGAAGATGGTCTCTTCCTGATTGCGCCGTCCCACGAAGCCGCCGGTATTGACGTCCACCGTGGTCAGGGCCTCCGTCTGGTCGATGATGAGGTAGGCGCCGGACTTGAGGGTGACCCGGCTTTGCAGGGCGCGCTCTATCTCGTCCTCGACGTTGTAGAGATCGAAGAGCGGACGCTCGCCGCTGTAGTGTTCAATGCGATCGGCCACTTCCGGGATAACGCCCTGACAGAAGGTCAGAGCGGCATCCACCGTTTCCCGTGAATCGATACGCACCCGCTGGATATTGTCGGACATTACATCGCGCATCATGCGCAAGGCCAGATTGAGGTCGCTGTGAATCTGGCTGGGCGCCGGGCTGCGCTCCAGTCGGGCGCGGATGGAGTCCCACAGGCGCCGGAGAAAATCGATATCTCCGGCGAAGTCGGTTTCCGCCACGCCTTCCGCGAGGGTGCGGATGATATAGCCACCGCCCTCTTCGGGGGGGATCGCGGATTTGAGCTGCTCCTTGAGCCGCATCCGTTCTTCCGGTGATTCGATACGGGTGGAGACGCCGATGCGTGGCACGAAGGGCATGTATACCAGATAACGTCCCGGCAGGGTGATGCGGGTGGAGAGTCGCGCGCCTTTGCTGCCGAGGGGGTCCTTGATGACCTGCACCAGCACTTCCTGTCCTTCGCGGAGCAGGGTGCAGACGTTGCGGACCTCGTGGTGCCCGGCGCGGGGCTCGATATCGGTTTCGCCCTGGATCTCCTCGCTGTCGTCCTGAATATCCGCAGCGTGGAGGAAGGCGGTACGTTCCAGACCCACATCGACGAACGCAGCCTGCATGCCGGGCAGGACGCGGCGGACGACGCCTTTGTAGATGTTGCCCACCAGACCGCGGTGGCCGCTACGTTCGACCTGGAGCTCCTGAAGGACGCCGTTGTCCACCAGCGCGACACGGATTTCCTGGGGGGTGACGTTGATCAGCAGTTCTTCGCTCATGGATGTCCTGAGAGGCAAGGGGGGGAGAGGCCGCAAGCGGCAAGCATCTCTGCCGTTTCAAAAAGGGGCAGCCCCATGACGCCGCTGTAGGATCCCTGCAGGCCGCTGACAAAGACTGCGCCGATGCCCTGAACCGCATAGGCCCCCGCCTTGTCAACCGGTTCCCCTGTGTCCCAGTAGGTGCGCATCTCCGCGCTGCTGAGGGGGCGCAGGCGGACGGCGCTGCTGCACAGGCGCTGGTCTACACGGCCTCGATGGAAAACGGCGACAGCGGTATGCACCTGATGCCAGAGGCCACCGAGCGCCGTATACATCTGCACGGCTTCCTCGAAGTCGCAGGGCTTGCCGAAGGTGCGGTCACCCAGCGCGACGACCGTGTCTGCCGCCAGGATGACGGCTTCGGGCCCTGCCGTCGCGGCAGCAAGGCCTTTGCTGTGGGCAAGACGCAGCGCGAGGGCATCCGGACTCTCTCCGGGCCGCGGGGATTCATCCACGGCGGTGACGATAACCTCTGGTGCATAGCCCAACTGGTGGAGCAGGGCCCGTCGGCGCGGCGAGGCCGAGGCAAGGATCAGGCGGGTCACGGCGCCGGGCTGGCATTCGCCAACAGCAGTTCGGCGGTCCCCGCGCTGAGGCCGGCGCCGGTAGCCAGTGCGAGCACCTGATCGGGAATGCCATCGCGACGCAGGGCGCGGAGGATGGTTTCGGCACGTTGGGTGGCAACATTGGCACCCAGGGGCTGTGGCGCCACCCGCACCAGTATTTCACTGGCTGCCGTCTGCTTGAGGATGCCGGAAATGGCCTGCAAGCGTTGTTTGCCGCTGGCAGAAAGCTGGTTGCCGCTGTCGAACAGGCTGTTTACCGGCATGGTGACATGCACCCCGTCGCTGGCGGCCCGGACCTGGGCGTATACCGTCAAGGCTTTGCCGGAGTCGGGCAGCGCCGCGAGCGGGCTGGCAGATGCGCCTTGCTGGTTGGCCATGCCGGCCAGGCGCTGTTCTTCAGACTGCAACATCTGCTTCTGTTGCTGGATTTCGGCTTGCAGGTGCTGGGTCCGGGCGCCGCTCATGGTTTTGTTCGCCAGTTGTTCGCGCAGTTTGCCATACTCGGTCTGCAACGACTGCTGCTGTCGGGTCAACGACTGCACCTGGCGCTGCAGACTGTTGAGCCGGTCTTGTTTTGCAGCCTGCCCACGTATTTCACGGAGCCCGGCGAGGCGCGCATTAAAAATGGCCAGATCGACCTGGAAGAGCGCGGGGTCGACCTGGTCGCGGGTCATCATCCGCAGGCTGCTGTGCAGGCCGGACAAGGTGGCAGCGGGTATGGGCGGCGCGCCGCGCTGTGCGTCGCGCAGGCGCTGGATCGCCTGCTGCAGCGCCTGCGTGGTGGCGGGATCGGCTACCGCCATACCGGGCAGCGCAATGAGCAGGACCGCGGCGATGAGGTGACGGACGCGCATCATGGTGCCTCCTGGGCGATCTGCGCTTTGGTGGTGGCGATCTGCTGGCGGGTCGTGGCGATCTGGCTCTGCAAATTGGCGATCTGACTTTTCAGGGTCATTTGCCGACTGTTGCTTGGGGCGGTATTGAGGCGGGTCTGGATGTTGTCGAGCAGCACCCTGGCGAGGAGGGTCTGCCGGTCGGCATACACATAGTCGTTACGTGCCACGGCGTCCCTGGCGGCGTTCAGCGCCTGCTGTACCGGCGCAAGCTGCTGTGCGTTGACCGCGGGAGAGAGGGCGAGGATGCGTTCCCGCCCCGCCTGCACGGCAACGGCGTCGGAGACCCCCTGTTGTGGGCTGACCTGCACCATCTGCGCGCAGGCGCTGAGGCCCAGACTCAGGGCCAGGGCCATCCCCAGGCGGGGATGGAGACTTCGGTTCCATAGCGTGTTCACGTCAGCGTCACTCCTCTCCGCCACGATGATAAGGCAACCGGGCCTGAATGCTCCAGGCCCGGTATAATTGTTCGGCCAGCACGACACGCACCACCGGGTGGGCGAGGGTCAGGGGCGACAAGGACCAGCGCCAGTCTGGTTGCAGGGCCGGGTCGAGGCCGTCGGGGCCGCCGACCCACAGAGCGACATCGCGCCCGCTGTGAAACCAGGTGTCGATGCGCTGCGCCAGTGCCTCACTGTCCAGATTCCTGCCGTCCACTTCCAGTGCGATCCGCTCGGCTCCGGCCGGGGTTGCCGCCAGTATCCGTTCACCTTCCTCGCGCCGCCAGCGGGCCGGGTCCCCGCTGCGCCCGCGCCGTGCCAGCGGCAATCCCCGCCACTCGACGCGCAGTTGCGGCGGCATCCGCGCACTGTATTCGGCGACGCCCGCCTCTACCCAGGCCGGCATTTTGCTGCCGATGGCCAGTACCCAGAGGCGCATCGCAGATCAGCGCCCCTCGCTTTGGCCACGCATCTGCGGAAGTTCTCCCCAGAGCCGCTCCAGTTGGTAAAAATCGCGCACTTCCGGACGCATCACATGGACGACCACATCACCGAGGTCGACCAGCACCCAGTCGCCCACGGTGAGGCCTTCCTTGCCTATAGGTTTTACGCCTTCCTCGCGCATGCGTGCCATCACCGCGTCGGCCAGCGCCCGCAAGTGGCGGTCGGAGGTGCCGGAGGCGATGATGAGATAGTCGGTGATGTCGGTCTGTTTGCGGACATCGATGCTCTTGATGTCGAGCGCCTTGTGTTCATCCAGAACGGAGATGGCCAAGTCGCGAAGGGTTTCTGCTGTCGCCAAGTGTTATGATCCTTTGTGTCGGGCTATGGGCTCTGGTAGAGCCCTTCGGCGTCAATATAATCCAATACCTCGTCCGGTAACAGAAAGCGCGGGCTCTGATGACCGGCGAGCAGGCTGCGGATACTGCTGGCGGAGATTTCCAGGGCAGTGACCGTATGAAACAGAATACAGCCGGCGGGCGTCTGGCGCAGGGTGCCGACATCTTCGCAACGGCGCTGATAGAGGGCCTGGCGCAGGGCTTCGGGTAATTCGGCGGCAGGCCATCCCGGGCGCCCGGTAACGACGAGGTGGGTGAGGTCCAGAATGTGCTGCCAGTGGTGCCAGGTGTCGAAGCGCAGAAAGGCATCCATGCCGATGACCATGGCGAGCACCGCATCCGGGCGTTGCCGACGCAGGGCGGTGAGGGTATCTACGGTGTAGGACGGCCCTTCCCGCTCCACTTCCCAGGAACTGACCGTGAATTGCGGATGGTGCGCGACGGCGATGCGGGTCATGGCCAGACGGTGGCGGGCGTCGGCCCAGGGGCTTTTGCGGTGGGGCGGATGCCCCGCCGGAATCAGCATCACCTGTGCGATGGCGAGGGCCTGGCGCACCTCCTCCACGGCGCGCAGGTGCCCGTAATGGATGGGGTCGAAGGTGCCGCCGAGGATGACCAGATCATCATGTGTAGAACTATGCATTAGCGGAATATAACCAAGGGCTGCCTGCGGGGGAAGTCGTCCGGCAGGACCGGCGGAGATCAGGGGGTGCAGCCCTCCGCGCTGACATCACCACGGAGCGAGTGAATGAGCGCGGGCAGTCCGCGCACGGCGATGCCGTGTACCAGCACCATCCTCAGGCCGGTTTGCTCTTTGGTGGCGTGGACGTCAGGCGACTTCTTCCGGCAGAAAAGCAGGGTCGGCGTCGCTTCTTCACCGCTGGACTGAAGCAAGGCGGTATTGGCATTGACCGCCTTGATGTCTTCGGCGGGAATCTGCGCCAGGGGTCGGGTGCCACCCTCCTCGGTGCTTTTGTCAAACCCCTTCTCGTTTTCCGCCCACGCCGCCGCCGGGTCGGGGGCGGCGAGAATCGTGGCCGCCTTGGCGACGCTGGAATCTTTCAGAAAACCGACGGGGATCAGTTTTACTCGGAGTTGACCGTCGGCGACGGGTTTTTGCAATGCCTCCCAGAGCAGGTGGCAGTAGATGCAGTTGGGGTCGGCAAACACCACCATGAGTGGCCCCGCGTGGCCGATCGTGAAGCCGGGTGCCTGCATGGCCGCCGGAGCGATCTGTCCGGCGGGGACCTTTCCGGGTTGGGGCAGATACTTCTTCGTGGCCGCCTGGGTGATATCCTGGCCCTTATCGTTCACCACCGGGCCGAGCAGGAGGTAGCGATTGGACAACATCCAGAGTATCCCCTGCTGATGCTGGCTGTTTTCGGCGATGATGCCGGTGAGTTTTTGGGTGGGGCCCGGAAAGACCTTCACCACATGGGCCTTGCCGTGGAAGTTGCCCTGCACCAGATGCTCCGCAGATTGGAGATCCGGGCTGGTTGCGCACCCGGCGAGCAGCAGCGGGCCGAAGAACAATGCCCCCAAAGCCGAGCCTACGGACTTTCCGAATCCTACGCGCACCTTTTTACCGCCGCTCCGATCTTCCGCTTCCATGGCCCCCCCAGAATTTTGCAGGTCGAATTTCATTGCAGCGTGGATACTAGCAAATGTGCCGGGGTCTGGCACATTGCCTGCCGACGGTTGGTCTGGTGGCGCTTTGCGACTATGCTTTGGACAGAGTCCGTTCATCGTGGAGTACAGGTCATGGCGTTGACAATTCCCGCCCCCGTCCGGGAGGATGCCGCTGCCGATACGCCGGGTGTGGCGGTATTGGCGGCGGGGTGCTTCTGGTGTGTGGAGGCGGTGTATCTGGGCCTCGCGGGAGTGACGCGGATCGTGTCCGGTTATACGGGCGGCGCGGCGGAAACGGCCAATTACCGGGCGGTATGCACGGGGACGACCGGCCACGCCGAGGCAGTGGAGATTCACTACGATCCAGCGTTGCTGTCGTTTGGCCGGCTGCTACAGGTCTTTTTTGCGGTGGCCCACGATCCGACGCAGTACAACCGGCAGGGGAATGATGTGGGGACGCAATACCGGTCCGCGATATTCACCCTGAATGACGCGCAGACGGCGCTGGCGCGGGACTATGTGGCGCAGCTCGATGAGGCGAAGGTTTTTGCCGGACCCATCGCCACCGAAATCACGCCCCTGACGCATTTTTATCCGGCGGAAGACTATCACCAGGATTATGCCCGCCAGCATCCAGATCAGCCCTATATCTGTGCGGTGGCGCTGCCGAAAGTGGAGAAACTGCGCACGCGTTTTCCGCAATGGTTGCCTAAGAAGCAACGGAGGTGAAGACGATGATCCGTTCATCCGCAGGTTTTGATCTGACTCCCATCGATGCCGGGAAGCGCGCAGAAATGGCGCAAGGCTTGTCTGCCGAGGCGCGTCATGTCCTTTTTGAGCATGGCACGGAGCCGCCCTTCTGCGGTGGGCTGCTGCACGAACAGGGCGACGGGACTTTCGTTTGCGCTTTGTGTGGGTTGCCGTTGTTTCGCGCGGCAGCCAAGTTTGATTCGGGGACGGGCTGGCCGAGTTTTCAGGAGCCTTTTGCACCCGACCATATCCATGAGATCCGCGATACCAGTCATGGCATGGTACGCACGGAAATCCGCTGCGCGCGTTGCGACAGCCACCTGGGGCATGTGTTTTCCGATGGTCCGGCCCCGACGGGGCGGCGCTACTGTTTGAATTCGGCGGCGCTGCGCTTTCAAGGGGACACATCGCCGGACCCTGCGGCTTCCTGATCTCCGTCGTCGACGGGGTCGCTGCTGGCGGAGAGCGGGGTATGTTACCGGACAGTGTGCTGCTTCCGGTGGCCGGGCATGGTGCTCATGACCCGGATATGCAGCCCGACCAGAGGGAGCGTTGAGTATGGATACACGCCCTGCGGCGCAAGCGGACGTCCGTCCATTTACGGGACTTGCCGGCGCCACCGCGGCCCGGCGCCTCGCCGAAGATGGCCCGAACCTTCTGCCCGGAAGCACGCCAAAAACGCTGCTGGCCATCGTGCTCGGCGTCCTGGCGGAGCCGATGTTCGTGATGTTGCTGGTGGCTGGCGGCATCTATCTGCTGTTGGGCGACCATGCCGAAGCGATGTTTCTGCTGGCCTTCGTGTTCGTGGTCATCGGCATTACCCTGGCCCAGGAGCGCAAGACCCAGCGTGCGCTGGAGTCGTTGCGCGATCTCTCCGCGCCGCGGGCGCTGGTGATCCGCGACGGTCGGGAGTTGCGTATCGCCGGGCGCGAGGTGGTGCGCGGCGATCTCCTGGTCCTGCATGAGGGGGATCGCATCGCCGCCGATGCGCAACTGGTGCAGGGCCAGCTCACGGTGGACGAGTCGCTGCTCACTGGTGAGGCGGTGCCGGTGGACAAGCTCCCCAATCCGGAGCTCGGCGCGCTGGCCACGTCAGGCGGTGATGATGGCGCTGCGCTGTTCGCCAGCACCGTGGTCACCAAGGGGGTGGGCCTCGCGGTGGTGCAGGCTACGGGGATCGGCACCGCCGTCGGCCGCATCGGTCAGGCGCTGGCGACAACGCAAGAGACGACTTCTGGCCTGCAACAATCCTCGCGCACCCTCATCCGTAATCTGACGGCGATCGCGCTGTTGCTGGCGGTATCGCTGGTTCTGGTGGATTGGTTGTGGGATGGCCGCGCGCCGCTGGAAAGCCTGCTGTCCGGTATCGCCCTGGCGATGGCCATCCTGCCCGAGGAGATCCCGGTCATTCTCACCGTATTCCTGGCGCTGGGCGCCTGGCGTATCGCCAAAGCCAGGGTGCTCACCAGGCGCGTGCCGGCGGTGGAAGCGTTGGGTGCGATCACCGTGCTGGCGGTGGACAAGACCGGCACGCTGACGCAGAACCGCATGCAGGTGGCCGAACTTGCGGTGGGCGACGCCGTATTCGTGGTTAGCCAACCCGATCTCCCCGAGACCTTCCATACCCTGGTCGAGTTTGCGATGCTGGCCACTCCCATCGACCCCTTCGACCCGATGGAAAAGGCCATCCAGGTATTCGGCCATGGGCGTCTGGCCGGGACCGAACACGTCCATGACGACCGTCAGCCCGAGTTTCAGTATGAATTATCCCCCGACATTCTGGCGATGACACGGGTGTTTTCCGGCGCGCGACCCGATGTGCATCTGCTGGCGACCAAAGGCGCGCCGGAAGCCGTGGCCGATTTGTGCCACCTGTCCGCAGCGGACCGGTTGGCGATCCAGCAGCGGGTAGAAGCCATGGCCGCACGAGGCCTGCGCGTGCTGGGCGTGGCCAGGGGCCTGTGGGAGGCTGGCAAACTCGATACCCCCTGGCCCAAAACCCAGCACGATTTCGATTTCCGATTTCTTGGCCTGATAGGCTTTTTCGATCCGCCACGTTCCGACGTTCCCGCCGCTATTGCCGAATGCCGCGCCGCCGGTGTGCGGGTGTTGATGCTCACGGGCGATCATCCCGCCACGGCGCGCGCGATCGCCCGGCAGGTGGGGTTGTCCGAGCGTGCCGAGGTCATCACCGGCCCCGAAATTGCCGCACTGGATGATGAGGCGCTACGTCTGCGCTTGAAACAGGTCGATCTGTGCGCCCGCCTGTTGCCTGAACAGAAGCTGCGTCTGGTGCGGGCGCTGCAACAGACCGGCGAGGTGGTCGCCATGACCGGCGACGGCGTCAACGACGCCCCGGCGCTGAAGGCCGCCGATGTCGGCATCGCCATGGGCGAACATGGCACCGATGTGGCACGGGAGGCTGCGGCGCTGGTGCTGCTGGACGATAGCTTCGCCAGCATCGTCGGTGCCATCCGCAGTGGACGGCGCATCTACGATAACATCACCAAAGCTACACGCTTCGTGTTTGCGGTGCACATGCCCATCGTCGCGCTGGCGCTGCTTCCGGCGCTTCTGCGCTGGCCGGTATTGCTGCTGCCGGTGCATATCGTGCTGCTGGAGCTGCTCATCGATCCCGCCTGTTCCATCGTATTCGAGGCCGAACCCGCAGCCGCCGACATCATGCATCGGCCGCCGCGTTCCCTCCACGCCAATCCGTTTACTGCGGGCAACATCGGCTTTGCCATGACCCAAGGCCTGGGGATCGCGGTCATTCTTCTGGCGGGATCGGCATGGTTGCAGCACCTGGGCTGGGCCGAAAAAGACATTCGTATCAGCATATTCAGCGCCCTGGTGTTTGCACTGTTTCTGCTGATTCTCGCCAACCGCGACCTCATGCGTCCGGCCCTGCGTAATCTGAGTGGCAACAATTCTTTGCTGGCGCCCATGTTCGCGGGAGTGGGCGCGGTGCTCGTGGCGGTCCTGGCGATTCCTTTTCTGCGCGGTGTGATGGGTTTTGCCGCCATTGGCATGCCACCACTTCTGATCGCCGGCGGGCTGGTGGTGCTCTGCGTTCTGTGGCTGCAAATCGTGCGCTGGACAAACTATCGACGGTTGCACTGGACACAAAAGTAAGACCATTTGATAACTTGACTTTCTATCTGATTAACCGGTTAATTGTGCCATGGTTGGCGTATGGGTTACGCATGTCACGGAATGCTTTATTAGCAGGAAGTATCACGGATTGGTGTTGCAAACCTTTTGGGAGAGAAAATCATGAACAAGCTGAGGCAAGCAAGACGACTGGTCTATATGGCGCTTTTTGTTTTTTTTAGCGCTTCCATGCTTTCCGGATGCATAATCGCTCCCCCGTATGGAGGCTATTACGGGGGCTATTATGGTGGAAGGGGCGAGGGGTGGCATCACGGTGAAGATCACTGATTGCAACGCTCCGGTGTCCATGCATCCATGATGGCTGGCAAATATTGCTGACGTATATTTTTGGTATAGGTGGAATCATATGAGAAAAAAACTGGCTATGATGCCATTGGTTATCCTCGGGCTGACGTTTTCCGTTGCCCAGGATGGATTTGCTGACAACAGGGGTTATGCTGATCATTACTATACGAGGCATCAGGCTTACTATGGCCCACGGGAGGACCACTACAGGTACCGGGATGAGCGCAGGTACCGGGATCACGCGTGGCACAGGGAAAATCGGCGGCAGGAATACCGGCATCGGGACTATCACCGTGCCGATCACTAGGAGCGTAAATCCAGAGATATAATGCTACCCGGTTACCCCGGAAGCGCATACTCCCGGAGTGTTTCAGGAGTTGCCTTCCGGGGCGGTAAACCGGCCCAGGGTTGCGTTACTACGGCCTGAATACGCGCAAAATGGCCGGAGACTTGCTTGCGTGAAGTGTCGCCATGCCAATATGACCCCACCAGTACAACCAGACAAATGAAGAAAGGAAGTCGTGCATCTTCTTGGGAAGCTGGTAGAAGCCTATGGGCGCAGCCACTCCATAATTTGGAATCAGGAAAAACATGATAAATCCCAGGAGGGCCATGCCGGTCACGGCAGCCAAACCAAAACCATGCACCATGCCCGGCACCCCGCCGCGCATCCCGCTCGGCGGCAGCTTTCTGTTTGCCAGCCCCCGGATATCGGTGCAGACGTTGTCCAGGTACGGTCCGCTGTAGGGGAACAGGTGCGAGCGCAGGTTTTTGTTAGAGAAAACCTGCGCCCAGAATGCGACAACAATAACCGTTGCAAACATGCCAATCCACATATGCATATGAAACAGTAAATGCCGGAATGGAAGTTCGCCGACCTTCTTCCATATGGCCTTCATGTCAAGTTCGCTGAACAGCAGAAGCGTTACTGCCAATGCAAATCCCGCATGTATCCATCGGGTACTTCTTGGCCACTCTTGAATCTCTTCGGGCATGTAAAACTCCGTAGTTTGATAAAAAATTAACAGTATGCGTGGCATATTGCAATTGCGACGGGTGTTTTATGTAGTCGGATAAAATCCATCTACATTATCAGTGTCACGATAAAAAGTGCGCTGCGTGACCCCACGCAGCGCGAAAAAGCCTTAGAACTTCGCCGATACCGTCATAAAATACTGCCGTGGTGCCCCCGGATCAGCCAGAATGGCACCGGCACTGTTACCACCGAAGTACCCGCCACTGGTGATGTACTCAATGGGGTTATACTGGGCATCGAAGAGATTATATATTCCCACGGAGAGCTTCACGTCTTTCAGTGTCGGGATGTATGGATTCAATCGGGTCGTTTTTATCCCAAGGCTGAGGTTGGAGACATTGTATCCCGGCTGCTTCTGGTGCGATGGCGCGCCGGTCCCGTTGTTGAACAGATACTCCGAGCTTGTGTATTGATCCACAAACTGGGGTGAGAAAAGGAAGCCATGATAGTAGTAGCGATAGTCAATACCCGCGCTCATGGTGAGGTACGGGCTATAAGATACGTTGGCGCCATATAAGGTCGTACCCCCACCCTGCGGGGTATACGAGGTGTAGTACGAATGATTGAGCGCCAGATTGGCGAACAGATGCCAGTTCCAGGAGGGGTTGTCGGCAATCGCGATATTGACGCCGTTCACCACCGCATCGGCCGCGGCGAACTTGGTTTGGGAGATATTTGACAGGAAGGTCGCGATGGTTTCGTTGGCGAGAGTGTCGTGGTAGTAGTTGACGTTGAATGTAAAGTCATGCAACAACATCCAGTTGTGTACTAAAAACTTGGCGCCGACTTCGTAATCCGTACTTTTTACCGGTTTCAGGGTGTTTAGGTCTATCGTGCCGCCGTTACCATTGTAGGCCCCGTAGTTGTTATCCGTAGGATTCTGATAAGAACGGCCATAGTGCGCATATACCGAACCCCATTTGACCGGGGCAAAGCGGACCCCGATGGAAGGTTCCAAACGGGATATGGTATCCGACGCGCTATTAATGAGCGTCTGATTCTGCGCGCCCGCCGGAAGGTTGGGGAATGCCTGGCTCCCGTTGTTATACATCTGGGTCTGGTACTGGACCGCAGCAATGCCCGGCGTGATCTTGAAGCCGGCGAACGGGCTGAATGTGTCCTGAATGAAGCCTGTCAGATAGTTGTTATACAGAACGTCGCTATTGTACTGAATGGGGAAGGAGGGGCTGGTGCCCAGGAGTGTATTGTATCCCGCATACGGTGTGGTGTATTGCTGATGAATCCACGACCCTCCGGCCTTCACGAGGTTCATAGGCAGGCGCCAGTCGAAATACAGCTTGTCCCCGTAAGTATCCGAGCTCGGATTGTAATACTCGGAATTCACGCTGCTCCCTGGTACATAATTGGTAATGCGGTAATGCACTCGGTGGCCATGGCGATACCAGGCCATTTCGTGCAGCGTGACGTGCCTGCTGAGGTGGAGGTTCAGTTTGGAGTACAGCATGTAGCCTTGTACTTTCAGTTGCTTAAACCAGATGGACTCAGGCAGTGATGCGTAAAACCCGCTGGTCTGTTGGCTATACAAGGGCGCATTGGCATTCAGGCCCTGGGTGGTGATGCCCGGTATCGGGGTAACCGGTATGAAATTGGGCCTGAACTCGCGCGAACTGTCGACATAGCCGCCAAGGCTGAAGGTGCCGCTCCGGAAGGTCTTCACCGCCTTGCCAAAATAGGCGAGAGACTGGGACGGCGCGTTGAACGTACCAGTGCGGAAGGTGTTGTTTTTCGTATAACCCCCGGCCAGAATCGCGGACCAGCCGTCGTACATTCCCGTTTTGAGGTCAAAGTTGTAGCCGAGAGTGCCGTTACTGCCAAAGGTGGTACCTATTTCAGCGCTCGGTTTTACGGATGGCTGCAGCGGCACAAAGTTGATGGTGCCACCGACGCTGTCGAACCACCGGCCGGCGGGGTTTCCGGGGCCGTAGGTCACGTTGATGCCGTGGATCATCTGGAGAATGGGGATTTCGTTGGAATCCCAGCCGCCGTTATGCGAAATCAGGTTGTTCATGGGGATCCCGTCAAACAGCACCGTCAAGCCATTGCGCTCGACGTCACCATTCACGGATGACCAGCCTACCTTTACGCCGCGCACGGCGATTTCATAGCGCGCGGTCGAGGAGATGCCGCCATAACCACGGACCGCGATGCCGGGTGCCAGAGAAAGTGCTTGCGCCGCCCCTGCGGCAGGACCTACACCCTGAATTTCACGCTTCCCAAGAACCGCCTGGGATTGGGTGGATTTGAAGATTTTCTTCTTGGTCAGCTTGCCGTCGGTACTGGCCAGCGCCTTGGCCGATTCAGAAAGTGCGCTGGCCGAAGCGTTTACCTCGCCAACACTGGTGGATTGGCCGCCAGAATTGGCACCATAAGCTGTTGTTAGAGTATTCCAGGTACAAAGCCCCGCGGTGCACATTGCGAACAATAACGGGTTCATACGATTCCGCTTATTCATTTCTTGCTCCTGTATAAGAATATGATCGTATAAAACTACATGATTTCATTAATGTTGCCCAAGCAACAGAAAAAATGATACAAGAGAATTGTGACACAATTATTACGTTTAAATGACCATAATATGACAATAAGACATTTAAAAACCGAGGTGAATGACTGATTCACCCCGGCTTAACATATTACTTCGTAACGCTAGAATGAGGCGTTTACACTTACATAAACCGCGCGTGGCATGCCTGGTTCCCCAAGTATCTGACCGGCCACGCCATAATAGCCGCCACCAGAAATATACTCGTAATTGTTGTACTGCTTATTCAGAAGGTTGAGGACTGTTACATTCACCGAGGCATCATGCATTCCGGCAAACAGATATCTTTTGGATACCTTGACCCGCAGCGAGGCATTGAATATGCCAAAACTGGGCAATTTCTGACTTGTGGGGGCTCCAATGTTGTTGTAGATGTTCTGGGCACCGGTATACTGCCACCACACTCTTGGCTCATAAAGAATGCCCGAATTATAAATCTGATAGTAGGCGCCGATGTTGGCGGTTTGCGCCGGCACATTAGAAATAGGCAGGCCAGCGTAGGATACGCCATGACCTGTGGTGTAGTTGGAGTAGGTGGCCTTCTCGAAACTCACGTTGGAGAACAGGTATAGATTATAAAGCGGATTGTCATCCATCGACAGGTTGACACCGCTGAATACCGACGAACCAGATGCGAAGCGCGAGTAAAGATGGTTGACAACCGGGATGGGAATGATTTCATTGGTATCATTCAGATGGTAGTAATTGGCATTGAAGACTGCGTGATGCAGCAGTCCATAATGTTTGACATACGCCTTTACCCCAATCTGGTACTGTGTGGACTTTTGCGGCTGTAACGTGGATGTCAATTCATGAGCATAGGTCCCGGTAGCGCCGGCCGGTGCCTTGTAGCCGGTGGCGTAGTTTCCATAGAGTGCAACATTGGGCGTCACCTTATAGTTGACGCCGATGGACGGCTCGAACTCGGTGAAATTCGTCGATGAGTTTGGTTGATAATCGCCATTGTGACCGATGAGGTTGGCCACACTCGTGGGGAACTGGGCAGCAGAGTTGTTCACAAAGTTTGTTTGAAACTGAACCACGCGGATACCGGGGGTGATGCGCAGACCATGGATAGGGTGTATGACGTCCTGGACAAAGGCCGCAAGGTCGGTCATGTAGAGATACGAACTATGGAATGCGCTCGGCAAGGATGGGCTGTTGTATACCGGGGACCCATTGATGATTACGTTATTTCCGGCATTAGGACTTAGCGAGTCATAAGTTGCAATCTGGTTCTGATTGTAGAAATACAACAGGGAGTTATATTTCGAGTTCAGGAAATACCCGCCAAGCGAAATATTGTTGTATGGTGCGTTCACGGTCAGATAGAGCTTGTCCCCGTACGTATGATCGGAGGCGTTATAATACTGATTCAGCACGTTGGCAGCATTACCGGTATTATTGTAGTGCAGGTGCACGCGGTCGCCATAGCGATACCATAACAGGTTATGGATCACCATGTTGTGTGTAAGATGTTGTTCGAAGCGAGAATAAATGAGGTAGGTCTTTACAAACGCTTCCTTCCAGTAAACGGAATATGGGAGGGTGGTGTAAAACCCCGTGGTTTGTTGACTGTAGACGGGTCCGGGATTCACGGCTCCGGTATTCGGGTTGACGCCGTAAATAGTCACATTCGGATTGGCGGTTACCGGAATGGGCAGCGGCCTGTAGGCCACGGAACGTGCGACGTAGCCACCAAAACTGATGTGGCCGCCACGAAAGCTTTTCCGGACTTTTCCATAATAGGCATAGTTATTACCGGGATTGTTGAACCCATATCCGTGCAAATAGTTTCCGCTACTGCCTACCCCTCCCGCAATGATCCCCGACCATCCATCGTGTTCGCCGGTGCGAATATTGAAGTGGATACCTTTGGAATCAAAACTTCCATAATACATTCCTATGGAAGCCCCAGCCTTCCTGGTCGGTTGCAGTGGCGTAAAGTTAATGGAGCCGCCAATATTGTTGTACCAGCGATTCAGCGGATAACCCGGGCCGTAGGTTGCGGTAATGCCCTTGATCATGGACATCTGGGGCAGCTCTGAACCCTGCCAGACGCCGTAAGCCGGATCAACCATGGGTACACCGTCAAAAGTGACCATGACCGTGCCATCATTCGCATTGCCCGCGATGTTGCCCCAACCGGTCTTCATGCCGTTGACGCTGATCGATGAGCGCGGCGCGCCAGTCGGGCCATCGGTGACGACATTGATGCCCGGTGCCACGGCGAGCGCTTGTGCCGCCCCACCCGCAGGTCCTGCGGTAGCCATCTGACGCTTATTGATGACTTTTACCGATTGGGTGGAATTGAACACCTGTTTTTTGGTGGGGAGATGCGCCAGCGTGTCTAAAGCGCCGGTGGTAGAGGATACTTCCCCGACACTAATACTGGACGAAGTGGTGGGCGCGGTTACACCGGTAGCGAGTGCCATGCCGGACATCCCACATAAACCAGCAGCAATCAATGCACTCAATAAAGGATGATAACGATACTGATGTTTCACGGAACTACTCCTATTGTTGTTGCCTCCTGGAATAGCCCCTATGTTAATAGCCGAATATTGCACCCATGTGTCACTGAGGTGGCGTTGTTATGACATTGTTATGACGTTATTATGACGTTTCACACATTCTTTGGTGGTGAAAAGCGATATCCGAAACTATGCACGGTTTCCAGCCAGCCCTTGGCGCCGGCACTTTCCAGAATTTTGCGTAAACGATAAATCTTGACCACCAGGGTATTAGGAGCGAGATAGGTGCCCTTACCACCCCATAAGATATCGGCGATCTGCTCGTTGGAAACGACTTCGTCCGGATGGGTGGCGAAATAGTAAAGCAGATAGAAAAGCCGTCGCGGTAGACGAATTTCCTGTCCCAATATCCAGACACGCAGTGATACCAGATCGATGCAGAGGTTTTCCTCTTGAACCACCCGGACAGGCGCTTGTGTGCGCAGCTTTTTGAGGACACCGCATACCTGGGCGGTTAAGATTCCCAGCCCCATACCGGCAGGGATATACGCCTGCGCACCTACTTCCAGAGCCGCTACGGCGTTGGTTTCCTCGTGGCCTTCTCCCGCACTATCGCCGACCACCAGGAAGGGCAATTCGCCCTGACGCGATGCGAATTGCAGATGCCGCAGCCATTCCCCCGTTGTGGTAGACCACCCGAGCAGGATCATTACTTCGGGATCCCAACGGCGCACCAACTGCTCGGCTTGGGCACGCTCCGTGACCCGCATTACCTTGCCGCCAGTGCGTTCCAGAGCCATTTCGACAGGGACGATCGTTTTACCGTTGGTCCGTGCATTCACCAGCAGCAGGATCCGTGGGCCTTGCGGTGATTCGGTCCGGATCGGCAGGGGCGCGCGCGTCTGCGCCAACATCGCCGCACGTAGTACATGTACTGTGTGTACAGCAATACTGTTTATTAAAATCATGAACATAGTAAAAATCTCATACTTGCCGTGAAGGCGGCGAGCAAATGGAAGTAGCTCACTAGGGCATTGTTGAGGGATTGGATGACGCCCAGTTGGGGTACGTGTGTACCCGTGGGTTGACTCATGCAGATTTCCTTATGGGGCTAATATTGCGGCTCCCCCATAGGGTAACTGGCTTGTGTGACACTAATATGAAGATTGCATGACTTTGTTATGACAATAACGATAAGCATGCCGGGTTTTAGCCGGAGGAACCTGGAGGTATCCCCCAGGCATTCAGATACTGAATCTGGTGTGCAGGAGAAAGGCGTTCAAAATCTTTCCGGTGAGCGTGGAGGACGGCTCGCTCTACGTCGAAATCTGACCTGTCGGGATTCGCTCCAGCCTGGTCAAAGCCGCATGTAACCCGCTCATCCGCCGCGTCTGGCGCCGGATGGCGTTTTCCAGCCGCTCGCGGGGGGCGATGAGGGTGAAGCGTTTGCGGGCGCGGGTGATGGCCGTGTAGAGCAGTTCGCGGCTGAGGACGGGGCTGTCTTCCGGGGGAAGGATGAGGACGGTGTGGGCAAACTCAGAACCCTGTGCCTTGTGGACGGTCATGGCCCAGGCGCTTTCGGTGTGGTTGAGGCGGCTGGGCAGGATGGCACGGGGGGCGTCTTCGCTGTTGGGGAAGTAGACGCGCAGGCGTTTATCCAGGTCGGGCAGGGCGATGCCGATGTCGCCATTGCTGAGACCAAGGTTGGGATCATTGCGGGTGACGAGGGTGGGCCGGCCGGCATACCAAAGGCCGCGGCTCTGCAGGATGCCCTGGCGCAGCAAGTAGTCTTCGATGGCGCGGTTGATGCCGGTAACGCCCCAGGGGCCTTGGCGCAGGGCACAGAGAATGCGGAAGCCAGCGTAGTCGTTGAGGATGGCTTTAACCCATGCGCTATGTTGTTGCTGGTCTTTAGGTGGCGGCTGCCCCGCAGCTTGCCAGACGCGACCATAGGCGCTTTCCGAGTGGGCGAGTTCCAGTATCTGGTGGATGGCAGGGGCGGGTTGCCAGGCGAGGGTGCCAGTGTGCGCCGTTTGCAGGATGCGGACGGCGCTTTCGGGGTGGCCGCCATGCACGGCATCGGCCAGCGCGCCGATTTCTGCGTTGAAGCGATGGCTGCGTTGCAGGCGGATGATGTTTGCGGCAAGGGGGCTGTGGCCGTTGTCGCCGGGCTGCGGCGCGGCACCGCAACTGGCCTGCATATAGTGGCAGGTCTCGGCATCGTATTTACCGCTGCCGAGACTGAGTTCGGCCAGCACCGCGCCCGCTTCGACGGAGGCAAGCTGGTCCTGATCGCCGAGGAGGATGAGGCGGGCCGCAGGCGGCAGGGCGCGGAGCAGGGCGGCCATCATCTCCTGATGAATCATGGAGGCTTCGTCCACCACGAGTACGTCTAGTTCGAGGGGGTGGGCAGCGTCATGGCGAAAGCGACGACTGTCGGGGCGGGCGCCGAGCAGGCTGTGCAGGGTGCGCGCCGGACGCAGGTGGGCGAAGGCGGCCGTCATATCGGGTATTGGGCCCAATTGCGGAAGGGTGCCGACCGCGCTCTGCAGGGATTCGTCGATGCGCACGGCGGCCTTGCCGGTGGGGGCGGCAAGCACGATGCGCAGGGGTGTGCTGCTGGTCGCCATGAGCAAGGCCATGAAGCGAGCCGCGGTGTAGGTTTTGCCGGTACCGGGGCCGCCGGTGATGATGCTGAAGTGGCTGCGCAGGGCGAGGGCGCAGGCGATTTTTTGCCAGGGGAGTGCATCGCCGGGTTCGTCAGATGCCGGGAAAAGTTGCTCCAGCCAGGGTCTTAAGACCTCGGGGTTGGCAGCATCGGCGACGCGCTGTTGGGCGCGCTGGCGCAGGGTCTCGGCGATGAATTGCTGGTCGCGCCAGTAGCGGCGCAAATAGAGGCGGGCGGCACTGAGGACCAGGGGTGTTTCTGCGCTGTTTGCCGGGTCGGAAGTGTTGCGCTCGGTGACCTGCACGCAGAGGCTCTGGGCGAGGGTTTCCGTCCATTGGGCGGCATGCGGCCAGTGACCGAGTGCGGTTGCCAGCATGGCGTGCGCCGGCGCGGGCCAGTCCAGGAAGCGTTGGGGCGCGTCGAGGAGGTCTTCCAGCGCGATGCAGGTGTGGCCTTCTCCCTCCAGCCTGGCGAGGAGGGCGCCCGCCAGGGGCAGGAGGGCCGGGGCCTGCGGGTCCAGGCGGACGAGGAACTGCGCGAAGGCAAGGTCGAGGGGCCGTAGCCAGCCGGCGCTGGTCCAGGCGCGGAGTTGGTCGATCATGGAGCTGGTCATGGGCTTACTCATGGCTGGGTTGCCCGCTGCGGCAAGCCGAAGAGGTCGTCGAGGGCGTCGAGCAGGGCGAGGTCGGCGGGAAGATGGAGCATGCCTTGCTCCGGTCCTTGCAGCCCGCGCAGGAAGAAGAAGAGGGTGCCGCCGAGATGGGTCTCGGGCCGGTAGCGGCTGCCCATGCGTTGGCGCAGCAGGCGGTGCAGGGCCAGTTGGTAGAGGCTGGATTGCAGTTCGTAGCGATGACCGAGGGTGGCGTCGCGCAGTGCTTTGGCGTGGTAATCGGCATCCTCGCTGCCGAGGACGTTGGATTTGTAATCGAGGACGTAGTAACGCCCGCCCTGCTCGAAGACGAGGTCCATGAAGCCGCGCATCATGCCGTGAATGACGCGCTGGGGGAGTCTGGGGCGATCGGCGCCGGGGAAAATATGCTGTTGGCAGATCCTGTCCAGGTTGTCGCTGCGCAAGGCGTCGCTGGGAAACCAGAAGGCCATTTCGCTCCGGGTGTCGCTGAGATCGCAGAGGGTCGCCGTGAGGGGGGCAAGGGGGGTATGGACGATGGCTTGCAGCCATTCGGCGGTCGCCTCGACCCAGTCGCCCAGGCCGGCCTGGGCACAGGTCTTATGCAGTTGTTCGGCAAAGTGGTTCTGACCGGCTTGGGCAAAGCCATTCTGGGCGAGGCGTTGCAGTTGGTCGTGGAGAAAGGTGCCGGCGTTCCTGCCTTGCGGGTAGCGATGCCAGGGGGCGCCAGTCTGGGCGCGCCTGGGCGTCAGTGGCGCCGCCGGGTCGGCAGGGAGTTCGCGCATCAGATGGGAGAAGCTGGCAACGCCCCAGTGCTTCTCGAAGCTGGCGGTGTACTCTGCGGGCGGGTTGTGGGCGTTGTTGTGGTGCCGCACGACCAGCGTCGTGGGGATGCTGTCCGGTAGCGTCTCGACGACGATCTCCGGAGAGAGGCGGGCGCAGTCTTCGAGCAAGGTGGCGAGATTGCGGGCAGGGTGTTCGCTACCCAGCAGATGGGCGATGGCGCTGCCGGTGAAGATAGGGGACTTCCTGTCCTGGCGTTCGGCGAGGCCCAGCCAGAGAGCGTGTTCGGCGCGGGTGAGGGCGACATAGAGGAGGCGGAGATCTTCCTGCAACCGTGCCCTTTCCGCCGCCGTCGTGTCGCCGCTTTCCCAGTGGATGGCGGGCTGTCCGTCCGCGCTGTGGATGATCGTAAAGGGGTTGGCCCTGGCGGGCCTGCAGGTGGCGATGAAGGGCAAAAAAACCAGGGGATATTGTAGACCTTTGGCGGCGTGGATGGTGACCACGCGCAGCAGTCCGGCATCGCTCTCCAGACGCAGGATGTGGGCGTCGCTCTGATCGCTCCCGGCGGCGATGGCCTCGCGCAGGTGGCGAATGAGGGCGTCGGGGCCGTCGAGGGTGGCGCTCGCCTGCTGCAAGAGTTCGCCGAGGTGGAGCAGGTTGGTGAGGCGACGTTCGCCCTCGGGCTGCGTCAGCAAGCGGGCGGCAATGCCGAACTGATGGATGCTGTGGTGGAGCATGGCCAGGACGCCCTGCCGCCGCCACTGCCGGGACAGATCCTGGAACTGTTCCAGTTGCGCCTCCCAGGCCGCTTCGTCCTGATGGAGGGCGTCCAGGGCGCTGAGGGACTGTCCCAGCAGCGGCAGGGCGAGGGCGACGCGCAGGCGGCGGGCATCTTCGGGTTCGGCCACCGCCTCCAGCCAGAGGAGCAGTTCGCGGGCTTCCTCACTGGCATAGACGGAATCCCGCTCCGAGAGAAAGACGCTGCGTAATCGGCGGTGGTGGAGGGCCTGACGGATGCTGGCGGCTTCGTGACGATCGCGGACGAGAATGGCCATGTCCTTGGCCTCCAGCCGTCGGGTGATTTCTCCCTCCCGCGCGAACCCTGCTTTCGGATCGTCGAGCAGTCCGGCAATGCATTCTGCGGCCTGTGCTGCGCAGCGTTCCAGATAGTCGCCTTTGTTCAGCTTCTCGCCGGCATCCCAGAAAGTCAGCGCGGGAGCGGATTTTCCGTTGATCTGCCAGACTTTCTCGTGGCCATGGGCCTGCACCGGCTGGTACGGCAGGGGGTTGTCGGCACCGGGGGCTGCATAGGCAAAAGCGCCTTGGGGGTTGTCGTGTTCGGCGGCGGTATAGATGGCGTTGAGGGCGCTGACCAGCGCGTGGCTGGAGCGATAATTGGTACCGAGCGCATAGTGGCGGCCCTCGGTCAGGCGACGTGCCTGCAGATAACTGCCGATGTCCGCGCCGCGAAAGGCGTAGATGGATTGTTTGGGGTCACCGATGAGCAGAAGCAGGGTGTCGGGGTCGTTGTCGGCGGCGTGGTAGATGTCGTCGAAGATCTGGTATTGCAGGGCGGAGGTATCCTGAAACTCGTCGATGAGGGCGGCGGGATATTTCTGCCGCAGGCGGGCGGCGAGTGCCGGTCCCTGGGTTTTGTCGTGCAGTACCCTGGCGAGGCGCTGCTGATAGTCGGCAAAGCTGACCTGCCCGCTCTGGGCCTTGAGCTGACCCAGTCGGGCGTTGATCCATGCGGCGGCGTGGGTGCGAATTTCACCGCGCAGTTGGGCGAACTGTTGAGTGATGGTCTCTAACGCACTGAACAGGGTATCCAATGTCTCGGCGGCGGGGTGGATGACGAGAGGCGGTTTGTTTTTGCAATACTCGGGCAGTTTGCTGGCAGAAAGGCGCTGACAGGTATCCGCTTCGCCGGGAATCCATATATCGGGGTGGTCGGCCCAATCACGCAATGCGGCGAGGGTCCGGGTGACCATGGCGGCGCTTAGGCGATTACCATTCAATGGGTTGTTCGCTTTGGGACCGTTTACGAGCCCAAACAACCACTCCGCAAACGCATCATGCTCCGCCGCCCATTGCGCCTTGAGGGTGGCGAGTCGCCGTCGGGGCGCGGCGAGGGCATCGGGCAGCCAGTCCGCCAGCGTGGATTCGGGGGCGGGTAGGGGCGGATCGAGTTTGTACAGGGCTTCTGTTTCCTGCCGGATCTTAGCGGGGCTGGAAAAGAGCTGGAGCACCTCACCGAGGGCGGGTTCGCTCAGCGGGTAGACCTCCTGCCGCCAGAAGTCGCGCACGGCGTCGTCGCGCAGATCGGTCTCATCCAGGAGCAGCGTCTCGCGGAAGTCGCTGCCGGTGGCAAAGGCGTGCTCGCGCAGGGTGCGCTGGCACCAGGCGTCGATGGTAAAAATGGCGCTGTCATCCATGGCATCGGCGGCCAAGGCAAGCTGGTGCGCGGCGCGGGCGCGGACCACGGGGTCGGGATGGTCGGCCAGCAGCGCTTCGAGAAAGGGATCTGGCCGCGTTGGGTGTTCGGTGCCGCGGAAATACCGGGCGGCCGTTTGCAGGCGATCGCGGATGCGCTCCTTGAGTTCCTGGGTGGCGGCGCGGGTGAAGGTCATCACCAGAATATCTTCGGGCAGGAGGGGGCGGGGAAAACGTTCACCTTCGCTGCCGTGCCCAAGGATCATGCGCAGATAGAGGGCGGCGATGGTCCAGGTTTTGCCGGTGCCGGCGCTGGCCTCGATGAGGCGGCTGCCGTGCAGGGGCAGGTGCAGGGGGTCGAGGATCGTAG
>NZ_JABBDR010000074.1 GCF_018854495.1 Acidithiobacillus ferruginosus
CGCGGACTTGCTGGCGGATATCGTTTTCGAGATGGCTGAACGACGCCCCGCCGATGCGGTTGACCGTCCCCTTGAAACAGCGCTCCACCACCATCTGATCCAGACCGAGCGCCTCGAAGAGCTGGGTGCTGCGGTACGATGCCAGGGTGGAAATTCCCATTTTTGAGAGGATCTTATAGAGGCCCTTGTCGATGCCCTTGCGATAATTTTCCAGTGCCTTGAGAGCCGTCACCGGCTGGCTGAAGGCGTGCCGTTCGGCCAGGCTGCGGATGATGGCATAGCTCAGGTAGGGGTAGACGGCAGTGGCGCCATAACCGATCAGGGTGGCGAACTGGTGGGGATCGCGGGCATGGGCCGTGGCTGCCACGATGTTGCAGCGGGTGCGCAGGCCGGCATCGATGAGGGCATGGTGGACGGCACCTACCGCCATCAGCGCCGGGATGTAGAGCCGGTCACGCTCCAGGGCGTGATCCGAGAGCACCAGGATGACGGCTCCGTGCCGCACCGCCTCGATGACCGCCTCGCAGAGGGCCTCGATGGCTCCTCCCAGATTGCTGTCCGCAGCGGAATAGCAGAGATCGAAGGTCTGGCTGCGGAAGGCGGGTTCTGTGTGGCTGGTGAGGGCGCTGAAAATGGCATCGGAGAGCACCGGGGAGTGTACCTCGATGCGCCGGGCATATTGGGGACGCTCGGCAAACAGATTGCTTTCGCTGCCGATGACCGTGTTGAGGGACATCACCAGCGCTTCGCGCAGGGGATCTATGGGGGGGTTGGTGACCTGGGCGAACTGCTGTCGGAAATAATCGGCGATGTGCCTGGTCTGTCGCGACAGGACCGCCATGGGGGTATCGTCACCCATGGAACCGACGGCCTCCTGGGCACCCTCGGCGAGGACGCGGATCACCTGGTCTTCTTCCTCAAAGCTGACGCCAAAGGCCTTTTCACTGACCAGCAGGTCGTTCACCGGCAATGCGGGGGTAGCAGCCTGGTCGTCGCTGTCGAGATGTTCGGCATACAGATCCAGCCATTCCCGGTAGGGGTGGCTGTTCTGGATTTGCGCGTCGATGTCCGCCGACTCCAGAAATTTGCCCGTGGCCATATCCACCGCCACCAGTTGTCCCGGCCCGACCCGACCCTGCACGACGATGTCGCGGTGATCGTAGTCGAAGACTCCCACTTCGGAGGCGATGTTGATGATCCGGTCTTTGGTGATGACATAGCGGGCCGGACGCAGACCGTTGCGATCCAGTGCGCAGGCCGCGATGCGTCCGGTGTTGAGCACCAGTCCGGCGGGGCCGTCCCAGGCCTCCATGCGCATGGAGTGATATTCGTAGAAGGCACGCAGGGCGGGTTCAATGCGCGGGACATTATGCCAGGCGGGCGGCACCAGCAGGCGGATGGCCTTGAAAAAGTCCATGCCGCCCTGCACCAGCAGTTCCAGCATGTTGTCGAGACTGAAGGAGTCACTGCCGCCGCCCACCGCCGGCAGCACTTCCGCCATGGGTAACAGGTCGGATTGGAGCTGCGCCTCGCGGGCCCTGGCCCACAGGCGGTTGCCCTGCACGGTATTCAACTCGCCATTGTGGGCGAGGATGCGGAAGGGCTGGCACAGCCGCCATTCCGGCCAGGTATTGGTGGAAAAACGCTGGTGGTAGGTGACGAGGGCGGAGGCGAAGCGCGGGTCGCGGAGGTCGGGGTAAAAAACCGGGAGATTTTCCGGCAATACCATGCCTTTGTAGCCGATGACCTGAGAGGAGCAGGTCACTGCAAAAAAGCTGCCTTCGTCGGCAAAGCGTTTTTCTACCCGCCGCCGCAAGCGGTAGAGGAGGCGCTCCCGGTCGTCCGTATCCATATCGTCGGGGAGGCCCACAAAAGCCTGCCAGACTCCCGGCAGACTTTGCAGGGCTTCTTCACCACAGGCGCCAAGGTCGGTGGGTACCTCGCGCCAGCCCAGGCAGTGCAGTCCGAGATCTTCCGCTTCAGCACCCAGGGCTGCTCGAATAGCCTTTGCAACTGCTTCGTCCCGAGGCAGGAAAAACTGACCGATACCAAAGTGTGTACCGAGCGTGATGCCCTGTCCGGCCGCGATGGCGCGGAAAAAGGCCTCCGGCATCTGCACCAGCAGGCCGCAACCGTCGCCGCTTTTGCCGTCGGCGGCTATGGCGCCGCGGTGGGTGAGCCGCGCCAATGAGACGATGGCCGTCGCGACGATGGCGTGACTGGCCTGGTTGTCCATCTGGGCAATCAGCCCGAAGCCACAGGAGTCCCGTTCAAAATCGGAGGAGCATAAGCTTTGCGTCATATCGTCACCTGGTCGTCACATCACCCTGTCGCCGGACTGCAAAGCAGGGCCGGGCATTATAACGCGCTCATGGGTACCATCCAAGGGTGCGAATGGATCATTCCCGGAATGTCGTCGGGGCCGGATGGGCAAGGGGGGGTTCAGGCCTCGCCGTGCGGGTCAAACAGGCGGTCATACTCGGCGATGGCAAAGCGGTCGGTCATGCCCGCGACGTAATCGGCAACGACACGTGCCTGAGGCTTCTTCGTGCCGCCGCATGTGTTGATGCGCAGTTGGTATTTCAGTGGCAGCAGCCGCGGATCTTCGAGCAGGGTATGGAACAGCTTGCGTACCAGGCGCTTGGCTTTTTCCGCCTGACGGTGCACCCGGGGGTGGCGATACATGCGCTGAAAGAGAAAGCGTTTGAGGGTGGCGACTTCGTGGGCGATGGCCGGACTATGGGCGGCGAGCGGCTGCGACGCGGCCCGCACTTCCGCTATGGTGGTGACGCCTTCGGCCGCGATGCGGCGCCGGGTCTCACTGACCAGATCGTGGATGAGCAGATTGATGAGGCGGCGGCCCGTTTCGTGACGCAAGATGGTCGCGGAAGCGTCGGGAAAGCGTTGCTGCACCTCGGCGAAAATCGTCCCGTACAAAGTGCTGGCGCAGAGCTCTTCGCGGTCCAGCAGACCGGCGCGCAGGCCATCATCGATATCATGGTTGTTATAGGCGATCTCATCGGCGAGATTGGTGATCTGCGCCTCCAGGCTGGGCTGGGAGCCCCGCAGAAAGCGTTCACCCACGTCGCCCAGGTCGGAGGCTTTATTTTTGGCGCAATGCTTGAGAATACCCTCGCGGGTTTCGAAGGTCAGGTTCAGGCCTGGAAAGTCGCCGTAGCGCTTTTCCAGATGGTCCACGATTCGCAGGGACTGGATGTTATGCTCGAAACCGCCGAGGTCGGCCATGCATTCCTGCAGGGCATCCTGTCCGGCATGGCCAAAAGGGGTATGACCCAGATCGTGGGCCAGGGCGATGGCTTCGACCAGATCCTCGTTCAAGGCCAACTGGCGGGCGATGGCGCGCCCCACCTGTCCGACTTCCAGGCTGTGGGTGAGGCGGGTGCGGTAGAGATCCCCCTCGTGATTCACAAAGACCTGGGTCTTGTATTCCAGACGGCGGAACGCGCCGGAATGAATGACCCGGTCGCGGTCGCGCTGAAAGGCGCTGCGACCGGCGGGCGGCTCCTCTGCGTGTTTGCGGCCATGGCTCTGCGCGGGGTCGGCGGCGTATGGTGCCAAGCCCCCGGGCTGGCCCGGAGAGGCCAGGTCAGGCATGCCCGGACGATTCCTGCAGCGCGGCACCGGCCGCGGATTCGTCCAGCACCCGCTGCATGGTTTCGGCGAGTAGCGGCAGGCGCGCGGCGAACAGCGCAAAGGCCGCATCGGCATACTCGCGAATTTCATACTGGGCATCCTGCTTGCGCCGCAGTTTGAAAAAATTCATCAGGCTGCGGAAGTTGACCGTCCAGTAGACGTCCGAGTAGGTGGCGACCGGCATCACATTGCGCAGCAGTTCGCGGGCCCGGCCACGGTAAGGGTCGCGCCCACCCTCTTTGGGCGCCAGTTCACCGCGTTCGCGCGCACCGTCAATGCGGCTGCATGCCGCGCTATATTGTTTCTCATACCAGGCGAAGAGTTGCGCCATCAGCGCTTCATATTCGTCCATGGCAGCCTCATCCAAAACCGCAAAGCCATCCACCGTGCGCGCGGAGACATCGGGCACGTAGGCGACGGAGATGGGCTTGCGATAACGCATGGAAAACTCGTTCCAACTGGAAACGCGGTGTTTGACCCACTGGCGCAGCACGAAAATCGGCGCGATGAAGCGGAAACGGAAATAGACGGTCTCGAAGGGGGTGCCATGCTGATCGCGCAGCAACTGGTAAAGCAGGGCGCGGTCGCGATCCGTAAATTCGTGCCCATTGGCGAGGCGCTGGTTGGTGGTGCTGATGCGCGCGGTGTTGATGATGGTGGCTTCGTCACCCCAGGTTTCCTCCAGTTCGATGAAGCCGAAGTTGCCGATGCGGCGGGTACCGCCGGGATTGAGTGCGCTACGCTGAGCCATTTCCTCCCGCAATTCCGCGGTCGCCTTGTTGATTTCATGCATGTCCGTGCTCCATGAACGCCTGAAGGGTTTGAGTGACAGCGGCCGGGGGAACATCTCCGGTGATGACCGCACTCCCGATGCCGCGCAGCAGGATGAAGCGCACCCGCCCCTCCTCCGCTTTCTTGTCGACGCGCATGAAGCCGAGATAGTCGGCGACAGGGAGCGCCGGGGCCAGGGTGGGCAATCCGGTGGCTTTGACAAGGGCGTAGATGCGATCCTGCTCACTTTCCCGGATCAGATCCAGGCGCCGCGACAGATCCGCCGCCATGACCATGCCGATGGCCACCGCCTCACCATGCAGGTACTGGCCGTAGCCCGTTGCCGCCTCGATGGCGTGCCCAAAGGTGTGACCAAGGTTGAGAATGGCCCGCAGCCCGCCTTCCAGTTCGTCGCGCGCCACGATATCCGCCTTGTCCTTGCAGGAGTGCCGGATCACTTTGGTCAGGGCGTCCGGCTCCCGGGCCAGCACCGCATCCATGTGATCTTCGAGCCAGGAGAAAAAGCCCTGATCGTTGATAAGGCCATATTTGATCACTTCTGCCAGGCCCGAACGGAATTCCCGTTCGGGCAGGCTGTCCAGGGTGTCGGTGTCGGCGATCACTGCCTGCGGCTGGTAAAAAGCGCCGATCATGTTCTTGCCGAGCGGGTGGTTGACCCCGGTCTTGCCGCCAACCGAGGAGTCCACCATGGCGAGCAGGGTGGTCGGCACCTGAATGTAGGCGACCCCCCGCTGATAGACCGCCGCGGCAAAACCGGTGATGTCCCCCACGACCCCGCCGCCGAGGGCGCACAAGGTACAATCGCGACCGTACCCTGCGCTCAACAGGCGTCCGGCGATTTCCTGGATGTTGTCCAGGGATTTGCTCTCTTCGCCGGCTGGCAGGATGATGGTCAGCGACGGCTTGTCCAGGGCCTTGAGGGTCTTTTGCAGAGTCTCCAGATAGAGGGGCGCGACATTGCTGTCCGTGACGACCGCCACGGGGCCTTTGCTCAGAGCAGGCGCAAAGAGCGAGGGGTCGGCGAGAATGCCTGTGCCGGTGTGAATAGGGTAACTGCGCTGACCCAGATCGACGCAAAGACTACGCATGGTGTGTTTTCTCTTATGGACCGGTTATGCCCCATTGTTGTGGTTCTTTTGCGTTGAGGCAAGTGCGCCGCGCCATTGTGGTCATTTGGCGCCGGTTTGACCCCTCTATCCCCGGCCGGGGGGGTGCCCTGCCCGCTGCTGGAGATGGCGCAGTATCCGGCGCAGAACCTGATCCGAGCGCAGACCGTCTCCCACCACCCGCCAGTGTGCAGTCTCCCGGTACAGGGTATTACGCTGCTCCGCCAGTGTTTTCAGACGGCAATCGAGGTCCGTATTTTGCAGCAGTGGGCGGTTGCGGTCATGGCGAATACGTCTGAGTTGCTCGTCGACGCTGACATCCAGATGAATGACCTGGCCCATTTGCCGCAGATGATGTCGATTGGCCGGGTCGAGTATGGCACCGCCGCCGGTGGCGAGTACCATCGGTTCGCTCCAGGTGGAGAGGTCGGCGATGATTTTGCGTTCCCGTTCACGGAAACCCGATTCCCCCTCGATCTCAAAAATGGTGGGAATATCCACCCCCGTATGATGGACGATGAGCGCGTCGCTATCCACATAAGGAAGACGCAAGCGGGCGGCCAGAAGCCGCCCGATGGTCGATTTGCCCGATCCCATGGGACCGATGAGGATGATGCTGCCGGTCATGTTCCCGGATTGCTGCCGGCGGAAGCGACGCCGAGTCCCCCTGGAGACTCGCCACCGACGACCTTGGGGGTCAGGAAGACCAGCAGTTCGGTCTTGGCCACACTGCTGATGTGGCTTTTGAAGAGCCAGCCCAGCAGGGGAATATCCCGGAGCAGCGGAACGCCGGTTTCATTCTGGGTGGTCGAGTCGGTGTAAATGCCACCAATCACCACGGTCTGACCATTATTGACCAGCAGCTTGGTTTTGACCTGCTGGGTATTGATGGGAATACCGGAAGGCATGGCCTGGGCGTAGTTGGGTTGGTCATTGCGCGCATCCACATCCAGGGTGATCTTGCCGTTGGGCGAGATGTGCGGGGTGACGTCCAGGCTCAGCACCGCTTTTTTGAAAGACACGGCCGTCGCGCCGCTGCTGGTAGATTGTTGATAGGGGATTTCCTGACCCTGTTCGATGACCGCCTTTTCGTTGTCCTGGGTGAGGACTTTGGGGCTGGAGATGATCTTGGCGCGGTTATCGGCCTGCAGAGCCTGGAGCTGCAGATTCAGGATCCGATTGCCGGCGGCGGTGCCCAGGGCAAAACCCAGTGACGCCGGATTCATGCTGGCGAGGGCGGTGCCGGCGGTGGAGGGCACGAGATTTACCAGTGCCGGGGTGGTGAAGCCGGTTCCCGTAGTAGTGCTTGTTCCGGACATCGGGTAGGCGCCGCCCTGTGGCGAGGTAACCCCCGTAGCACCGGTACC
>NZ_JABBDR010000075.1 GCF_018854495.1 Acidithiobacillus ferruginosus
CCCCGCCTCAGAATTATCGAGGCGGGGTTGTTTTTTTGCGCGATCCTGCGTATGATGCGCAAAAAAGTGGGCCAAGTGCCCACTTTTTGTTTCTGTGCAGGGAATGGTGAACGTGGAAGATCGACTGTATGAAGGAATTGCGCAACAAGCCGGGATTGCAGGATGCACCCTGGTAGACGCACGCATGGTGCGCACGGGGCGCGCAGTGGCGTTACAGGTCTTCATAGAAAAGGATGAAACCACCGCGGTCACCATCGAGGATTGTGCGGCGGTGAGTCGCCAGCTTAGCCTATGGCTTGATGTGGAAAATCCGATCCACGGCGCCTACCGCCTGGAAGTTTCCAGCCCCGGCCTGGACAGGCCGCTAAAAAATTTGCACGACTTTGAACGATTCAAGGGGTCTCAGGCCGAGATTCACCTGCATGGGTTGACCCAAGGGCGGCGCCGCTTGCAGGGTGAGCTGCTGGGCGTTGAAGATCAGAAAATTGTATTAAAAAACACCGAAGGGCGCTGGACGTTTGCCCTGGATGATATCCACAAGGCAAGGCTGGTTCCGCAATGGTGAGTCGACGGAACATGCAGAGAGGAGCAGGTCAATGAGTCGTGAACTTCTTTATCTGGCGGATGCCGTCGCCCATGAGAAGGATGTGGACCGGGAAGTCATTTTCCTGGCCCTGGAGGCATCTCTGGTCTCCGCATCCAAAAAGAAGTATGGGCAGGACTGGCATATCGCGGTGGATGTGGATCGTAAGACCGGAGATTATGTAACCCGTCGGCTGTGGGAGGTGGTTGCGGATGATGTCGCGGATTATGACGCGGATCAGCAGATCCGTCTGAGCGATGCCCGGAAAACCCGCCCCGATGTGGAGCTGGGTGGCTACCTCGAAGAAGTCTTGCCACCCGTCGAATTCGGGCGGATCGCGGCACAAACGGCCAAACAGGTGATTGTGCAGAAAGTGCGGGATGCCGAGCGCGACCGGATCGTATCGGACTTTGCGATACGCAAGGGGGATATCATCAGCGGTCTGGTCAAACGCATGGAAAAAGGCAACGCCATCGTCGACATGGGGCGCGCCGAGGCCATATTGCCAAAAGAGGAGATGATGCCGCGCGAGGCCATCCGCCCCGGTGATCGGGTGAGGGCA
Source organism: Acidithiobacillus ferruginosus (assembly GCF_018854495.1). Lineage (GTDB taxonomy): Bacteria > Pseudomonadota > Gammaproteobacteria > Acidithiobacillales > Acidithiobacillaceae > Acidithiobacillus > Acidithiobacillus ferruginosus. The sequence continues at coordinate 1,146 of NZ_JABBDR010000075.1, forward strand.
CATCTTCAGGATGTACGTCGTGTGCAGCGGGGGCCGCAGCTCTTTCTGTCGCGGACCAGTCCTGAGTTGCTGATCAAGCTGTTCGCCCAGGAAGTGCCGGAAATCGGGAACGGAATGATCGAAATCATGGGTGCGGCGCGTGATCCGGGCCTACGGGCGAAACTGGCCGTGCGTTCCAACGACCCGCGTGTGGACCCCGTGGGGGCTTGTGTGGGCCTGCGCGGCAACCGGGTACAGACGGTTATCAATGAGTTGAAAGGCGAGCGGATCGACATTGTGATCTGGGCAGCCGATCCGGCCAGCTATGTGATCAACGCCCTTTCACCCGCGGAAGTGTCCAGCATCGTGGTCGACGAGAACACGCACAGTATGGATGTGGTGGTCGGACCGGAGCATTTGTCCCAGGCCATCGGGCGGGGCGGTCAGAATGTACGGTTGGCGACGCAGTTGACGGGCTGGACCATCAACATTCTGACCGAGGAAGAGGCTCAGGCCAAGCGGGAAGAGGAAGAGTCCACCTTTCTCAAGCACTTCATCCAGGATCTGGGCGTAGATGAGGACCTGGCCGCCCTGCTGGTCAGCGAGGGCTTTACCTCCATTGAGGAGGTGGCCTATGTTCCGGTTGCCGAAATGATGGAAATCGAGGGTCTGGATGAGGACCTCGTCGGCGAATTGCGGCGCCGTGCGCGTGACGTCCTGCTCAATAAGGCCATTGCCCAGGAGGAGCAGGTGGCGCTCAGCGAACCCGCGGAAGATTTGTTGTCCCTGAAAGGTATGGATAAGGGTTTAGCGCACTTACTGGCCAGTAAAGGTGTTGTCACTTCCGAGGACCTGGCGGAACTGGCTGCGAGCGAGCTATGCGAGATGGTCGGTGTGGATGAAGAGCGGGCCAAAGCTCTCATTCTGGAGGCGCGTGCGCCCTGGTTTGCTTGATACAGACCCTGGCCCGGCGATGTATGTCGCGGGGTAGCGGTTTCGGAGAATGAGGATTATGACGGTAACTGTCGCCAATTTTGCTGCTGAATTGGGTGTAACGAATGCTCGGTTGTTGGAGCAGTTGAACGCTGCGGGCATTTCCAAGAATACGGCCGAGGATGTGGTCACTGAGGACGACAAACATCGTCTTCTGGCTTCGTTGCGCAGTGCGCACGGAGAGGGTGGCGGTGAACCGCGCCGTATTACGCTCAACCGCACCAGTACCACCGAAATCAAACAGTCCGTAGGCGCAGGCAAGTCGCGCACGGTACAAGTGGAAGTACGTCGCAAACGGACTTACGTCAAACGGGAAGCGATAACCGAAGAGGCCACCGAGTCTGTCATACCGGAACAGTTGCCGGCCGATGCTCAGGTGACCGCGGCTTTGGTGGAATCCGCGCCGGTCGTGGAAGCGGTCCCTGCAGGCGGGCCCGCGCCGGTTTCTGAGGAGCCGGAGCCTGTGGAGGAGGTTGTCGGTCAGCCGGAGCAGGTGCCGTACGATGTGGCGGCGGCGAGCGGAGGGGTGGCGGTGGTACAAGAGGCGCCACGTTCCGAAGTGACGCTTGCGGTAGCACCCTCACGCACCTCCGAGCGACCAGCCCCGGATCGTGGCAGGACATCGACAGTCGGTACGGATCGCGCACGTCCCGCAGCACCGCCGGCCAGCAGAGCGCCTGCGGCAGCGCTGCCGGCAAAAGGCAAAAAAGCCGGGCCGGCGGGGCGCAGCGGCGACGATGACGCCCGCCGTAGCGGTGCCGCTCGGCGGGGCGGG
>NZ_JABBDR010000076.1 GCF_018854495.1 Acidithiobacillus ferruginosus
CCGCCGCGGCAAAAAGGCCCGCCGCTTCCAAACGCCGGGCGTCGTCCGCCGACGAAGGCAAGACGCCCCCATCCCGTAAACGCGCCGCGAAAAGTGCCAGCGATTCATGACCTACGTCGTTACCGAAAACTGTATCCAGTGTAAATATACCGATTGTGCGGAAGTCTGCCCGGTGGAGTGCTTCCACGAAGGGCCAAACTTCCTCGTCATTGATCCCGTTGAGTGTATAGACTGTGCTGCCTGCGTGCCCGAGTGCCCGGCCGACGCGATCTTCGCAGACGACGAGGTGCCGGCCGATCAGCAGGACTTTACCGCCATCAACGCGGAGCTTGCCCGAGACTGGCCCGTCATCCTCCGTAAAAAAGCCGCTTTGCCGGATGCGGAAACCTGGAATGGCAAGGGCGGCAAACGCCCTTTGCTGCGACGCTCATGAAGCGGTGCGCGCCGATGTTTCACGTGAAACATGGTTAACCCCGGCACGGAATCCAGCGCGCCCCTACGCGTGGCCGGGGGCGTTTTCACCCTCTCCATCCTCCATCTGGAAAGCAATAATCCACAGCAGCTCGCCCAACGCATCGCCGAAGAGTATCGGCGCCACCCAGCGGCCGCCGATTTCCATCGCCATGCGCCGGTGGTCCTGGATCTGAGTGCCATACCCGAAGAAGCGCCTTTGGCTTTGCCAGAAATCCTGGAGGTATTGCGCGCCGCCCACTGGTTCCCGGTCGGTTTGCGTAATGCCGCGCCCGGCCACCAGGCTCTGGCGCAAGCACTGCACCTTCCCGTTTTACGGGGCCAAGAGCGTAACGCCGCCCCGCAACCGGAGACACCCCCGCCAGCGCAAACCGTCCCCGCAAATCCGGGCGGTCTGATTATCGATCACCCCATACGTGGTGGCCAACGCAACTACGCCCGCGGTGGCGATCTCGTCTGTCTTGCTGCCGTCAACGCCGGCGCCGAAATCATGGCCGACGGCAACATCCATGTATATGGACCGTTGCGTGGCCGCGCCCTTGCCGGTGTCAACGGGCAGGAGACGGCGCGGATTTTTTGCATGAGCTTGGAGGCGGAACTGGTTTCTGTCGCGGGTCTCTACCGAACGCTGGAACCTGGTTATCCCCTCTGGGGCAAAGCGGCACAGATTTACAGCCGCGACGAGCAATTGCATATTACTGCCTTAAACCTATAAATCCTGGAGAAAAGCACCGTGGCCAAAATCATTGTCATCACTTCCGGAAAGGGTGGCGTCGGCAAAACCACCACCAGTGCCGCCTTCGCCAGCGGCCTCGCCCTACGCGGCTATCGTACCGTCGTCATCGATTTCGACGTGGGTCTGCGCAACCTCGATCTGATCATGGGCTGCGAGCGACGGGTCGTGTACGACCTCATCAATGTCATCCAGGGTGAGGCCAAATTGCAGCAGGCGCTCATCAAGGATAAGCGTTGTGAAAACCTCTACGTGCTGCCCACGTCCCAAACCCGCGACAAAGACGCCCTGACTACCGAAGGGGTAACGGCGGTCATGGATGAACTGCGCAAAGAATTCGATTATATCGTTTGCGATTCACCGGCGGGGATCGAGTCGGGTGCGCTCATGGCGCTCTACCATGCCGACGAAGCCATTGTGGTCACCAATCCGGAAGTCTCCTCCGTCCGCGATTCCGACCGTATTCTCGGCATTCTTGCGGCCCGCTCGCGGCGTGCGGAACTGGGGGAGGAACCGGTAAAGGAGCATCTCCTCCTCACCCGTTACTCCCCCAAGCGCGTCGAGGATGGGGAAATGCTTTCTCTGGGCGACGTGAAGGAGCTGCTACGCACCCCCCTGCTGGGCGTGATCCCGGAATCCGAAGTGATTCTCCAGGCCTCCAATCAGGGCATACCCGCCATTCACATGGAAAACAGCGATGTGGCCGAGGCCTATAAGGACGTCGTCGCCCGCTTCCTTGGCGAAGAGCGCCCCCTGCGCTTTATTCAGCCGGTCAAGGTGGGTTTCTTCAAACGACTCTTTGGAGGCTGATATGTCCTTTCTCGATTACTTCCTCGGCTCCCGCAAAAAAAGCGCCCATGTCGCGAAGGATCGCCTGAAACTGATCCTCGCCCACGAGCGAGATGCCGACGGTCCCGACTTCCTGCCGGCATTGCAGGAAGAACTCCTGGCGGTGATCGCCAAATATATCCCGGTGGACAAGGAAAACATCAAGGTGAGCATGGAGCGGCGGGGCGATTTTGAAGTGCTGGAATTGAACGTTCTTTTCCCGGATCAGCACTGAGCACTGAAGAAGCCCGAGAAAGCGGCGGACGCAGGCACTAAAACAACCGTTCCATGACAAAACAGTATACATACATGGCACAAACCAAAACCCGTTCTGACCGCGTGGTTGGCGCTTACATTGGTCGGGTCAACGCAATGTATCCAACAGCGTGCGCAGATAGCGAGCCAGGGGGCTGGTGGGTTGGGTGCTTGCCAGCGCCTCTTCCAGATAGGGGCGCGCGGCGTTGTTGCCTGCCAGTGCCAGAGTGATGCCCATGCCGGTTTTCCAGCGCAGGCTGTCTGGCGCGAGGGTCAGCGCGCGGGCATAGGCGTTCTCGGCAAGGGGTAAGTCGCCCTGTTGCTGGGCCAGGGTTCCCAGCATACCAAAGTAATCCGCATTATCGGTGGGCGCCGGCTGTAGCTGGCGTAATAAAGACAGGGCTTGCGCCGGTTGTTGTTGGGCCGCCAGCAAACGGGCTTCTAGCAGGGTTAAAGACACATTATTCGGTGATCTACGGAGGCTCTCGCGCAACGATTTCAGGGCTTCGGCCGTTTCTCCGCGTTGCCAGAGACGTTCTGCCAATCGCAATTGTTCGTCTTCCCAGGCGATACTGCCAGAAAGGGCGTCAGACCGGGCAACTTGGCGCTGGGGCCGGGCAAGCGGAACTGGAGTACCGGAAAACGCCTTGGCAGCCCGCCTATACCGCTTCGGAATGGAGAATTCCGGCGTGCGATCTGACGCTGGAGACAATGCCTCGCGCTGGATGGGGTGGTTATACTCCGTGCGGGTTGGAGCATGCAATAGAGCGCCCAGCGGCAGAGCGCTGCTCCGGGTTGGCGCCATTGTCTGCTCGCGGGGAGCGGCGGCCGTCGGCACCACCGCCACAGGCGCGGGCATGGCCCTGACCGGAGCTTTCCGCGCGGCGGTTTCAGAGGTGGGTAAATAAAACCACCAGAAAACCGCGCTGACCACCAGAAAACCGCCCCCCAACAAGATGAGCACTCCCAGGCGTAGCCGGTTTCCGGAGCGGCGAGGCAGGAGGGCCACCGGCATCTCTGGTCCGGCGCTTTTTCGGGTTTGCCGACGGTCGAGGTCGCTTAGCACATCGTGAATCAAGCTCATATAGGCCACCATGCGCGTCGCGCCTGTGGCGTATCTGCGATGGCCCGCAGCATCTCTCGTCGCCCTACACGATGGCGACCGGACCCGTAGGTCGCCAGCAATGCTTTATGAGCCAGCAGGTTAAGCAGGCGCGGTGTGCCACCACTGCTGCGCTGGAGCAGGCGCAAGGCGTTATTCTGAAACAACGGTCCGCCGGTATAGCCCGCGTGGCGCAGCCGATGCTCCAGATAGGCCCCAGTTTCTTCACGGCTGAGGGGAAGGAGCTGATGATGAAAGCCAATCCGCTGACGCAACTGCCGCATTTGTGGCTGCTGCAGACGAATATCCAGCTCTGGCTGGCCAAATAAAATGATTTGTATCAATTTGCGTTTTTCGGTTTCGAGGTTGGAGAGCAACCGAATACTTTCCAATGCAGCGTACGACAAGGTCTGCGCCTCGTCCACCAGCAGCACCACCCGATGCCCATCGCCCGCCGCCTGCAATAAGCTGCGATGGATGGCCTCCAGCGGCTCCTGGGTGACGTCCAATTCCTGGCCACTGAGATCAGCGGCAATGGCACGAAGCAGTATCGTCGGTGGTTGTTGGGGATTGAGCACGTAAGCGGTGCGGAAACGCGCATCCATGCGATGGAGAAGGGTGCGGCACAAGGTGGTTTTACCCGTTCCGACCTCGCCCGTGATTTTGACAAAACCTTCGCCGTTGTCCAGTGCGAAGTGCAGCAAGGAAAGGGCCGCCCGACGATTCTCATCGGCGAAAAAGAACTCCGTGTCCGGTGTCAGACTGAACGGATATTCGCGCAAGCCGAAGAATGCCAGATACATTAGCGACCTGAACCTTTTGATCGCTCAGGTAACACCGCCGTATTGAAATCCAGATCGTTTTTCGACAGATCGGCGCGAGCTTGGTGGAGTTGCTGCTGCCAAACACCACGCTTATCCACCACGATAGGCTTGATGAGCACCACCAGTTCGCTTTTGATGGAAGTTTGTTGCGTGCTCTTGAAAAGGTAGCCCACATAAGGGATGTCCTCCAGCAGCGGAATGCCCGAATGGGTATCGTGTTCGTCGGTTTTCATCAGTCCGCCGATGACGATGACCTGCCCGCTTGTGGCACGTACCACGGTATCGACTTCACGCACAGAGGAACTGGCTAGAGGCAGATTGTAACTTTGACTCCCGACCGTAAACGCCTGCGCCTGAGTAGTCACACTGGTCACCGAAGGGTGCACGTAAAGCGTCACCATACCGTCCCCGCTGATGGAGGGGGTGACATCCAGGGCGACGCCGGAAAACAGTGGAGAAAGCACAGGGGTTGCCTGATTGATGATGGTGCTGCCGATGGCCCCGGAGCTCGTTCCGGAATTGGTCTGAACATTGGTTACATAAATATTGTCCGTGCCCACCTTGATAACCGCCGTCTGGTTGTTGAGCGTAGCCACCCGCGGGCTGGACAGCACCTTGACCTTGCCCTGGGTGCCGAGGGCCTCCAGGATGGCGTTGAAGCCTTTGCCGCCGCTAATGACGGCATTGAAAACACCACCGAAGGGCTGCACCGCGTTCATGATGGGCAACAGACCCGGCGCTAATTGGCCGATGTTGGCCGCTGTCCCGCTGCTGGTAACCGTACCCTGGGTGGGGGCATAACCATTGGGATTGAAATTGCCGTTAGAGCTGCTGGGTGCGAGCTGGTTGATCTGGGCATTGCCGGTCACGGCGCTCCAGTTGATTCCCGCCTGAAAGCCCTTGGAGAGCTGCACCTCCAGGATCTTTGCCTCCAGGATCACCTGCCGTTCCAGACCGTTGGTGAGGCGATGCAAAAATGCGCGCACCTCCCGTTGGCGGTCAGGCATGGCGCGCACCGCAATAACCCCAGATAAGGGATTGACGATGATCCGGCCGTTCTTGCCGACAATCATCTCCAGAGAGGGTCCTAGGGATTTCCAGAAGTCGGAACTGCTATCGGTTTTTACCTCGGCCGAAGGTTTGGTCTGGCCGAAGGCCTGGCCTTGCCCGACCACGCCACCATTGCCGCTGTTCCCGCTCAGTTCCGTACCCGCAACCGTCAGTTGCGATTTGGCACTGCGGGCGATATCCAGATAATTGACCTGATAGATGCGGGTTTCCGGTTCGGGAGGGAAAATCACGATCTGTCGGCCTTGCACCTCGTACTGATAGCCGTATGCCGCGCGAATCGCCCGCAGGGCGTTTCCCAAGGTGACATGATGCAGATTAAGGGTGAGGCTACCAGCGACTTTGGGAGAAAGAATGACATTCTGGCCCGAGCTCATCCCCAGCCCCATGAATACCTCCCGGGCGGGCGCATTCTGAACCACCAGATCGAAGCGTTTCTGCAGGGGAGAAGGTCGACGCGGGATCAGGCTGCCCACCGGCGGCAATAGTGCCTGTTGTACGGCGGCGGGCGGCGGACTTATCGCCGCTTTGGCCGGTTTTGGCAGCATGGCGCTCGCGGGATTATCGGGCACGGTTTGGCAACCCGCCAGCCAGATGCAACCCATCAGTATTGCCCACTGTTTGCGCATAATCATTTCTCTTCATTCGGGTTGGTAGAACTGCCGATGACCAGCCGCAGCCTTTTGGACCCCTCTCCCAGTATTACCCAACCGGCACCCACGGCGATCACGCGATAGGGCCCGATCTGGCTTCCCAAGGGGTACAGGTGACCGTTGAGAATGGCCACGGGCACCCGCCCACCGGTCAGGGTACTGTCCAGGACCAGGGACGCGAGGGGCGCGCCACCAGCCCCGGCCCGATAGTCATCGGGACGGGTCGGATTGGGGGTTATCTGCAGTTGGGCGGCCAGTAGCAGCCCGAAGAGCGCACTCATGAACCACTCCCCGCAGCCTTGGGCGGACCACGCAGCGTCCCAAGGGCGCTCTGGATTTGACCGGCGGTCAGCACGGCCCCCGGCCCGGGAGCCTCCCGGCCGCTCCAGGCGATAGCGTAGGTACGTACATCAATCCGCAACTCGGCCTTTGGATACTGTATCACGGTGTAAGTCCACTGGCCCCATTGTAAACGCCAGGGTCCTCGCTGCACACTTTGCAGGTAGGCAAGCAGGCTGTGGAAATCACCCTGCAGGGTAAGGGAAACCCCGCTTTGGTACAGACGCGGGCCGGCTTTGGCGCTCTTATCCGACGGTAAAGGATATATCTGGGAGGGCGACAGGGTGTGGAAGCGTACACACTGTACCCCCGGACGCTCCGTTAGCAACGTGCGCAGCCAACCATCCAGTTCATCCTGCCGGGGGTAGCGCTGACCGGCTTGGCGCAACTGCTCATCCAGGGTGGCGATGATCCGCTGCTGGGCATCCAGGCGCGACTGCGTCTGCAGGGGCGCATGGTGTAACAAAGCCTGAATTTCGCTTTCCACGGCGGTCGCATGACTTTGCTCCGTCTGCCATTGCTGTTTTTTGGCCTGCAGACGATTTTCCAGGGGTGCCAGCCACAACTGATAAAACCCGATCAGCAGCACCACGAGCGCGGCAGCCAGTACCAGCACGCGTTCGCGCAGGCTGAGCGCGTCGAAACGGGTGAACCAGTGCCGGAGGGCGTTCATGGCCACTCCGGCGAACGGGCGGTAGCGCTGATGCGAAAATCCAGCAGCGCAGCGGATGGGGTGCTGCTGTCGGGGGCCGTGATGCCACTGCTGGCGGTGATTCCGGCCAATGTCAGACCGGCCAGTACCGGCTGAGCATGAAGCCGTTCCACGTAGCGCGGTATGGTCGCCGCCCGCAGGGTGCGTCCTTCCAACACCAATCCGCTGGTGTCGCCACTCATGCGCGTCAGCCAGATGCCGGGAACGATGCCACGACCAAGGGCATTAAGTACCTCCGAGGGATTCTGGCTGGCCACATGCAGAGAAAGCAGTTGCAAGAGAAAACGCCGCTCGTCGATTTCCGCCTGCAGCGCCTGGTGCCGGGTTTCCCACGCAGACTGGGCGCCCGGACCATAGCGCGCGATGAGTTGGTCCCGCTGGCTTTGCAGCGCGCTCAGTCGTTGCTCCTGATTCGCCAGCAGTTGTGCCTGTTCCTGATTGGCCTGCTGCCAGTACAGGGCCAGTCCGCTGAGGGCAAGAAGCAGGACACCGAGGAAAATCAGGCTGAAGCGCGCGGAGAAGGGTACTTGTCGCGTTACGAAGCGATCACTGTAGAGATTGACGCGGGCCGGATCGACCGCTGGCGGCAGTCGCAGGCTCATGGGGCAGGCAACTCCGCGGCAAAGGCCTGGGCCAGAAGACAGCGACTGTCCGCCGGGGAAAGTAATTCCTCGACATGCGCGCAGTGCCGCCCAAGCAACTCGCCCAACATCTCCGGCAACAACTTCGGCGCGCCGCAGAGATAGAGGGCGGCGGGCGGCGGGCGGCGGAAACGATTTTCGTAAAAATCCATGGTGCGCTGCATCTCCAGAGCCAGGTCTTCGCTGGCAGAGCGGAAACCCGCCGGATCATCATCGCCGGGAAAGTGTGCAGAGCCCAGCGGCAGTGGCCGCCCAAAACGGTAGCTGCCGCCCTGCACCAGGGTCAGATGGCAACTGCGGGTTTCCACCAACAACAGTCCGACGCCCCCCGCTACTTCGGGCAGGAGCCAACATAAATCGCGCAAAGCGAGGTCGATAATGCCCACATAAAAGGGCTGCAGGCCGGCGCCGCGCAAGAGGTCTACCCGCTCCTGGACCACGCTTTCGCGCGCGGCGACAGCGAAAATCTGTTGGCCTTCGGTGTCGGGTACGGGTATGGCGGCGAGCACCGCCTCCGACACCGGGAAATCCAGCAAATCCGCGAGCTGCCAGCGCAGGGCGGCCAGCATCTCCCCCGCCGGCACCTTGGGCGCATCCACGACCTGCAGGTTATAGTCCTCCCGGAACAAGTACGTAGCCGCCGGACTGCCAGCCAGCCCCTGGCTCTGCACGCTGTGGCGTAAGGACTCCAGCAGCAGTTCCCGGTAGCGGCTCGATAACGGGTCGATGTCCTGAGCCATGATCAGTTCGGCTTCGCCCTGGTGCACCCGCACGAGGCAATAGCCGTCCCGGCGCAACTCCAGCACCACCGGAGGGCGTTCCCGCCAGCGCCACAGAACGTCCCGCAGGTCGGCATCCCAGAGTTTCATGTTGTTACGCCCATGGCGGAAGTATTAGCCGAAAACGGCAAAGAATGCCAGGTGGTCATGGGTTTTCCAGCCAGTAGTTGAGAGAGGCCGACTGAGCGCTGGATGTTCCCCCGCATTGATTATATAAACACTGTACTGAGGTACACCTGTCCGAATTTACACCACAATGGTGTAAGCATCCATTCAAACCGCCGAAACAGAAATATGTATTATTAAGCAAAAAGCAATAGTTTATTAAACAATTGTTAATACAATTAACACATTGTCCACCGGGTCCGCCGGACGCGTTACTTATCGCTACGATGACACTCCTTACTGCAGCCACCGGTGAATGGCCAGCGCCAAGATTGCCCGACGGGCAAGCTCCCTGGCTGGTGATCTGGTAAGAGGTGGTGGAAGCCGTGCTGGCCGATGAACAAGCCACCGTTGCCGAACAGCCCCCCAGCCCCGGAATGCTGCCAATGCCCGGACGCGCCGGATTAGGGCTGAAACATTGGCTGGCGGCGCTGCCGGTGGCGGGCACGATTTGGTATGTCCCCCACTCCGCGCCGCTCTGGGCCGCCCAGTAGGCGCGGGTGGAGGCAATCTGGTAGGCGCTGTTCTGATTGCTCTGGGCGGTGATATAGGCCAGGGCCGCCAGCAGCAGGGCCAGCACCACGATGATGAATATCACCATCACCAGGGCCGAGCCCTTTTCCGCAGACGGTATGGTGGGGCGATTATCCCCTTTGGCCATCATTGGTTATTGACCACGGAATAGGCGGAACTGAGGACGGCGATGGCCCGGCTCAGACTGAGGTGGACATCGGCTGCGGGGTCGCGGAGGGTCAGCGTCACCGACACGCCGCTGGCGGTGCTCGCGCTCGATCCTCCCGGAAGGGCGCTGAAAGCGCCGCTGGCATTGACCGCCAGCACCTGCGCCGACGGCCAGTTGGGTGTGCTCTGGGTCAATTGCCCGTTGCTAAAGGCAAAGCCATAGCCGCTGGAACAGGCGCTGGCAGCGCTGGCACTGACTGGCGCAGCGCAGCGTGTGAACGAGAGGCTCGCCCCGCCATTAGGGAGGTTTAATGTCCCCGGCTGGGCATTGTGCAGCCCTCGCGACAGGATCGTCAGTGCCATCTCCCCCTGGCTGGCCAGTTCGCCAGCGGCACGGTTGGTCTGGTAGGTTTGCACCGAGCGCACGATGAGGGCCGTCGCGCCCACGGACAGGATGCCGAGAATGACGATGGCCACAATCAGCTCGATGAGGGTGAGGCCGCCTTGGGCAAACGCTACGGCAATAACGGGGCCTGCGGATTGCGGCATTTTATCATTACCCATGGGGTTAACCTCCCTCCTGGTTGCCATTACCATTACCATTACCATTACCGTTACCGTTGCTGTTACCGGGGATAGTGGCACTACCAAAATGATATTTCGTGCGCCACGCTCCCAGGGTGATATCCGCCCCGCTGGGTCCGTTCACCTGGACGGTCAGGAATTCCGCCGTGGCCCCGCTTAATGCAGAGGCAGCGCAGGCGACGGCGACACCATAATCATTTTGGCTATAAGCGGTATTGCACGAGTTAGTGCAATTGCAGTTAGGGAAAGGCTGTGCGTATGAGGCCGTCATGGCGGTCTCCAGCGTACTTTGGGCGATGGCCGTGGCCTGCGCCGTCGGCACCGGATTGGTGCCGAAGCGACCATACCAGACCACGGGGATGACGAGCGCAGCCAGAAAGCCCAGCAAGACCATGGCTATCACCAACTCGATGAGGGTAACGCCATGGTCTTCCCCCTTCGCCACCAACGCCGCCGTACTCATGCGCACGGTCCGGCATAGGCCAATCCGGTAGGAGAGACGCACACCACGCGGCTTTCGCCGCCACCGTCAATGAGGGTGATGCGGCTGGTTTGGGTGGCACTGGCCACGCTGCCGGTAGCACTGGTGAAGGTGAGGGTAGCGCTGGCCTGGGCGCTGGCCGGGATGGTGATGGGGTAGCCCTTGCCGCCAGGGACCGGCAGGTTTTGCCCGGCACTGTTTTGCACCGTCACACTACTCCCCTGAACGCTCAGGATAATGTTGCCACTGCCCAGCAAGGCCGACTGCCGCGCATATTGTGCCGCGGCAATGACATCTCCCTGGGCAGCATTGGCACTGTAGCCCCCTATCCCCATGAAGCGCGGCAAAATCAGCGCCGCCAGGATACCGGCTATGATCAGCACGGCAATGACTTCAATGAGAGTAAAGCCACGGTCAGCCATGTGCCCTTCCCTGTGTCCTAACAACGGACAAGCCAGGGAACGGAGGCTCCCTGGCTTGCTACCCTCTTCTGCCGGTGAACGATCAGGAGCAGTCGGAGGAGTTCGTGACGATAGTGGGCGGAAGAATGGAACTGGTGGCCGCTGTGTACGTCACGTTGCAGTTGGCAGAGTTGCCGGCCGAGGTAGGCCAGAATATCGCCGTTGACGCCGTGCTAGCACTCACACCGATATTGGTGGTGTCCTGGAGCATGGTGGAGATGCTGGTACCTGTGGGATAGCCATATGTCAGGGCCACCGTGCCGTTAGCGCCAGCTCCGGGGACGGTAATGGTGCCGGTGCTCCCCGTCTGGACAGGCGTACTGACCAGCGCCTTGCTGTAGGCCAGCGCCGATGCGGCTTGCAGCGAACCGGAAACGCCCTGCAACACGCTACGCCGCGCGTCGTTCTGCAGATTGACAAAACGCGGAATGGCAAAAGCGGCGAGAATGCCGAGGATGACGATAACCACGATGAGTTCGATCAGGGTGAAACCCTGTTCACTGGAATTCTTGTGCATGACGCCTCCCTTGGAGTCTGCGACGTAACATTTTTGGTAACACCCTATAACAGAAGCTCATGGTACCACTCCTCGAAAAGGGCGTCCATATGCCATGACCAGTTTTAATTAGGTATTTTTAACGATTCGGCTACTGCTTGACCATTTTCACCATATCCCACATCGGCAGGTAAATACCAGCGGCGAGAATGAACACCAGGCCACCCATGATCACCACCATGATCGGTTCAATACGTGCGGCAAGACTGTCCACCTTTTTTTCCACCTCACGCTCATAATAATCCGCCACCTCGCCCATCATCTCGTCCAGCCCACCTGTTTCCTCGCCGACCTTCAGCATTTGCAGGACCAGGGGCGGGAAAAGCCCGGTGGCGGTCGCGCTGCTGTGCAGGCTTTCGCCACGCAGAATGGCTCTGGGGAGCGCATCCAGGCGATCCTCCATAAAGCGGTTGTGAACGGCGCCGACGACCAGTTCCATGCCCTTCAGAATCGGCACGCCGGCCCCGGCAACAAGCTGAAGGGTTCGGCCGAAACGGGCCATGGCGTCTTCAAGGATCAGCGGGCCGAAAATAGGGGTGCGTAAAAGGAAACGATCCCAAAGCCAGCGACCATGTGGTTGGCGGAGGAAGAGGCGAAAACCATAAGTGGCGGCGACGGCGACCATGACGATCAGCCACCACCAGGCGACCGTGAAGTTGCTGAAGGCGATGAGCATACGGGTAAAAATGGGCAGGGTGATATGGGCGTTGGCGAACAGCTTGGCAAACGCGGGAATGACCATGATGTTGAGGATGACCATGGCGACACTCAATGCGATGGCCACGAAAAGCGGGTAACGAAAGGCCTGGCGAATACGGGCAAGGGTGATGTCCTCCCGTTCAAGATAACCGGACAGTTGCAGCAATACCTTGTCGAGATTGCCGGTGGTCTCACCGACTTCTACCAGACGAAGATACAGGGGCTGGAAGACCTTGGGGTAAGCGGCCAGGGCGACGGAGAGCGGCTGGCCGTCGCCGAGCGTACGCCGTACCTGGAGAAGTATTTCACCGAGGCGGGTCTGTGGACCATGGCTGCTGATCAGGCCTTCTATGGCATTGAGTACCGGAATGCCCGCGTGCAACAGGGCGTAAAGCTGGCGGGAAAAAAGGGCGAGATCGGCGCGACTGATGGGTCGCCTGTTGAGTCGGCTCCACAACTGTTCGATACGAACGCCTTCGCGCAACTCTTCCACGGTGATGGGGATGAGCTGGTTACTGCGCAAGGTCTGTGCGACCATCGCGCCTTCTCCAGCATCCATGATGCCCTCGCGAAGCTGTCCGTGGTCATCGCGGGCACGATAGCGGAAACGCGCCATCAGTACTCCTCCGCGTCGCTGGTCACCCGCACCATTTCTGCCAGGGTGGTAATACCCTCCCAAACCAGGCGCATGGCCTCTTCACGTAATAAAGTGAACTGTTGTTGCTGGTTGGCGGCCTCCAGAAGCGCTGCGCGACTATTGCCGAGAATGGCCGCGCGGAGCAGTGGATCCATGCGGATCAGCTCGAAAACCGGTTGCCGACCGCGATATCCGGTGAAGTTGCAGGTATTGCAGCCTTTGCCGCAAAAGAAGGTGACAAAGTCGGGAGGCACGCCGAGCCGGGCGGCAAAAGCCGCACGTTCTGCGGGGCTGACCTCCTTGTCCTCGGTCTTACAGGACGGGCAGATACGACGCACCAGGCGTTGCGCCATGACCCCGAGCACCGCCGACCCGATCAGAAAGGGTTCCACCTCGAGTTCCTGTAGTCGTGGAAAGGCGCCCACGGCGTCATTGGTATGGAGCGTAGCCAGTACCAGATGGCCGGTCAGGGCGGCGCGCGCAGCGATTTCTGCGGTTTCGTGGTCGCGGATCTCGCCCACCATGATGACATCGGGATCCTGGCGCAGGATGGTGCGCAGCACCCGCGCAAAATCAAGCCCGATACGGGGATGCACCTGTACCTGGCTGATGCCCTGAAGACGATATTCCACGGGATCTTCCACGGTGAAAATCTTGCGCTCTACGGTATTGATCTCATTCAGTGCCGCGTATAGCGTCGTCGACTTACCCGACCCGGTGGGTCCGGTTACCAAAAACAACCCATGTGGACGGTGCATGATGTTCTGCAGGCTGGCCTCGACGTTGCCGGGCATCCCGAGCTCGTTAAAATGCAGCAGTGCCGTTTGCTGATCCAGCAGGCGCAAGACCACGCTTTCGCCGTCCTGGACGGGCATGGTGGCCATGCGTACGTCATAGGCCTTGCCCTCCAGCGCGAGATGCGTGCGGCCATCCTGAGGAAGGCGACGTTCGGCGATATCCAGATTAGCCATGACTTTGAGTTTGGAGGCAATCAGCGGCGTTAAGCGACTGTCCAGACGCAGGTGCTCACGCAGGACACCATCCACGCGAAGGCGCACCCGCAAGCCTGATTCTTCCGGCTCAAAATGAATATCAGAGGCTTGCAGACGGGCGGCATCCGTAAAGATGGCATTGAGGAGGCGTACCACGGGCGCATCTTCCGCGCTGCTTTCCAGCAAGGGCGGTGAGACTGGAGTGTTTACCGTGTCGCCCAGCGCATCCCGCAGTTCAGCGCTTTTGCTGACCGCGCCGTACAACTGAGGTAGAACGCGCAGCAACTCCGTTTCGGAAATCAGCGCCAGCTTCACGGGTTTGCCCATGGCACGGGAAATGGCGTCCAAAGCCGGCAAATCGGTGGGGTCGGCCATACCTACCACGTAGCGCTCACCCTGGTCCCGCAGTGGTATGGCCCGATAACGCCGCGCCAAAGATTCGGGAAGTCGCGACACCAACTGCGGATCCAATACCTGCCTGGATAAATCGATGCGCTCCAGATGCAGTTGTCTGGCGAGAAAGTTCAACAGGTCTTCTTCGGTCACCAAGTGTTGGGCAATGAGTTCCTGTCCGAGCTTGCGCCCGCTTCCTCGCTGCTGGGTGAGCGCCATATCCAGTTGCGCGGCGGTGATAATGCCGTTCTGAACCAGAAGATCACCCAGACGAATTTTTTGTAACCGAGATGCCATAGTCGGATTGTCCTCCAAAGACCTTTTTGGCCACATGATGGATCGGCCTTCGTCAAAACGGACGTCGTCGTTGCCATTTGCGCAACAGCCGTACCCGCAGGCAGGAAGGAGAGCTGCGACCGTTTAAGTCGAACGCATTCTATGAACCTTCGTTTCCCCCGCGCATTACGTGATCCAGCCACTGGCTGGAGACCCTTTCCAGCAAGCGATTCTGACTCTGGCGGGCGGTGAGGTTGTCCAGATCCACCCAGGCCAGGGGCTGATCCTGCTGGGCGCAAGAAAATACCGCCTTGGTGCGCTGTCCCGTTTCCGGATCGATCTGCCATTGCAGACACTGGGCGCAGACGCCTTTGAGCATGCACTGCATGGGACTGCCCACGGTGGCGGTGGCCTCCAGATCAGCCCGGAAATAAGACTGCAACTCCCCCTTGAGGGCCTGCTGAAAGGCCTTGAGCAGGCCGGTGGAACCCATGACCATTAGACGATCCACACTGGTCAGCGTTATCCCCGCATCGCTCGGCGCAGTCTGCCCGGACAGCGCACCAGCCCCATAGGCGCGCAGCAACGCCACCATGTCACTGGCTTCGACACTGAGGTCCTGCGGGCGGTGGGTCTCGATCAACGGGCCGCTGCCCGTACACCAGATGATCTGATCTGCGGCTTCTTCCAGCTCCGCCTGGTTATCCAGTTCGCCGGCTTTGCCCAGAGCCGCCACATAGAGCACGCGGTTGCCCGCCGCCCGCAAGGCCGGGCCGATGTCCAGCATCACTGCCGCACCCCAGCGTCCCGCGACCACCAGAATCGTTTTACCCGTGGGGATGTCGGTGGGTGCGCCGGTCGGCCCCATGAGTATCAGAGGGTCGCCCGGCTGCAGGCGTCCCACCAGACGCGGTCCGGTGCCCCACTGCAGGATCAGGAGGCGCACCGCGTCGCCTTCCACCCCCGCACCGCTGACCGTCAGCACCGGTATCTGTAAACGGGTACCATCCACGATCGGGCTGTGACTCTCGAAGGTCTGCAGGCGGAAAAACTGTCCCGGCTGGAAATTGCGGGCCGCCAGCGGGGCCTCCACCCACATCTCGGTGACGGCGGGGTTGCTGCGATCCATGCGGAGTACCCGCATGCTCAGCAGATGCCGCAAGCGTTGCTGAAAGCCTTGCATGTCCGGATCCACGGCGGTATCCAGCGTCCCCAGGCTCTGCATGACCTGCGGATACGTCGCCTTGGCCGAGGCGATGGCCTTGACCACGCTGCCATGAAATACCGGATGCGTGTCCCCGATAAAGCTGATCCGATGTCCTTGCGCATCACTGTAGGAAGTAAAGGGACCGGCCTCGGGGGCCTTGCAATGCTCGGCCACCTGCACCGCTTGCAACGGCCCGTTGTCGTGGGCCACATGGGTCAGGAAGTGGTCCCCATCCAGTTGGAAAGTCCCCGGATATTCCCTTTCATAGATGGTGTTGGGGACGGTGCCGGCGGCAATGAAGACGGCTCGCGCGGGAAGCCGCACATCCTGATCGCTGGCCAGCCAGCGCCCTTCCACCTCGCGCATCCGGCGGAAGACCATGTGCGCGATATGCCCATAGCTATCTAATTCTGCCCGGAGAGGATCGAGACCCTCGCCATAATAGATCCCTTCTTCCATGGCCTTGATGAGTTCTTCATGGTTGCGGGTATAGGCGGGTGACTGCTGCATCCCCTTTCGGTATGCCAGGGTGACGCCGCCCCAGGACTGGATCAGCGGCACGAAATTGGGCGATTCGTTCTCTGCTGCGGCGCGCTCGCGCTCGGCACGCACGGCGCGGCCGTGAGTCAGGAACTCGTCGAGAATCCCGGCATCCTCGGCGGAGAGTCCGGCGCGGAGTTTTTCTTCTCCGGAATGCATTACCATCGCTTCGTAGCGCGCCAGCACCTTCTCTACCTGCCGCACATAATACGCCTGCACCTCGGTGGCGGTATCCACCGCCGTGAGGCCACCGCCGATCACCACCGCCGGCAGGCGCACCTGCAGATTGGCGAGACTGGACCGCTTACCCGCTCCGGTGAGCTGCAGCGCCATGAGGAAGTCGCTGGCCTGACGCATACCGCGCGCCAGACTCTCGCCCATGGGCACCACCCGCGGCAGACCCGCGCCGGTAGCGATGCAGACATGATCAAAGCCCAGTTCCCAGGCGTTTTCGAGGGTGATGGTACCGCCCAGCCGCACGCCGCCGAAAATCTGGAAATTCGAGCGCCGTGCCAGGGTCAGGTAGATCAGCTTGAGAAAATTCTTGTCCCAGCGCACGGTAATGCCATATTCGGCTACACCGCCAAACCCGAGCAGAATGCGTTCGTCGAGGTCCTCCTGAAGACTGCTCCAGTCGCGGATGGGCTGCTCCAGCCATTGCCGGGGCAGGGGTTCGACTTTCAGGCCATCGATACCGACCACCGCACAACCTTCCTGCAGGAGATGATGGGCCATGGTGAAGCCTGCCGGGCCCATGCCCGCCACCAGTACCTTGCGCCCGTTGTAGGGCTGCGCCAGATATTGCACGGCGCGCAACGGGTTCCAGCGGGTCAGCAGATCGTAGATCTCCACGCCCCAGGGGAGATTCAGCACATCCGTGAGGATCCGCGTTTCAACCTGGGGGATGTTCACCGGATCCTGCTTCTGGTAGACGCAGGCCTTCATACAGTCGTTGCAGATGCGATGTCCGGTGGCGGGAACCATGGGGTTGTCCACCATCGCCATGGCCAGGGCGGCGATATGGAATCCGTCCCGCTTCAGTACCTGCATCTCCGAGATTTTTTCTTCCAGGGGACAGCCCGTCAGGGTGACGCCCAGGGGGTCTACCTTGAGACCCAGTTCCGGCACGCCCTTTTTCTCCGGAAAGCCCCTGGAACAAAAATCCCCGTCGTGATCATGGCAGTACAAACAATAATGGACTTCGCTCTGGACGCTGCGGGCGTCCATGCGCAGGTCGGTCAGATGAAAGCTGTCGCGGCGCCGCAGGGTGCCGTCCGGCGCCACGAAGGGCGCACCGGGGAGATCCTCCCGACGTTTCAAGGGTACCAGTGCCTCGTGGTCCACCCGTTGGGGCAGGCGGAAACTGGACCAGCCCTGCACCGCCAGGGCGGCCTGCGGATCACTCAGGATATGGGCACACCACCGGGTCAGGCGGTCGATGGCCGCGGCATGAGCCGCTTCCTCCTCGAGCCATGCTTCACCCAGCCGGGCAATGGCCCATTCGCGATCTTCCAGCGGCCAACCGCGCTGCCGGATTTCGCTGTCCAGCCACTGATCCAGATCGGCAAAGGATTCGGGGAATTCACCCCGGTAACGGCGCGCGCGGCGCAACACGAAATGCTTTTTGAATGCCATGACTACGTCATGGCTGCGGGTCCGGGCCTGCAACGCCGCCACTTCCGACCCCAGGTGGAAGAGTTGGGCGACAAATTGTTCCAGGTGCGGCGCAAGCCGCAGCAGAAACTCGCTCTGGGCTTTATCCGCAGGCCGCGCTCCGGCGGCACGATATATCTGCAGGCCTTCCACCAGGGTCTGGTCTTTTTCCGCCAGGATACGAAGAAATTCCCCATCCAGCCGCACGAGACCTTCAGAAGTAAAAAGTTCTTTATATTCAAAGTTTAGTAAATTAAGCACTATGATCTCCCGAGTCATACGAGCGACTGCGCTGCGACAGCATTCATGAAACTGTCATATTCTGCTGGCAATATGGGATTCTGTCATCTTTTCAAGATGGCCGGAGGAAATATCATCCATTGGCCCATGCCTCCTTGCGCTTTGATCAGGAGGCCGCCGCGTTGTCCCGCATGGCCCTCACTGCCTGCCCCAGCTCCTCCTGAAATCGGTGGCTATGCTCATGCAGTTGCCCGAGTAGCCGATGCAGTTCCTCGCGCGTTCCGCTTTGCCGTACCCGAAGGATTTCCTGCCCCAGGGCATGCACCGCTTCATGCTCGGCCAGCAAGGCCTCTACCCCGGGCAGCTCCGGCGCATGGGCGTGCAGCCAGACGGTGATCGGACAGGCGGACAGTTCCGCATGCTCGTAACCCCCATGATTCATCGCAGACTCTTCTGCCACATGCACCCATCCCAGATGCTGGTGCAGAGCCAGCAGCGGCGTATCCGCATCCCCGGAGCCAAGGACAAAGGCATGCACAAAATCAGCGACCATCTCCGCCTCCAGCGGCCTGGCAATGGCATACCCCTGGAGATAGTCGACCTCCATCTCGCGCATCAGGGCGATGTGCTCTTCGGTTTCCACCCCTTCCACCGTGATGACGACGTTCATGCTCATACCCAGGTTGATGAGACTCTCGACGAAGATCAGGTCCTGGGGTTTGTTCAACAGCTCGCGGACGAAACCCTGATCGATTTTGATCTCGTCAATGGGCAGGTTTTTGAGCCGCAGGAGCGAGGCATACGCGCTCCCCACGTCATCCAGCGCGATCTTCACGCCCGCACTGCGCAGGCGTTGCAGATGTCCCACTGCGACCTCCTGTTCGAGGATTTCCCCGATCTCCAGCACCTCCAGTACCAGGGATTCCGGGAATACATACGGCTGGGTAGCCAGGATGTCGAAGACCGTATCGGCAAATCCGGGACTGTCGAGCTCTTCTGGAGTGACATTGACGCTGAGAAAGAGGTCCAGTCCTATTTTCCGCCATTGCGCGAGTTGCCGCAGTCCCGTCTGCAATACGAAGTGCCCCAGCGCCTGACGCTCCCGCATGCCGAGGGAGGGTAGGAATTGATCGGGGGAGACCTCCCGGTCGTTCCGGCGCCAGCGGGTCAGGGCCTCGAGGCCCGCCACCCGGCCTGTCTTCAGGGCCACCAGAGGCTGGTAACGTAGCGTCACCTCTCCGGCGACCAAAGCCTGCAGAAAATCCTGGCGCAACATTTCATCGCCCATGGTGATGGTACCAAGATCCGGGTGATAGAGCTGCGCCCACCCTTCGCGCCCCCGCTCAGGACGCGCCTTGGCCGCATACATGGCCTGATCGGCGTGCCGCAGGAGCAGGTCGGCGTCCGCAGCCTCGTCAAAAGGATAGATAGTCAGTCCCAAGCTCGCCTGGAGGCTGATCTCTTTCCCCTGGATCAGGAAAGGTTGCGCAATCGCAGTCTGAAGACGGGCCAGGACCTGATCCAGTTGATCCACACCGCGCAGGCCTTCCAGTAATAGTACAAACTCATCGCCGCCCAGGCGCGCCACGGTATCCGTCCGCCGCACCGCGCCTTGCAGGCGGCGGGCCATTTCTTTCAGCAGGTCGTCTCCGGCAGCATGGCCATACCGGTCGTTGACCAGCTTGAAGGCATCCAGGTCGAGAAAACCCGCCGCCAGGAGCTGCTCCTGGCGGTCAGCACGGGCTAAAGCCTGGTCAAATACCAGCCTCAGGGCTTCGCGATTGGGCAGACCGGTCAGAATATCGTGGGTGGCCCGGGTGGTCAGGGTTTGCTCGAACGCCTCCCGTTGCTCGCTCCATCGGCGATCCAGAAAGACGATTCGTCTATAAGCGGCCAGGCCTAACCCCAACATGATGATCAGAAAGAGCAGAGGAAATTCGACATACCGCCGCCACCAGACGGCCAGCCACGAGCTCCTGGGGATAGAAATGAAAGCAGTCAAAGGATAATGACTTAAACGTGTAAAGGCCCCAACCCGATAGGTCTGTCCCACCGTAACGAAGCCTGCATAATGTCCCTGCCGTGCCTGGGGGTTACTCTCCAGGGCGTGCCGCAGAGCTCCCGTGGGAGGCAGCTGGGATAGCATCCCGGCGAGATTACCCAAGGGTACGGGCCAGCGCCCCTCGATATAAACGTCATTCCGGATCAGGCCGACGGCGGTCCCGGGTCGCAGAGGCGACAGGCGTAGGAAGTCTTCGATGTCGCCAAGGCGCAATGGGGTGGCCACGACGAACAAGGGTTTTCCAGCCGGGGAAAACACTGTATGACTCAGACGGATGAACCAGTGACCTCGCAATGGCCCCCGGAGCGGGTGGTAGACCCGCATGCCATGTGTCTGTAAGGCTTTCTGAAAACCAGGCCAGATGGCCGGATCGTTACGAAAGTCCGGTAGCGGTTCCCCCGCCGGTGCGGCTGTGGAGGCGATGACTTGTCCACTCGACGCTATAAGGTTTGCGCTGGCGACCCCCGAAGTGGCCTTCTGGTAGTCCAACAGGAGTATCCGGGCGCGGCGGGGGTGATGCAGCGCATCCGCCCGCTGTAATTGCATCCCCAAAAACCGGAGCCCCGAAGCATGACCGTCCAGCAGACGCTGTGTGGTTTGCGCGACCATGTCGGATTCCATCATCAACTGACTCTGGCTGTCCCGTTCATAACTATGCCAGGAAAACCAGGCGTACCAGCCGGAAAAGGCCAACACCCCCATGAGCATCCCCAAAAAAACCAGACGCATGGCCCCCCGATGGGGAGGGATGGTGATGGGACGGGTGAGAAATGCAGGAATTTTTAGGGTGACTTTCAAAATCGATTGTCCCTGCAATCCAGAGCACTAACGTTCATTGCCAAGGTAGCCCTTATTGTCAACGCCTCGCCTGCAATTCAGCCCTACATCTGATCAGATATCGAGTCGGGATACAAAACGCGCATTCTCCTCGATAAAGCGCCGGCGCGGCTCCACCGCGTCGCCCATGAGCATGGAAAAGACTTCGTCAGCGGCGATGGTGTCTTCCACATCTACCCGCACCAGACGGCGATTTTCGGCATTCATGGTGGTTTCCCAGAGCTGTTCCGGATTCATTTCACCGAGCCCCTTGTAGCGCTGAATCTCGACGCCACGGCGGGCGTCCGCCAGAAGCCAGTCCATGGCGGTACGGAAACGGCTGACGGCAAGCCCTCGTTCGCCCCTTTCCATACGCGCACCCACGCCAATTTTGCCCTCGATCTGCCGCGCATAGTCCGCCAGATGCCGATATTCGCCACCGGCAAAAAAATCCTGATCGAAGAAACGCAGTTCCAGGCTGCCGTGATGTTCGCGGCGCACCACCAGGCGCAAGGCCTCCGCTTCACCCACCCGCTCCACCGTGTAATGTTCGGCGGGCAGGGCATTCACTTCCAATGCCGCGCGGAGCTGCCGCGCGAAATCGTCCCAGGTAGCGCTATCCGCCGACTCCGCAACGATGGGTGGCAACGTGGCCAAGGCCCAGAGCAGAGTACCGGGATAGCGCCGTTCCAGACGCTGCACCAGTGCCTCGATATTCTGGTATTGACGCATCATGCCGCCCAGTTGCTCGTCCGTGATCGGCTCGGCATCCGCCGCGGGACGGAATTGCGCGCCCTGCATGGCAATTTCACGCAGATACGCGGCCAGTTCGACGTCATCCTTGAGGTAGCGTTCCTCCTTGCCCTTCTTGACCTTGTAGAGGGGCGGCTGGGCAATGTAAATATGGCCGCGCGCCACCAGATCGGGCATCTGCCGGTAGAAAAAGGTCAGCAACAGGGTACGGATGTGGCTGCCGTCTACGTCCGCGTCCGTCATGATGATGACCCGGTGATAACGCAGCTTGGCCACGTCAAAATCCCCGGCACCGATACCGGTACCCAGCGCGGTAATCAGGGTGCCAATTTCGTCGGACGAAAGCATCCGGTCGAAACGCGCCCGTTCCACATTGAGGATTTTGCCTTTCAGGGGGAGGATGGCCTGATGCCGGCGATCCCGGCCCTGTTTGGCAGAGCCGCCTGCGGAATCGCCCTCCACCAGATAGATTTCGCACTGGGCCGGGTCTTTCTCCTGACAGTCGGCCAGCTTGCCGGGAAGGTTGGCAATGTCCAGCGCGCCCTTGCGGCGGGTCAGTTCCCGTGCCCGCCGGGCGGCTTCCCGCGCCCGCGCCGCTTCGACGATTTTGGCGGCGATGGCCTGCGCCTCCTTAGGATGCTCATCCAGAAATATGGTCAGCGCCTCGGACATGGAGGACTCGACTATCGGTTTGACCTCGCTGGAGACCAGTTTTTCTTTGGTCTGCGAAGAAAATTTGGGGTCCGGTACCTTGACGGAAAGCACTGCTGTCAGTCCTTCACGCGCATCTTCGCCACTCACCGCAACCTTGGCCTTGGCGATGATGCCTTCCCGTTCCATATACTGGTTCAAGGTACGGGTCAGGGCACCGCGAAAGCCCGCCAAATGGGTGCCGCCATCGGCCTGGGGAATATTGTTGGTGAAGCAGAGCACCGTCTCGTTATAGCCTTCGTTCCATTGCAGGGCCGCTTCGACGACAATGCCGTCGCGCTCGCCGGTGAGAGTGATCACACTGGGATGAATGGCGGTTTTGCTGCGGTTGAGATGCTCCACGAAAGCGCGGATACCGCCTTCATAATGAAAGATTTCTTCCCGGCTAGCCCGCTCATCCAGCAGGGTGATATGCACGCCGGAATTGAGAAAGGCCAGTTCGCGCAAGCGCTTCGCGATGATCTCGAAGTGAAAATGGGTATCGGCAAAAACCTTGGGCGAGGGTTTGAAGCGGATGGTACTGCCATGTTTGCGTGATGCATCGCCGCGGGCGATGGGTGCCTGGGGTTCGCCATCGCGATACTCCTGGGTCCAGACATAACCGTCGCGGAAGATACGCAATTGCAGCATTTCCGAAAGGGCGTTGACCACCGAGATACCAACCCCGTGCAGTCCGCCGGAAACCTTGTAGGCGTTGTCATCGAACTTACCACCCGCATGCAGCACGGTCATGATGACTTCGGCAGCGGAGCGGCCCTCCCCGGCATGCATGTCCACCGGTATACCACGACCGTTATCGCTGACGCTGACGGATTCATCCTCGTGGATGGTCACGATGATGGTGTCGCAATATCCGCCGAGCGCCTCATCGATGGCGTTATCCACTACTTCGAAGACCATGTGGTGCAGTCCGCTGCCGTCATCGGTATCGCCGATATACATGCCGGGGCGTTTGCGTACCGCTTCCAGACCTTTCAACACCTGGATACTGGAAGAATCGTATGTTTCCATCATGATGCCGTTTCCTTCTCAAGCTGGCCTGCTGCCAGACAAAAATGACTACCGCCCACCGTCGCCGGAATCTGTCGGGCGCTGGTGACAGCAGCAAAGATCTGCACACCCAGCAGATCGAGTTCGTTGACCCACCAATCCCGTGCCGAAGCGTCTAGCTCCGCCGCGAAATCGTCAATCAGTATGGTCGGCAGGGGCAACCCGGCCCGCTTCAGGATTTTCACCTGCGCCAGACGATAGGCCAGACCCAACACCCGCAACTGCCCCCGCGAAAGAATATCCGGTGCCGGTTTGCTGCGTATCCGGAATGCCAGATTGGCGCGATGCGGGCCGCTGTGGGTATAACCCGCCTCGCGATCCTGTTCGTGGTCCCGCAGCAGGCAGTCGCCCAGCGCCATGCCTTCCTTCCAACCGCTGTGCAAATGCAGACTGAGCCCGGTCAGTGATCCGGACCAGCGTTCCCAGAGGGTCACGACTTCGGGCTGCACCGCGGCGAGATGGGCCTGCCGCCGCTGCTGGATGTCTTCGCCGGCGACGATGACACCGTCGTCCCAGGGTTGTCGGCCATGATCGCTTTTCAGCCAAGCATTTCGTTGCTGCAACGCCCGCCGGTATTGGCGAAATACCGTGCCGTAATACCGGTCTGCGTAATAAATACCCCAGTCCAGCACGCGCCGGCGGTCCTCCGCCGTCCCCGAGACAAAATGGCTGTTGTCATCGTGCAGGCTTTGCAGAGGCAAAATATCCAGCAGCAGCCAGGCAGAGGCGAGCGGCTCCCCATCATAGCGTATTTCTCGTTCTTCGCCACGCCGGCGCAGGGCGAGGAAATGATCGGGCAGCTGCGCGCTGACCAGATAGGCGTCGTCCCCCTCCCGCTGGACATGGCGGAACCCGTGTCGCCAGGTCTGCCCCGTACCAAGCAGGTGGATGGCTTCCAGCACCGAGCTCTTGCCCGCGCCGTTGGCGCCTATCAGCCAGTTCCACTGGTGGTCCGTTTTCAGCTCCAGGGTTTCTATGCAACGCACGGACTGGATATGCAGGGCCTCCAGGGGCATCTCAAAGACGGACGGGCATGATGATATACAGGGGATTATTGCCGTCTACCGGGGTAAAAACGGCGCTGCTGTCGCTGTCCTTGACCCGCATCCGCAAACTTTCCTGGGGGAATATCTGGGTCGTATCCGTCAGATAGCGGCTGTTGAAAGCGATGTCCAGGGTGTCGCCCTGATACTCGACGGGAATCTGGATTTCGCCTTCCTCCTGCTCCTCATTGCGGCTGCGCAGGGTCATCTGGTCGTTTTCCAGATGTAGATGGGTGGTCGGATTACGGTCGCTGACCAGAACGTCGCTCTGCTGCAAGGCACTTTTGAAGGCTTGGCGGTCCAGGATGGCGAAGCGGGGGTGTCCCTGGGGGATGACCCGGCGGTAATCGGGATATTTGGCGTCGATGAGCTTGCAGGCGAACTGCTGTGTACCATCATTGAGCAGAAAGCTGGCATCCGACATCTCCAGGACGATGTCGCCGTCATCGAGAATCCGCAGCAGTTCGAGGACGGCCTTGCGCGGCAGAATGGCCTGGTAGCTGCCGCTTTCCAGGCTGCTGGCAAAAGGCAGGGTCATCATGGCCAGACGATGGCCATCGGTGGCTACGAGACGCAGTTCCTGACCTTCCACCTCGACGAGGACGCCATTCAGAAAAAGCCTGGCGTCGTTCTGTGCCATGGTGTTGGCGACGACGGCGAGCGCTTCGCGAAAGGTTTTGGCATTGCCATTGCCCTGACAGAGACTGCTGTGGGTACTGAGGTAAGGAAATTGATCGGCGGGCAATACGTGCAGGGTAAAGCGGCTCTTGGCGGCCTTCAAGAGCAGCTTTTCGCCGTCTTTATGAAATTCTATGGGGGTGTGTTCGGGTAACGCCCGGCAGATGTCATAGAGTTTGCGAGCGGGAACGGCGCAGGTGCCCGGCGCATCTACCGGGTGATCCAGGTCGGCGGAAAGCTGGACTTCCAGATCGGTAGCGACGAAGCGGCAGTGTTGGCCTGCGGCTTCGATAAGGACATGGGCCAGGATCGGTTGTACCGGGCGTCGGTCGGCAATATTGGCCATATTGGCCAGGATGGGAAGAAGATCTTCGCGATCTATGGTGATTTTCATCGGGGTGTGCTCCTAGAATGCCAGGGCTGGAAAGGGATCGATGGCGTCTCTTTATAAATATAATTTATAATTTTTCTTTTAACTACTAATACTATTAATGGCCGCATGGCCTGTGGAAAGGTATGGTAGCGCCTTGTCCGGTATGAGGTTTCCGGTTTTGGCAGGCGGTCGACAAGCTGTGGATAAGTGGGTATATCCCGGGATAAAAAAACACGCCATTTTTCATACAGGGATAGCACAGGTGTTATGCAGGGGCTTATCCACAGCTTATGCGGGTCTCGGATCATGCGCCAAGAATCCGCAACAGGTTTCGGTAATCTTCGTCCATCTGGGTATCTTCCAGGCGGAGTTTTTCGACCTGGCGGCAGGCGTGGAGGACGGTGGTGTGGTCGCGTCCGCCGAAGGCCTCGCCGATTTCCGGAAGACTGTGGTTGGTGAGTTCCTTGGTGAGGCACATGGCTACCTGCCGGGGACGGGCAATGTTGCGGCTGCGTCGCTTGGACTGCATATCGGAGCCGCGAATGTGAAAATACTCGGCTACGACTTTCTGGATGTTGTCGAGGCTGACCATGCGTTTCTGCACGTCGATCAGGTCGCGCAGGGCCTCGCGGGCGGTATCCAGGTCGTAGGGCTTGTGGGTGAAGTTGACGTGGGCGACGACCCGGCGCAGTGCGCCTTCCAGTTCGCGGACATGGGAGCGGATTTTCTCGGCGATGAAGAAGGCCACCTCCTCCGGCAAATCGACGCCGCTTTCTTCCGCCTTGCAAAGAACGATGGCCATGCGGGTTTCCAGATCGTGAGGCTGGATGGCGACCGTCAGTCCCCAGCCGAAGCGCGATTGCAGGCGCTCTTCCAGCCGGTCCACCTCTTTGGGATAGCGGTCGCAGGTGATGATGATCTGCCGACCACCGTCAAAGAGGGCGTTGAAGGTGTGAAAAAACTCTTCCTGGGTGCGATCCTTGCCCGCAAAAAACTGGATGTCGTCGATGAGCAGGGCGTCCAGCTTGCGGTAGCGCTGCTTGAAGTCGTTGATGGTGTTATGTTGCAGGGAGCGCACCATGTCCATGATGAAGCCTTCGGAGCTCACATAGAGCACCTTGGCATCGGCATTGCGCTGGAGGATGGCGTTGCCCACCGCTTGCATGAGATGGGTCTTGCCCAGTCCGACGCCGCCATAGATATACAGGGGGTTGTAGGATTTCCCCGGATTTTCCGCGACCTGTCGGGCGGCCGCTACGGCGAGTTGATTGGATTTGCCCTCGACGTAGGACTGAAAGGAAAATCCGGGATTGAGCCGGTTGCCGTTGCGCGGCTCGGTGACGGAGGGGGCGGACGGCGTCGCCGTTCCCGCCGGGACCGGCGCCAGCCCCTGGTCGGGGCTGAGTTCCAGGCGCAGCAGCATCCCTGGCGCAAGCTCGGCAAGCACCGCCTCCAGCAGGTCTATCAGCCTTTCCCGTACCCATTCCATGACGAAGGTATTGGGTGCGAACAGGCGCAATTCGTTACCATGCAGCTCGCCACGAAGGGGGCGCAGCCAGGTGTTGAACTGCTGGGCGGTGGTCTGTTCTTGCAACTGCACGCACAGCGCTGCCCATAGGGCATCTCCGTTGTGCAGCGCGGATGGCGCTGGATGACTGCTCATGCGTAACCTGGTCAGAGGGTCTGAAGGTGAAAGGTGCTTTGCCCCGGCGCTGCCAAGTGCAGGGGCACGCGGCAGCAGAGTGGGCTCGCTTCCCGCAACGGGAAGGGCGTTTCACCATAATTCTCCGTCAGTGGAGTATATCCAGTTGTAGCGGTACATGCCAGCACATCGCTATGGCCGACGGATTTTCGGCGGCGTGGCGATGTGCTGGTAAATTATGGCAGAATACTTCTGGAAAATAACATGTACATTTATTTTTTCATTGTAAAACATTTACATTACAATTTGTTTTATATTAACTTTTATTTATTGAAATGCAATTTATATCTGCTGTATGGCAGTTATCCTGTCCCAGGTGTTTGCCGGTGGGTATGGCTTTTATGGTATCGACAAATTACTGTTAAATAGAATATAGTGCTTTAATGAAAGGCGGTTGCGGGTGAACTGATGTCCTATGCGGGCGGGGTGAGGGGCAGACGTCGACGATGATGGGCGCGGTAGTGATCACCGGGGCGGGCAGTGGCATTGGCCGGGCGCTGGCGCTGGCCTATGCGGAGCCGGGGCGGGTGATCCTGCTCCTCGGGCGTCGCCGGACGGCTTTGCAGGAAACGGCCGTTCAGGTGCGCGCGCGGGGTGCACGGGCGGAGTTGCGAACGGCCGATGTCTGCGACGGGGCCGCCCTCGACCGGATTGCTGCGGATTTCGCCAGAGACTTCGGGCCCGTCGCCGTGCTGATCGCCAACGCGGGCATCAGTCACGGCACGCTGACGGCGGAACCCGCGGATCGCACCGTTTTTGCCGAAATCGTGGCCACCAATCTGATCGGAGTAGAGATGACCTGCGGCGCCTTCCTGCCCTATCTGGCGCCACAGGCGCGGATTGCGGGCATCGCCAGCGTCGCCGGTTTTCGCGGACTGCCGGGTGCGGCGGCGTATTCAGCGTCCAAGGCGGGAGCGATAGCCTACCTGGAGAGCCTGCGCCTGGAACTGCGTGACCGCGGCATCCGCGTGTGCAGCATCGCCCCCGGCTATGTGGCTACGCCCATGACCGCGGAAAATCACTACCCGATGCCCTGGTTGATGGCGGTGGACCAGGCTGCGGCGAAAATGCGGCGGGCCATCGACCGGGGTCGGCCATGGTGCGTTCTGCCCTGGCAGATGGCGGTGCTGGGCACCCTCCTGCGGCATCTGCCCATAGCCATCTATGACCCGATTTTTGCCAGGGTGGCAGGAAAACGGCGGAGGACGGGCGACGACGCGGCGGAATCCTGACCCCCGTGGGGGTTGGAGCCGCCTTCCGGATGAAGAAAGTTTTCCACAAAGACGTTAAAACAGCAGTTATGGGGATTTATTGGGAATCATGTTTCATTAGTTTTTATATCTTATTGTTATATATGCAAATTATTTTTTGAATGGCCATTTTCCCCGGCGCGGGGATGTCGTTGTCATGACGGAATCACTACTATGGGCAAAGTATCCACAAAGTTATCCACAGGTTTTTGGATTAGGCTAGAGCCCCATAATGGTTGTTGATGTATGCTCCCTTGATATGGAGGATTCAACCCTGATGGAATCCCGTCATCCCGAAGCGGTGGGCCCTTTGCCGGTCGTTCTTACTATTGCGGGCTCCGATCCCAGTGCGGGTGCGGGCTTGCAGGCCGACCTGCTGACCCTGGCCAGCCTGGGGGTGCATGGCTGCACGGCGGTCACCGCGCTGACCGTTCAGGATTCGGTGAACGTCCGCGGCTACACGCCGGTCGATCCGCGGGATACCATGGCGCAGGCCCGTGCCGTGCTGGAGGATATGTCCATACAGGTCATCAAGATTGGGATGCTGGGCAGCGCGGCTATGGTGGCGGCGGTGAGCGCGCTGCTGGCGGATCATTCGCAGATTCCCGTGGTACTGGATCCGGTGCTGGCGGCCGGAGGCGGCACGGCCCTGGCCGGGGCCGGATTGCGCGAAGCCCTGGTGGCACAATTGCTGCCCCGAGTGACCGTCATGACGCCCAATGGCCCGGAAGCGCTGGCCTTGTCGGGCACCGGTGATTTGCCCGCGGCGGGTGTTTGGCTCAAC
>NZ_JABBDR010000077.1 GCF_018854495.1 Acidithiobacillus ferruginosus
GGCTGGTGGTATGAGTGCCGGAGTAGGCGGCGGATCTGCAGCCGATGGCGGGTCAGGAGGAGGGGGTGGGATGTCACCATCTGCCGCCACCGGCGCTCCAGCAGATGCGGCGGCGGGCGTTCCAACGCCAAAATATACGCCGCCCCCGGACACGGGGGTGCCCGCCCCCACAAGTAGTGGATCGAATGCTCCGCAAACCTCCAGTCCGGCAGGCGGCCAATCGGGCGGCAACCCTGCACCCGTTGGTGGTTCCTCTGGCGGGAGCCCGAAAAGCGCCTGGGAGCGTGCACAGGATGCTGCAAAAAACGTATATGACGGAATGAACAAGGCTCATGAACACTTCTCCCCCGGCGAAGGCAGCGCGGGCGGCGTATCCGCTCCTGGTGGCGGTACCAAGCATCTGGATGATTGAGCCGACAATGCGCTGAGGATGGGGCATGAAAACATGCTCTATCTCTCCAGTCATGCCGCTATACCCATAATAACGAGAGACGGTCGAGGCGGAAATGAGCGACGTAAACCAGCAACAGGACAAACGCTATCTTGCGGCCAGGCGGGAATGGCTGGAGCGTGATGGGGACAACATTGCACGGGCGAAGAACTGGCGGATGATGGCTTTCGCGGCCGTCGGCATCGCGGCATGCTTCGGGGCGGGCATGATCTACGAAGCGGACCGGGTGCATGTGGTGCCCTATGTGGTCGAGGTCAACAAACTCGGCGCGTCCGTTCATCTGGCGCAGGCCGTGGATGCCGGCACATATCAGCAGCCCATCGTGGCCCATGTTCTCACACACTGGATTTGGCTGGTCCGATCCAGGACGCCGTCCGTGCCTACGGAAAAGACCTTGATCGACGACAGCTATCACTATGTGGACAAGCAGAGCGAAGACCTGATCAACGCCTATTTCAAGCGGCATTCGCCTTACATCGATTACACCAAGCGGCTGGGTGGGCGAACCGTGAAAATCACTTCGGCCCTGCCCATCGGCAAACTTAAGTCCACGGGTGGCGCTTTTCAAATCGATTGGACCGAGACTCAGTATGACGGGAACGGTGGCATCGCCAACAAGCAACATTATCAGGGCATTATTAATTACGCGGTCATAAAGCCCGGCAACAATCCGAATGTTCTCGCCGGCAATCCGTTTGGTATTTATGTGACCACCTTCAACTGGAATCCGACCCTATGAACGCCGACAAACCACTGCGGAAACTGGCTACGCTGGTTGTACTGTCGATTCTGCCTGGATTGGCGGTAGCCGGTGTCATTGTGCCGAAAACGGGAAGTGACCATCAGGTGCCGGCCATTCAGAGCGGCCCTGCGGCTTCCGGTGCGGACGTGAACGACGCCCAAACATGGCGGAAGATCGTTGCCGCCCCGCCTTCCGCAAAGATGAGTTTCCGTACCAGGGCGGATGCTGAGAAATCGCTCACGCAAGCGTATGCATCCGGAAAGTTGAACAACCTGCCCCCCATCGCGGGGTCCGATGGGACCATTCTGTACCCTTATGGCGGTTCCTGGCCTACGGTCGTAGCGTCACCATTGCACATCAGCATTGTCGAGTTGCAGGCGGGGTGTCACCCGGAGCAACTGGATATCGGCGCACCCGCTGAGTGGATCTTGCATCAGGCCATGGCCGGGAATACGCCCATTCTCACCATATCCCCCCGTTTTGCAGGGCTCCACACCAACCTGATGATCACGGCGACCAGTAAGTCCGGAAAACCGCTGATCTACTACGTCAACTTGGTGTCAGACCACTCGAAGTACACGCCGAAAGTGGGTTTTTACTATCCGCAGGATATTCAATCCACCTGGCATTTGCAGACCGCAAGTGTGCAGGCGGCCAAGGCCAAAGCGGATGCCGAGACGATTGCCACACTACCCAACCTCAATGCGGCCGACCTCGATTTTCGCTGGAAGACGCATTGCGCAGGCGGTGGATGGTTTAGCGATAGCGCGTGCGGGAACATTCGGCCGGTGCGAGTCTTCGACGATGGTACGCACACCTACATCCAGATGCCCTCCGGGCAAGCCAGTCGTGGCGGCATGCCGACCATCATGGCGGAAAACAGCGCCGGGCAACCCGCGATCATCAACTGGCAATACCGGGATCACTATTTCATTGTCGACTCCGTTCCGCATCAGATCTTGTTGCTGGCCGGGAAGGGCAGCGCCGGCAAGGTCGTAAAGATTACGCACCGATAAGGGGCTTGCGGATGAACTGGAAATTCTGGGAAAGAAACCCCTCCAACGGCACGAGTGCACGGGCCGACGAGGATCAGCAGGCACCTGGTTTCCTGAGGGGCGACATCAAACCAGACGGCGGCATGATGGCGACCTTCATCAATAAAAAGCCGCTCTGGATAGCTTTGGTTGCAGCCGGCGCGTTGTATTTCGCATTCAACGAATATCGATCTTACGAAGCATCGCACAAGGCGACAGAGCGTGTGGTCAAGAAAATTGGCCCGGTGTCTTCGCATCCTGAATACGCCGCCGCACCGCCTCCTGTGGCTCCGACATCCAGCGCCGTTTCGGCGGCAGCGGCGCATCCCAAGGGCGGGCCTTCATCGCCGTCCGCGCCGGGTCCTGGACAAGGGGCGCCGGGAGGGCATGCGCCACCTCCGCAGCCGCAACCTGTTAGCCCGCAGGTACAGGCGTTGCAGACGTCGTTGGCGGGCGGCCAATCATCCGCCATGGTGCCCTGGCCCACTACAAGGGGCCCCGCGAAGGCGGGAATTCCGCCAGCGACCGGGGAGCCATTCCCGGTCAAGTCGGCGGTTCCCGCCCCGAAGAGCCATGCGGAATCCGGCGTGGGCGTTTATGAACAGCACTTGGTGCGAAAGGAAGCATCGCCCTATGAACTGCTGCAAGGCAGCGTGATCCCGGCAATTCTCAGCACGGGCATCGACTCGGATATCCCTGGCAAGGTTACTGCGGTGGTTGCGCATCCAGTCTACGACAGCAACAGCGGCGCTTACCTGCTGATCCCTGCGGGCAGCAAGCTCGTGGGTATCTATGCCAGCAGGGTCATCGCCGGACAAACCAGAGTGGCCATGGGATGGGAGAGGGTCATCTTTCCGAACGGTACATATATTAATTTGGGCTCCATGCCGGGTGCGGGTCCGCGTGGTTTCTCCGGGTTTCATGACGAGGTGGATGACCATACGTGGGCCATCTTCAAAGACGCCTTGCTGATGTCGGTGATCAACGTCGGCATGGCCATGGCGTCGCCAACGAGCACGGCAACCAACACGACAGGGGTTACCGGCAATCAGGCGCTGTCTAATAGCGAACAGGCATTGTCGCAGACCTTTGGGCAGGCGGAAGCAGGGATACTGCAGAAGGGCATGAACGTCTCGCCGACCCTGAAAATCCGTCCCGGGTATGCGTTCGAGGTCGTGGTGACCAAGGACCTGGTATTCCCGGGAACGTACAACCCGGCGCCGCAGGAAGCCCCCGCGACCCCATCCGCCCCGGCGCTGGCGGCGATGATCAATCCGTACCGGTAAAGGAATAAGTGATGCAAAGTTACGTCGTTGTGAGATTGGATATCGATGCGATTCCAGATGGGCTCCCGCCCATGCCGGAGCGGAGCAGGCGGGTATCAAAATCCATGCAGGAACTGGACGATAAGGAATTGTTGGAACGCGCAAAGCGGCGCAGCCGCAGTAATCCGCCCCTGGACTTGCACCCCGTGAATATCGCCATGGATGAAGCCACCATGCGCAGGCTGCAGACGTTGCCGCACGGATCCAGTATTTCGGCTTTGGTGCAATACCTGCTCAGTACGGCGATAAACAAAGGGTGTGATCTTTGATTCAACTCTATATCGCCGAAAAGCCGTCGCTTGGCAAAGGCATTGCGCAGTACCTGCCGGGGCCGCATAAATCCGGCAACGGGCATATTGTGTGTGGCGGCGGGAATGTCGTCACCTGGGCTCGTGGCCATATTTTTGAGCAAGCTGATCCAGAATTTTACACGCCTGATGACGTGCCATTGAACAGCAAAGGAACAAAGCGATGGCGTTTGCAAGATTTGCCTATCTTTCCAGAGCAGTGGATCAAGTTACCCAAGGCGGACGCCAGGGCGGAGATCAAGGTGATTCGGGACTTGCTCAAGCAAGCGGATACCGTGGTCAATGCCGGCGACCCGGACCGCGAGGGGCAGTTGCTGGTGGATGAGATACTGGAAGAAATGGGCTGGAAAGGTCCCACGAAACGGATCTGGCTGGCGGCGCTGGACGAACAATCGGTGCGCAAGGCGCTGGCGACGCTCAAGGATAACGCGGAGTACCGGAACCTGTCCGCCGCTGCGGAAGCGCGCAGTAGGGCGGACTGGCTGGTCGGCATGAATCTGACCCGCGCATTTACCCTGGTCAATGCGGGCTCCGGCGTGCTGTCCATCGGTCGGGTGCAGACGCCCACCCTGGCACTGATCGTGCGCCGGGATGAGGCCATCGAGCAGTTCAAGGCCAAGGACTTTTTCGTGCCCCGCATCCAGGCGGCTAAAGGCCAGACATCGTTCTGGTCGGCCTGGGTGCCCGTCGAGGGGGCACCGGGTTTGGATGAAGAGAGCCGGCTGACCAACAGATCGGTTGCCGACACCATTGCGGCAGCCGCAAGGAGTGTGGGCAAGGCTGTCGTGGAGGATTTCCAGAGCAGGGAACAGAAGCAGTCGGCCCCGCTGGGGTTTTCTCTGTCTGAGCTGCAAAAGGCCTGTTCCGCAAAGTTCGGGATGAGCGCGCAGCAGGTGCTGGACTGCGCCCAGGCGCTCTATGAAGAACACAAGGCCGCCAGTTACCCCAGGACGGATTGCCGGTATCTGCCGGAAGAACAGTTCGCCGAATCGGGACGGGTGCTGTCAGCGCTGGCGAAGCATCCGGCGTATGGTCCATTGGTGGCCAAGGCAGATCCCAGGCTGAAAAGTGCTATCTGGGATACCGGCAAGGTGACGGCGCACCACGCCATCATCCCCACGGGTGAGATGGAAGGGACGCTCGGCGAGGCCCGGCAAAAGGTCTATGACCTGATTGTCCGGTCTTATCTCGCGCAGTTCTATCCGCCTTATGTATACCGGGCCACGAAGATTGTCCTCGTTTGTGCCACGCAAAGATGGCAAGCCAACGGCAAGGTGCCGGTATCGGCGGGCTGGAAGGCCATATACGCGTTATCAGCTTCCGAAGACGGGGATGAGGACGATCAGCAGGGATTGCCCGTAGTTCTGAAAGGGGATGAATTGCAGGTGGTGGCCAGTGATGTGCAGGCCAAACAGACGAAGCCTCCGAAACGATTTACCGATGGCACGCTTATCGAAGCCATGTCCAGCATTCACAAGTATGTCGAGGATCCGGAGGCCAAAAAGAAGCTCAAAGAAACGTCCGGCCTTGGCACCGAGGCCACGCGCGCGTCAATGATCGAGAAGTTGCTGAAGTACGGATTCATTGAGCGTAGAAGCAAGGCGCTCCAAAGCACCAGTATAGGTAGAGCGCTGGTCAACGGGTTGCCCAAGGTGTTGACCGACCCGGTCACGACGGCGCAGTGGGAAGAGGTGTTGAGCGCCATTGCCGACGGCCGCGTGCAGGCGGATATCTTTGAACAGAAACAACAGAGCTTTGTTGAAGTGCTGATACAGGTTGCCCAGAAAACCCGGATCAACGTGGGCGCGGCGCGCCCGGCGTCCGGAGCAGGCGGTAGCGGCAAAACACCAGCACGATCGAAAAAAGGGAAAGGAAAGGGCAATGGCCAATCTGCAGCACATCGCTGATCGTATCTTCCGGCATGTCGAGGCCGGGCACCTAGCGGCGGGATACGCCCTCACCATGGGGGCACTGATTGACGTCTACGACGCGGATCATGATTTTCACGCATGGGTAGATGTTGTACCCAGTAGCGCCGTGGAAAAACTCTTAGTCTGCATGGTGCGTGCAGGCACATGGGAAGACCCGGGATGGCTCGCAGCGTGGATCAAGCGGTAGCGTGACGGGTGACTATCTCGATTTGTGGAAACAGAGCCTAAACTCAAGCCTATTTGCCCAGAAAACAGGAAAGCATAAAAATGCCCCTTTACATCGAACCAAACGCAGGCCCCGCACCTATCATCCAGGTCATCCAATCAGCCCGCCGCGAGATCAGCGCTGGCGTGTATTACCTCGCTGACCGGCCCATTCTAAAAGCTCTGAAAGCCGCCCATGCCAGAGGCGTCGACGTGCGCGTCATCATTGAGGGCAAGCCCTACGGCATAAAACCATGGCAGGTACGCAAAGAGGAAAAAGCCATAGAGGCCACGGGTGCGACACTGCACCTGGCGCCCTATCGTTTCACCAGCCATGGGAATCACTACGCTTTCCAGCACTCGAAATATCTCTGCAGCGGCCACGAATGTGAGATCGGTACCGCCAATTTCGATTGGTCGGCGCTGGGGCACAAGAACCGGGAATACCTCTACGTGACCCGCAATGTCCAGGTGGTGAATGCCACCAACGCGGTTTTCAATGCGGACTGGCATAACCGGCATGCACCAGCGTACGCCCATCAAGTGCTGGTCCTGTCTCCGGGCACTTCTGCGGCGCAAATCATTGGGATCATTGACCAGCCGGGACCGGTGGACATCGAGAGTGAGGAGCTAGGCCCATACGCCCCGACACTGGACGCCATCGCGGCCAAAGGCGCGCTCGCCCGGGTCATTCTGCCTGCCAGCATCAATTCCATCGGCAAAAAGGATGTGGCATTTCTGCGGTCGCACAGCGTACAGGTTCGGTTGATGCCGAAATCCCCCGTCTACATGCACGCCAAGATGCTCGTTGGTGGATCTGAGGCCTTCGTCGGCTCAGAGAATTTTAGTCGGACCAGCCTGCAGGTCAACCGCGAAATGGGGCTGCTGCTGGGTGGCCGTGACATTGGGGAATTGCAGGCCCAATTCGACAGAGATTGGAATCGGGCCAATTGACACTCCGATGCGCAAAAGGAAGGTGGTATAATGTCCGTTAGGTTGTCGACTGCTGGTGGGAGGTTGGGGTGGATGCACAACAGCAGGCATTACGCGACTTCACCAAGTATATCTGGTGGAAGACGCCTGACGATGCACTCCAGTACGAACGTCGCCTGATCGCCCAGGTCATGAATTTAGGCGACTGGGAAGATACCCGCCGACTGGAAACCACCTTTGGGCCAGAAAAGCTTGTCGATGCCCTGGAGAATGCCGAAGCGGGGTGGTTCTCGCCGCGCATGTGGAATTTCTGGCATTACCGGCTGGATCTGGTTCAGAGCCAGGATGACATGCCCGCGCTGCCGGTCAGGAGATTCCGGTGAGCGCATTCAGATGTGCTGGTTGCGACGGCTTCGGAAGTCGATAGCACCCCTAACACCATTGTGCCATTGACATCAGGTGTGTCAGTGACTAAGTTATTGCTATAGCAATAATGGAGCAAGGGATGAGAATCTTCACAGACAAGCGTAGCAAGCAGCAGTATGCGGAGATACCGACTCGCGCGCCGGTCAAGATGCATCTGTACAGCAAGGCGCTGGGCTTTGCCTTGGGTATTTCCCTCAAACAGATGTACAAGGACATGGCCACGCAGTTTCTGCAGGAAAGACCGTGGGAGTATGGTCTTCCGTGGCGGCCTACCAAAGGCCTTACGCAAACCATGTCGGAAGCCATTGGCGAAAAGCAGGCGACCGGGTGGATGCAAGTGAATATCCGCATTCCAGCAGAGTTGGCGACTGAATTGGAACGCTTGGCGATCAAGGAAAACGTATCCCTTTCATCATTGAGCTATACCCTTTTGTACTGGTGGACGTGGTACAAGTATCCACCCGTCCAGGAGCGCCGTCGCAGGGAAGAGATTTTGCGCAAGCAGGGAGAGCATTCCACATGAAAACAATTACGGTAGCTAATCAGAAGGGCGGCGTGGGGAAGACCACTATTGCCCTGCACATCGCGGCGGCGGCGCATGCCGCAGGTTTTAAGACCCTGCTGGTGGATCTGGACCAACAAGGATCTGCATCATTTTTGGCGACGGGAGATCAGAATGCCCATCGTACCAAAGAGAACACGGCGCTGGATTTGTGGTACGAAGATCGGGAACCGGTTTTTACGGAGAGCCTGTTTGGCTTTCAGCTACTAAAATCATCTGACGAAATTGACGCGGTGGATGATGATGTGCAGGAGGGCATCGTAGCGCTAAAACGCCTGGAAAATTATGGTTTCGACTATGTTATTTTGGATGCGCCGCCGGCGCCTGGTGTGCGTCAGGTGGTTCCATTGATGATGTCGGACCTGCAGGTGGCGCCGTTCACCGCCGATGCGCTGGGCACGCAAGGCCTGGTCAGCATGATCATGGGTTGGCATGACCTCAAAAAAAGACGCCCATCCATGAAATTGCGCGCTCTGGTTAATCTGCACAAAGTTGTGTCCGGCACACAAAAGGCCATCATCGAGGGGCTACGGCCCAAGTTGGGCGAATTGCTGCTCCCGGAAGTGCTGACGGACCGGGAAGTCGTGAAGCACGCATTACGTAATGGCAAGTCGATCTGGGAATATGCACCCAAAGATCCGGCGGCAGACGTGTGGCGGGCTGCCTGCGAACGTCTGATACAGGAAGCTTCGGAAGCTGATAGTGACTATGCCGGGGAGGAAGTGGCGTGAAAAAATCGATTATGGCCAGTTTGGAAGATGCCTTGGGAGCTGCCGTCCAGGACGTCGGCGAAACGTCAAAAAAACAGCGCCAGGAAAATCAGGCGGCCCCCGCGGTGACCGCGCTCTTTGTGCCGCTGGATGACATTGAGCCCGATCCGGACCAGCCGCGCAAGTTCACCGAAGGTGGTACCGTCGATGAGAACCTGGCATTGATGGCGGAGAGCATTCTGCAGCACGGCGTATTGCAACCGATATCGGTCAAGCCGTTAGGCGAAGGGAAGTATCAGATAGTTACCGGCGAGCGCCGGTGGCGCGCCTCGAAGCTGGCCATGAAACGAGGTGAACCTTGCAAGCGCAGGGGGTATGACCTGGAGCGTATCCCGGTTCACATCCTGGAGCCTGCGAGCGACTCGGATAAGCTTGAGATGCAGCTCGTGGAAAATCTGGCACGCTCTGACATGAGCCCGGAAGATATTGGTAATGCGCTGCAACGGTTGCTGGATGACACCAGGCTGAGCAAGGAGGCGCTCGCGAGGCGTCTTGGTCGGTCTGCGACCTGGGTCAAGAACCTGTTGGCCCGGGCGAATCCGGAAGCGCAGGCCATGGCCGAACGGCTGGGTGTGTCCATGGATGAGATCGGCAGCAATGAAATGGCTCGCATGCTCGCATGGTCTCGTGACGCCAATAAATGCGTGGTCATCGACCGGGTGTCCGCACGGCTTCAGGTTGGTGAAACGCTGACGCGCAATCTGCTGGTGGAAGAAGAGGATCGTTACGAGATAGAGGTCAAGCTGGAGTTGCAGGACCGTGGATTATCGCTGGAGGATCTGCGCAAAGTCAGGGACTTCGTGCAAAGCGAGAAACCGGAGGAGCGGGGTATCGCGACTCGTGTTCGTGCGGGGATGAGTCTTGCGGAGGCTTATGCCATGCCTTCGGTGACCCATTCAGAGGAATCCGTTGAGGACGGTCCTCGCCAAGATCCCGCGCATGGGGATTATGGTAAGGCCGCCGCAGGACGCCATATGTTCTTTCCTGATTCTGGTGACGCCGAAGGCACTTTTGAAAGCATGGGCGATGCTCATGAACTGCAGGAGGCGGCGTTCGCGGCGCGCCGAGCGGGGGAGATGACCCGACAAGTCACCCGGCCAGCGGTCAATGCGGGGACGGAAACCAGAGGGACAACGACCTTTGAGGGGGCCAGCGCCCGAGAAAGTACGCCCATTCGCGATGCGGCTACGGCATCCAGTGCCGCCGACGGCTACGCACCGCTGATTGTCGTTCGGGTTCCGCAGGAGATCGCTGCAGGTTTGCTGGAAAAGGCGGGTAGGGCCGATATGGAATTGTCTGGTGATGCGGTGCTGGAAGCTTTGCGGTTGATTCTGACGCAATAGGACTCCGCCAGTAGTGGATTCAGCCTATCTCTCATGGCGCCGGGCTATACCCTCATGACAACCATCGTCAGAGGGTATTTTTATGGCAAAGAAGAATCAGGCGCACCGGCCAGACCAGAATCTGTTTGACTACCAGACCCAGCGCAAAGCCCGCTTTGCGACCCATGACGCCATCACCGGCGCCATCTTCGGTGGCATTATCGGGAACCTGGTCGGCGGCACGGTAGGCGCACATATCCTGGGCTCTACGGCTCACGATTTCATGCCGCTATACAAACCCATGGTTTTCCTCGGTGGCGTCCAGGCTTACAGCCTGATCCCCTTCTTCAAGCCGTTCCTCGAATATTACACGAAATACCCGCTGATCTCCGAAGCCTTCTGGGTGGCCGCGGGCATTACGGCGGCCTTCGCCGGCGCCGGCTACTGGGTCGGCAGCCAGAAGGCGGGGAAGGCCCGGGAACAGATCCTCGAAAATGACATCCACGGCAGCGCGCATTGGGCGTCCCGAAAAGAAGTCGAGCGGATGAGCCTCCTTCCGGACACCAAAAAGAAGAGCGATCGGATTTGCTATGTGGGAGGCTATAAAGAAGGGAAGGCGCTGATGTACCTGCGCCATGACGGCACGGAGCACATTATCGCCTTCGCCCCCACCCGATCCGGCAAGGGAGTCGGCCTTGTGCTGCCAACCCTGCTGGGCGGCTGGAAGGAAAGTGTCGTTGTACATGACATTAAAGGTGAAAATTATGCGTTGACAGCAGGATATCGACGCAAAATGGGAAGCAAGGTCCTGAAGTTCAATCCCGGGTTCGCGACGGAAAACGATGACGACGTTAACCACGAGGAGGCGCAAAACTGTCATTTCAACCCACTGGAAGAAATCCGGGTGGGCACCAAGTTTGAAGTCAAGGATGTGATGAACATCGCCACCATGATCGTCGACCCGGACGGTAAGGGCCTGAATGACCACTGGCAGAAGACCGGGTTTGCGCTACTGGTTTCCGTGATTCTGCATGTGCTGTACACACAGCCGGATAAAACCATGCGCGGCGTGTCCGCTTACCTGAATGACCCAGAGTTGAGTAATGTAGAC
Organism: Acidithiobacillus ferruginosus; assembly: GCF_018854495.1. Lineage (GTDB taxonomy): Bacteria > Pseudomonadota > Gammaproteobacteria > Acidithiobacillales > Acidithiobacillaceae > Acidithiobacillus > Acidithiobacillus ferruginosus. The sequence continues at coordinate 11,120 of NZ_JABBDR010000077.1, forward strand.
GTCGCTTTTGAACGGATGATGCGGATCGAACATGATCCTGCGGGAAAGTTTCAGTGGAAAGACCAGCGTGGCAACAGCACCAGGGTGCATCCCGTCATTGCGCAGTCCGCCAGAGAAATGCTCAATAAGGCGGACAATGAAAAATCCGGTGTGATCAGTACGATGAATAGTTTTTTGAGTCTTTATCGCGATCCTATTGTTGCCGGTTGGACTGAATACAGCGATTTCCGGATCATCGATCTTCAGGATCACGAAGATCCGGTGTCTTTATACCTGGTTACCTCACCCGAAGACAAAAACCGGTTAAAGCCCCTGATTCGGTTGATTCTGAATCAAATTGCCAGTCGTTTCACAGCGGCCAATCGCCTGGTGCAGGAGGATGGCCGGATCGTGTGCGTGGGAAAACATCGGTTACTGGTCCTGCTCGATGAATTCCCATCGCTCGGAAAAATGGATATTTTTCAGGATGCGATTGCCTTCCTGGCGGGTTACAACGTCAAACTGATGTTGATCACCCAGGACGCCGCTCAGTTGGAAGATGAGGCGCATGGTTACGGGAAGTCCGGATCCAAGGCCATTATCGGTAACTGCCATATCCGTGTCATTTATGCGCCCAACCAAATAGAAACGGCCAAGTGGGTGTCCGACATGCTGGGCACCAAGACGATCACCATGGAAAACACAAATCAGACCTACCAGGGCTCCGTCTTGCCGCAAGCGCAAGGAATGAGCACCTCACTGACCTATCAAAGCCGGGCACTGCTCACGCCAGATGAAGTGATGCGTCTGCGCGGCCCTAAAAAAGACGGAGATCGGATTGTGGAAGCTGGTGACATGCTGATTCTGGCGGCGGGGTTCGCGCCCGTCTATGGACAGCAGATCCTCTATTTCAAGGATCCCGTTTTTCTGAAAAGAGCGCGGGTGCCGGCGCCGATGGAATCGGACGTGCTCTGCCACGGCAAAGATTATGTGAAAATCTTCGGGCCGCATGGTGGTGTGGTGGAGGCACCCAGTGACGAGTTCCCGCAGGCCGCGATGCCGGATGATCTGATGGAGGAGATAGACGCTGGCCGTAAGTCCGCCGCTACTCAAGGTGGCGGCGACGAAGTGATTTCCGATGAAGCGGTAGCCGATGCACTGGCCGCCGTCAGTGCCTTACCGGAGGAATTTCTGAACCTGATCCGATGACCGCTATGGGTTGATATGCAGGCGCACAGGGCCGCTGGTAGTCAAGGCGGCCTTTTTCGTGGCCGGTTCCGTTCGCCGCGGGTGATAAGCCAGCTGGGCCACCGTCCACTGCATGAACCCATCGCCCGGCTTCTGCGCCGCAGGATCCCAGTTCGTCTGAACGGGCATGGCAAATGCGGAGGCCGGTACCGCATGATAGCGCATGGCACCATCGTTCTGGATATAAACGGGTATGCCCGCCGCGGCCAGGATGTGATTCGCATAGCTGCGGTCGCCGATGGGCGCGCCCGAGTTGTAGATTTCAAAGGCATGGAAGAGTGCGCGTTGCGGATTGCCGGGATATTCACGCCGTGCCGTGTCCCAGGCGGCTTGCAGAATCTCTGCGCCGGCGTGCAGATTGGTGCAGGCATTCAGCGCCGTAGCAGGGGAGAGCCCATATTTCCGGAAGTTTTCGGTATCCACCTGGGCGATGCCCACGTCCACCTGATGCCCGGCCGCCATCAATCGCCGCAGAATAGCCAGGGCTTGGCCCAAGGTGTGCGGGCGATAACCTTTGTGTGCGGTGTTGTCCCACATCGCCAGCGGATCACCACCGGATTCCACCCGGATGATCGCCGCCATGGTGACCGGCGCAATTTGCGCCGCGCATTGTTGGATGGCTGGCTGAATGGGCAGCATCAGAGCCGGTTCCGAAGGTTCCGCAGCCGATCCTGCATGATGGCGTCATTGGGCTTGCCGCGGGCGACCATAGCGATTTGCATGCCGCGAATCATGGCGTATGCGCCGGTCTTGGGGTCACCGAGATGAGCCCCCAGGGCCGCAGCCCCCCATAGATCCGCAGCGCGCTCGGCCTGGGGTAGGGCATAGAGACCCACGATGCTGCCTCCCAGCGCCGCCACCCAGAAAGCCTGAAACAGTCCGATGATGAACGACAAGAAAAACAGCAATATGGCCAGGAACCAAACGATGGCGTCCTTTTTGGCCGGATGGTGCCAGGCCACATGCCCCAGCTCGTGCGCCAGGACATAGCGGCGCAGTTCCGGGTCGGTCAGGGTTCTGGCGTGCAGAAATACCTTGTGTTGGGACGATGTATAGCCGAAGCCCGCGAGCTGGCGTTTCCAATCCGATGCGAACAATCCAACGGTGGGGCAGGGCCCATCGCCCTGTCCATCCCGCCAGAGCACTTCGGCCTCCTGCTGGACGTCGTCGCGCGTGGTTATGTGGTTGGCAACCGCCTGGGATTCAACTAGACGCATGTTTCTAATCATGGTACCGCCCTTTTATTGAAGGATGCTGGTGGATTGATCTACGCGAGCGTCGGCAGCCGCCCATTTTTTGTAGAGACGATCCAGCGCCGCTTCTGGATTTATATCCAATGTTCTGAAAAGTAATTCGGCTAATGGACCCGCTAACCAGCGCCGCGCCCCATTTATTACTCGCTGGTCGATACCGGATTCCGTGCCAGCGTCGTTTAAGCCTTGGCTGTCCAGGACTGCTAATAACAGGATATTGGCAATGTCGTTCAGGTCTACTTGCTCGGGGGTATGTTGTAAACGCGCTTCCTGCGTAGTTGGACGTTCAATGCTCATGATAATGCTCCTATAGGGTCTGGCGAAATTGCCTTCACCTATAGCTGCAGAAATTGAAAAAAATTCTGAAGATTTTCACATCCCATATTCAATCTCCTTTCTGCAGCCAGTACTGCGATCCCGGAATCACCAGCCAAGGCCTGGCCGACCCGATGATGTTCCCGATGGATACTGGCCCATAATATCGGCTGTCGTAGGCGTAATTGCCCGGCGCATAGTCCCAGAAGGCGCCCGGCTTGATGTGATAGCTGCCATAGGGCATATGGATTACCCGCCGGCCGCCGGGGCTGGTGGTCATCATCTGGCTATTGGGTAATTTTTTGCCATCGACCCATTCGCCGTCGCTCTTCACGAGAACGGTTTGGCCGGGTAGGGCGACTATCTTTTTGAGGAAGGGGGTGAGGTGTCCAGGGCAGGACCAGGGCCCGCCCGAAGAGTGAGAGACCCAATGCCGTCGAATAGCCTGGCTCATCGATGCGGTGTGGATCGGCGGGCAAAGATACACCATGTCGCCGTCTTTCAGGGATACGGGGGTATTGCCGCGTTGATAAAAGCCCACGGGGAAGCAGGTTGTGGTATTCAGGGACAGGCGGTCAGCGGCGCACAGGGACGCCACAGCCATGGTCAGGACGCCGGCGGTGATCACGGTCCACATGCTGACCGTGGCTACCGCGC
>NZ_JABBDR010000078.1 GCF_018854495.1 Acidithiobacillus ferruginosus
TGCCCGTGCCGGATTGCGTGCGCGCTACAGCGTCGAGGTGACCGGGGTTGAGGCGCTGCGAGATGCCGTCGCCGCCGGGCTGGGCATAGGCTTCGCGTCGGTAGAGGCCTTGGATAAGGTACGCTGGCCGCTGGCTTCCCTGCGCCTCGAGCCGCCCCATGGCCTGTTCTGGACCCTGTACCTCATGCGCCCTCAGGCCGATTTTCAGTCGCGGGCGGTGCGCGCTTTCCTGGACCTGCTGGCGACGCCGGACTGAGGCTGCGCAGGATGCCTAAAATCCTCCGTCGGCCGCGGCTACCACTAGAAAGGCGCCGGAACCTCCGGCCGGATGCTCCAGCCAGATCAAGGGCAGGTCGGGACGGCGACGGATGAGGGCTTCTTCGGCGTCGCCGGTTTCTACCACGAGGATGCCGCCCCCCTCCAGGTGATGCGGCGCCTGCTCCAGAAGGGGGAGCAGGCAGTCCAGACCATCCTCACCGGCGGCCAGGGCCAGACGAGGCTCGTGCCGGTATTCTGGGGTCAATTCCGCCATGGCTGTCGCGTCCACATAGGGTGGGTTGCTGAGAATCACGTCATAGCGTCGTCCCCCCAGGGCGGCAAAGAGGTCGGACTGATGCAGGTGTACACGGTCTTCCAGACCGTAACGCCGGATATTGGCGTGTGCGACGGAGAGGGCATCTGCAGAGATGTCCACCGCATCCACCTCCGCCTCCGGAAAGCGCAGGGCCAGGGTAATGGCCATGCAGCCGGAGCCCGTGCCGATCTCCAGAATGCGGCGCACCTGCGACGCCTCTACCCAGGGCGCGAAGCCCTCCTCGATGAAGGGTTCGAGCAGGCTGCGGGGAATGAGGACACGTTCATCGACGCTGAAACGCAGCCCGGCAAACCAGGCTTCGCCGGTAATATAGGCGGCGGGCCGACGGAGTATTTCCCGTTGATAAAAGTGCATGAAGATCGTGGTTTTTTCGCGGTCCAGCAGGCGTGCCGTGCCGAGTTCCGCAAGGTCTTCCTGCTCGAGGTGCAGTGCCGCGGCCAGGAGCGCGTCGGCTTCGCTGCGAGGTTGCTGCTGGCCCTGACTGAAATCGAGCCCTGCGGCGGCAAAACGGCTGGCGCCCCAGCGCCGGAAATCGGTGATCGTCTGCAGCGCGTCGCCGGCGAGGGCGGTGTATTGTTCCAGGTTCATTCAATCCAACTCCAGCCAGACCGGGCAATGATCGGAGCCGGTCACATCGGTGGCGATCCCCGCCCCGCGCAGGCGCGGCAACAGGCTCTCATGTATCCAGAAATAATCGAGACGCCAGCCAATATTGCGGGCGCGGGCGTTGGTGCGCTGACTCCACCAGGAATACTCCACGGCACCCGGATGGAGGTGGCGGAAGCTGTCCACCCAGCCCGCCGCTGCCCATTGGTCCAGGCAGGCCCTTTCCTCGGGGAGAAAACCCGATATTCTCGCGTTTTCTTTGGGGCGTGCAAGGTCGATGGCCTGATGGGCGGTGTTGACGTCGCCACAGAATACCACCGCCCGGCCGGCGGCGACCCGTGCGTTGATCCGTTCCAGGAAGGCGGCATAGAAATCCAGCTTGAAGGCGAGGCGTTCCGTATCCTTCTTGCCGTTGGGGAAGTAGACGTTATACAGGTCGAAATCACCACAGTCGGTGACGACCACGCGCCCTTCCCGGTCGAAGCGCGGGATGCCCAGACCCGTTGCCAGCGGCCGGCAGGGCGCTCTGCTGAAGGTGGCGACGCCGCTGTAACCCGGGCGTTCAGCGACCGCCCAGCGGGCATCGTAACCATCCAGTGCGGTTTCCGCCGCCGGCAGGCGGTCCGGGTCGGCCTTGATTTCCTGGAAGCAGAGCGCATCCGCTTGCGCCGTCGCGACCCATTCGCGCAAACCCTTGCGGCAGGCGGCGCGCCAGCCGTTCACGTTCCAGCTATACAGGCGCATGGTCATGACCACTCAACGCATCACCCGCACCGCCAGAAAGTCCCCTTCCGCCAGCACCCGTTCCAGGATGGCCCGCCCCGCATCACCGGCGG